>CAIYXB010000256.1 GCA_903930015.1 uncultured bacterium | reverse complement strand
TTTAATTAGTGCTGCTTTAAGTTCTGATGATCAAGGCTTGAAAGCACAGTTAGCTTTAAGTGGAGGTCATCTTGCCTGGTACAAAGAAGCCATAAATTTTGTGCCCTTGTACAAATTTAATAGCTCTTTTGTCGAACTAGCTTTTTGGATCCCGATCGCAATTGGTTTTCTTTGTGGTCCTTGGCTTGATTTACAAAATTGGCAAAGAGTTATTCAAATTAAAAAGGAAAATGGTTCTGTGTTTGCTTCATATATTGTCGCTGGAATTATTTTTTGGGTATTTTTAATGCTTGATGGTTTTTTAGCACTTGCTTGTTACAAATATGCAAATGAATTTTTGCCAGATATGATTGCGACTTTATCAAATCTAGATCCAAGTTCTTTGTTCTATTCAGTAAAAAGTATTATCACCCTAACTTTAGGCTCAGTACCAAGCTTTGAACTGCTTCTAGGATTTTATATACTGGCTGCTTCATTATTTGCTTTATCAACTTTTGATAGCGGTTATATTGCTTATAAGTGGTATGCAAGTAAATTAGCAAAAGATTCAAACAGTATTATTTTTTCTTTTATTCCACCTCAATTAATTACATCACCTCTTTTGGGCTCTTTGCTCTGTGTGATTGCTGGTATAACGACTTTGCATTTTACGGAACTCGGTAAATTTGTTTCAAGGTTTGACCCAAATTTAGAGAAATTTTTTAGTTTTGAATTGGAATACTACATGGCATTTTATGCATCATTTTTTGTTATTTATTCTGTTGCAATGTACAGGGATATTTCAAATGCAGCAATGGATAAAAAGTTTTTGAATATAAAACTCTTTGCTGGTGGGCTTTCTAGCTTGGCATTTTTTGGTATTGGTTATTTCCAAGAACAGACAATCCTCATGGCTCTTGGTGGAATTTTCCCGTTTATTTATGGTTTTTATACTCACTCAACTGACTCTGTGATTACTAGAGCAGTTAGTGAAACAAGTAATATTAATCCTAAGTTAATTACAGCAGCTCCAAATATGAAATTAGCAGGTATAGATCTTCCAATTCAACCAGTTAATATTCAGGATTTACCACCTGGTGCAAAGCCTGTCAATATAAAGGGTTGCTATGTTCAGGATAGTTTTTTTGTACATCAATTTATCCCAACTTACCAAGACACTAATTCTGTAGGTAATGTTTATTTTGCGATGTATTCAATGTGGGTTGGTAAAACAAGAGAGCTTTTTTTCTTGCATACAATGCCGGGCTTCGATCCAAAAACATCACCTTTTTTAATTCTTACTCGCGACTATAACCATAAGTTTTTAAAAGAAATTAATGAGTTTACAGAGGTAGAGATTCGTATTCGTATTAAGGATTTTAATCGTAAGTTTGTAACACTTGAACATGAGATTGTTGATAAGCATGGTGATACTGTGGGTAAAGGCTCTCAAGGATTGATGTTTGTTGATTCTAAAGACTACTCACTATTGGATATACCGCTTACAGTGCAACTAGCTTTTAAAGATTTTGTTATTGATAAAGAGAAAATTGAAAAGATGATTGAGAAAGCTAGTTAATTTAGGTGATTTAACTTAGTCATCTAATAATAATTAATTATTCTATTTTTATTCTTTTGTTACTATATTCTTTATGATTGAAGCAAAGAAGCTTGGATCTGTAGATGAATTTAAGTTTGTTTATAAAGCTACTTCACCTCAGATAAATATAGATACTAACAAAAATCCTAGAGAGCAAATACTTCAACGCCAAGAAGAGAGGTCACCTTTCGCTATTGCAGCAAGGCTAGGTGGGTCAACGGTTGATTTTGCAATTACTGGTTTAGAGAAAGAGCCAAATGGTGCAAGCCATTTTGAGCTCGACATTAAAAAGCTAGGCTCAAAAGAAGCTGCTGTCAAAGCTTTGTTTGAGATTATTGCAACCGTCTCAACTCAAGCAAAAATCCTAGGGCAACAAGTCTTACCCGTAACTCTTGGTGTGGCTGGATTTGAGACAAGTAAGCATCAAAATTTATTTAATTCTCAGCATAGATTGCCTCAAAAACCGGGCTTGCATATGTTGCCAAATTTTAGCTTTACCCAGGGAACTTCTCAGTATCAACATCCAAATGCTTCCTCTTTAATTAATTTTATTGCTGAAATGACAACTGCTTTGAAAAGTGATTTTCAGATTAATTATCAAGATGAAGCGGGTAAAAGTGTCATCAGTCAAAATGGACGAAGTGGTAGTACTGCAAAAGTAGATTTCACTGTAATAAATGACACAATCGCCATCGCAAATTCAGAAGTTAATAATCTTCAAGATAAAGAAAATGTACTTTCTATGGTTTGTGGTTCTGGAATGAATATTGGAATTTCAAAAAACTTTGATTCAAATAAAAAGGATTTTGCTGAATTGATTAATACAGAGTCTGGGCATATAGACATCTCAAATAATCCTAATTTAGTCTCTGAGCTTGATATGCAGACCTTTACGAACGGGTTTATTGAGAGCCTTACGCCAGATAAGCTTTTTGCTGGTGGTGCAAAAGAAAGAAAACTTAATACTGGTGTTCAAGCTAAAATTGACTACCTGCGTTCTTTAAAAATTGCTGCTAGAGAAGATGTAATAGCTGAGCTTTTAGGTAAATTATTTGTAGATTACAAAGAGTCAGGTATTGATATTGAAAAAGCAAAATCAAGTGCGATTCTAAGCTCAAATGACCAAATGGATAGTCAAGCTATCATGAAAGCTTATAGAGATGGTGATCAATTGGCAAAGCTTTTGGTATTAGATCTTGTGACAAGATTAGCAAGATTCATTAATTCTTACAATCAAGAATTGATCAAAGATCCTAATACCAAAAAACTAGTAATCACTGGATCTCACCTTGAAGATATGTTGAGCGACCCTGTTTTAAAACAGACTTTTGATAAAGTTTTAAATCAAGAAAGAGAGGCTCAGCACCTTCAGGTTATAAATCTTGAAAAAGGCAAAATGGATGGCCTTAAAGATTTGGTAATTGCAAAGGCAGCAAGTTTACGAGCCCAAAGGGTCTAAAAAGCTAATAAATAGTGGCTTTTTTGCTTTATTTTCTCTTTATTTTCCCGTAGGGGTCTTAATTGCTAAGATTATTAGCTCACGCATGAAGGCTTTAGCCAAAAGTTACTGTGCGTTCTGGGTTTTTAAAGCTCAGAAACAATATAAGGAGAAAAATATGGCGACTAATATAAAAGATTACGGATTAATTGGTAAGAAAGTTGGGATGACTCAAGTTTTCGATGAAGAAGGAAACGTTGTTCCAGTTACTGTAGTTCAGCTTGCTGAAAATGTTGTTACTGAAATCAAAACAGAAGCACGTGATGGTTACAATGCGGTTCAAGTTGGAGCTTTTAAAGCAAAAGACAAACATTTAACTAAAGCTGATAAAGTTCGTTTTGGAAAAAATAATGTTGAGAATTTTAGAAAGACGAAAGAATTTAGATGTCATGAAGTTATTGAAGACTTAAAAGTTGGAGATGCAATTAACGCTACTGATTTCTTTGCGGATCTTAAAAAAGTTGATATAACTGGTATCTCGATTGGTAAAGGTTTTCAGGGTGGTGTGAAGCTACATAACATGGGAGTTGGAAGAAATTCTCACGGTTCTAAATCAAAAAGACAAATTGGTTCTATCGGTGCTGGTACAACTCCAGGTAGTGTTAAAAAAGGTAAACGTATGCCTTCTATGATGGGTAACAGAATCTTTACAAAAACAAAAGCGATAGTTTACAAATATGATGCTGAGAAGAATCTAGTACTTATCAAGGGTCCAGTTCCAGGAAAAGCTAATACTACAGTTTACATAAAAGCTAATGGTGTTCGCACTTGGAATACTTATAACAAATAAGGATTTGTGAAAATTTCTATTACAAAAAGAGGCTTTAAGAACGTGATCTTTAAGCCTCTTTTGTTTTTTTTATTAGTAACTTCTTTGAGCTCTTGCGCGCCAAAACCTTCTGGTAAGCCTCGAGTAGGCTACTTATTGAACATAACGCACGCAGTTCCGATTGTGGCTATTGAAAAGGGACTCTTTGGTGAATATGAAGTTGAACATTATGTCTCTGGTGGCTACTTGCTTAATACTTTAATGTCGAAAAATATTGATATTGCATATATTGGTCCTGGTCCTTATATAAATGCTATTAACAAAGGATTTGAGCTTGAGCTACTTACAGTAAGTGCTGTTGGCGCTAATGCTTTTGTCGTTAGTGAGAAATTTAGATCTGATAAAAATTTTAAAATCAAAAAAATTGCAGTCCCGCAGTACGGCAATACACAAGATCTTTTAGCAAGAAACCTCATTAGTCGTTTAGAAAAATCTAAAACTAATGTGCCTAATAGTTTAAAAGAGATCGCAAATGAGTCCTTAGGTGCAAAAGCTTTAAATTTTGATGAGAAGGTGGAGTATCTTGCTGTAAGTCCATCAGAGCTTGAAATGGTCTTGCACCGAAATTCTGTGGATGCAGCTCTAACAGCAGAGCCTTGGGGTACTTTACTTACGCAAAGAGGTTTTATTAATTTGAATACTGAAATGAAAGTAAAAAGTTTATTGAATTCACCTGGTGATGAATATGAAACCAAGCTGAGGAAAGAGCTTGATAGGATTAATGAATTTCCTGTGACTTTGCTTGTAGTCAGAAAAGATTATTATAAGACTCATGCTCGCGAAGTTGAAGATTTTATCAAAAAAAATAATCAAGCATTAGAGGTGATTACAAAGGATACTAATTCTGCAATTGAATGTATCCAAAAGCACTTTGAAAGAATTGCTCATAAAACCCTAGCAAAAGAAATGCTCACGACATCACTTAGTACTATGTCTTTTGATTCAAAAATTGATATTGAGAAGCTTGATGAACTTGAAGATGTGGCAATAGCAGCAAAGTATTTTAGAAAGAAAAAAATTAAACCTCTTGCAAAACCAAAGGTTGAGGCTAATGAGGTCTAACGAGAAAATAAATCAGGCAAATTCAAAATGAAAATAACTGTTCTTACTCTCTTTCCGCAATTGATTTCATCATATTTTGATGAGAGCATTATGAAAATTGCAAAAGAGAAAAATTTTTTTCAATTAGAGCTAAAGAACCCACGTGATTTTAGTTTGGATAAGCATGGGAAAGTAGATGACACACCTTATGGTGGTGGAGCTGGTATGGTGCAGATGCCTCAGCCCTGGCTTGATTGTCTTAATTCAATAAATTTAGAAAATGATCACGAGATTATTGTTACAAGCCCTTCTGGTGTTAAGTTTGATCAAAAACTTGCAAATACACTATCGCAAAAAAAACAATTGATTATACTCTGCGGTCGCTATGAAGGTTTTGATCAAAGGATTCGTTCGCGAGCTACTATGGAGATATCTGTCGGAGACTATGTGCTCACAGGTGGTGAGCTTGCTGCACTCTCAATTCTTGATAGCTCACTTAGATTAATGCCAGGTGTTTTAGGGGATGATGAGAGTTCTAAATTTGAGACTCATAGTGAGATTAATCTTCTTGAGGAATTTAAGAAACTTGGAGTAACTAAAAGAGAGCTTGAGGAATTTTTATCTGAGACTGGTCTTGATAAAAATTCTCTAGAAAATTTTAAGCTTGTTGAGTATCCACAGTACACACGTCCTGCTGATTATCAAGGACAAAAAGTGCCAGAGATTTTGCAGTCGGGTGATCATAAGAAAATTTTTTTGTGGCGTTTGAAAGAGGCAGTGTCATTGCGAGGAGCATGAAAATGCGACGCGGCAATCCATGTAACGTCGAGAATCTGGTTTACAATAAAGGCTATAGATGTTTTCCTTATCAATAATTTCTGTAATAATTCTTGCCTTGATTCAAGGTCTGACAGAGTTTTTACCTGTTAGTAGCTCAGGTCATTTGATACTAGTACCAAAGTTACTGCAACTTGAGAACTTTGGTCTTGCTTTTGATGCGTTTTTACACCTAGGGACTTTGTTTGCTGTTCTTATTTATTTTAGGAAGGACGTTTTGAATTTAGCGAAAGGTTTTTTGTTGTTTGATAAATCTTATACCAAGCAAAGTTGGGGTATATTTTTTGCTTCAATACCGGTGGTGATCGTGGGCTTTGGTTTTAAAGGACTTTTTGAATCTGAATATATTCGCTCGATAGATTTTGTTGCCTATACTTTAATCGCTGGTTCTATTTTGATGTATCTTGCTGAGAAGTTTTCGAAAGCCGAAAATTCTATCGAGAAGCTGAATCTTAAGCAAATGTTTTTTGTTGGGTTACTTCAATGTCTTGCATTATTTCCAGGGATGTCTCGCTCAGGTTCAACCATAGCTGGAGGTCTTTTTACGGGTCTAAAAAAGGAAGAAGCCGCAAGATTCTCGTTTCTACTAGGATTACCGGCTATAGCGGGGGCAGGGCTGCTTGCTGTTAAGGATTTGATTGAGGTAGGTGGTATTGAGCTAGGAATTTTTGAACTATCTTTAGGTTTTTTGGTTAGTTTCTTGTCGGGGTTTTTAGCTATAGGGTTTTTACTGAAATTCTTGAAAACTCATTCTCTTACCGTGTTTGTGATTTATAGAATAGCTATGGCTATAGTATTGATTATTCTATCTAGGTTTGGGATACTCTCATGAATCAAGCTGGTATATACTTATTGTTTTACTAAAAATATAAAAGTCTTCTTAATTCAGTAAATTAGAAATACTATCTCAATCACCAAATAGAGCTCTAGCTATAGAAGCAGAATCTGTTTTAAATGAATTGTTAGCTGACATGGATATTGGTGATCATAAAATAACTAACCCTAAAGTTATTCAATTTGTTAATAAAGCTCTTAAAACTAATGATAGAAGTTTTAACGAAAAGTTACCAAACGGTACCGAAGTTAGTTTTTCAAATCATCATGGAATAAACTTTTCTTTTTATGAAACTAGGACTCAGACTGCAGAAGTAATAGCGCTTGGAAACTCCAAAAGGTCGCCTGATGAAAGACTAGTAGAACAAGATACTAAAGACAAAGTTCAAACAGGTATGCTCACGATATATAAATTTTTCGATAGCGATACTCGTATCTCTGTAATAGATTTTTCAAAAAGCATAACCCGAGGTTTTTCTTTAGCTATTTAACTTTTAACTGCAGTGAGATTTAAAACTTTTGCAATAGCATCTTCATCTGCTTTATAAGTTTTCTCGGCAGCTACCATATCGCTTTGGTTGATTGCAGTTTGTGGATCTTTAAGACCGTTACCTGTAAGGATACATACTATTGTACTTTCATGTTGGATTTTGCCTTGACGAGCGACTTTGATGAGTCCTGCAACACTAGCAGCTGAAGCTGGTTCACAGTGCATACCTTCCATTTGATGAATCATTCTATAGGCTTCAAGCATCTCTTCATCTGTGACAGAGTCTATAAGTCCACCAGATTCATCACGAGCTTTTTGGGCTTGTTTCCAGCTTGCTGGATTACCGATTCGAATTGCTGTTCCGATAGTTTCAGGTTTTTCTATAATTCTTCCTTCAACAATTGGAGCTGCGCCAGCTGCTTGAAAGCCGTACATTTTTGGTCTTGCTGTTGGATTGCGCACATAGTCAGTAAAACCTGCCCAGTAAGCGGTAATATTACCTGCGTTACCAACAGGTATGCATATATAATCAGGTGAAGATTGAAGTTCATCGCAGATCTCATAAGCAGAGGTTTTTTGTCCTTCGATTCTATAGGGATTTACAGAGTTAACTAGTTCTATTGGATATTTTTCAGAAAGTGATCTTACGATGTTGAGTGCTTCATCAAAATTCCCTTCGACTTGGATAACCTTTGCTCCGTAAATCATTGCTTGAGAGAGTTTGCCAAGTGCAACGTAGCCAGCAGGAATAAGTACATAGCATTCCATCTCATAGCCGAGTGCTCGCGCGCGCGCAGCGTAAGCAGCAGCGGAAGCTGAGGTATTACCAGTACTTGCGCAGATAATTTTAGTAGCACCTTTTTCAACTGCTTTAGAAACTGCCATGGTCATGCCACGATCTTTAAAAGATCCGGTTGGGTTTAGTCCTTCCATTTTTAAATAAACGCTTAGTCCTTGAACACCAGTTTGTTTTGCGATGTATGGTGCAGGCACAAGAGGTGTTCTTCCTTCGCTAATACTTATGATAGGAGTTTGGTTATTTACCGAAAGAAATTGCGAGTATTTGAGAATAGTACCTTTGTAGACCATAGTTAGACATTATACATTCCCTATTGGGGTCTGACCCCATTTTCCTTAATGAATTATCTTGGTTAAGAGAAATGGGGTCAGACCCCAATGAGGTTGTATTGGGTATCTCTTTGTGCAGGCTTTCTACCGGCAGCTTCGATATAATATCTCATCTCACGTACACCGGCTCTGTGAGTAGTTCCAGCAGCTGAAACAACATTCTCTTCCATCATATTACCGCCAAGATCATTTGCTCCAAAGCCCAAAGATGCTTGACCTAATTTATGCCCTTGAGTAACCCAGCTTGATTGGAAATTTTTTATATTGTCTAAATAAATTCTTGCAATAGCAAGAGTCCTTAAGTGATCTTCTCCAGAAGAATTTTTATTGTAGCTAGGTAATTTACCTTGCTCTTCAAGCGAATCCATTATTTTACTTAAAGGAGTATCTCCCTTTTGAAAATTCCAAGCAACAAAAGCTGTGAAGCCACCGGTCTTGTCTTGAAGATCTCTAATAACTTTTAAATGTTCTACTCTATCCTCGTAGGTATCAACGTGACCGTACATCATTGTCGCTGAAGACCTCATGCCTAAAGAGTGTGCTGTCTCCATAACATCAAGCCAAGTTTGAGTTGTAATTTTCAGTGGAGCAATAATTTTGCGAACTCTTTCTGTAAGGATCTCAGCACCAGCTCCTGGAAGGGAGTCCATACCAGCTTTTTGAAGTGCTATTAAAGTTTCTTTGATTTGAGATAGGTTAGGTTTGAGGATTTTTTTTCTATTTGTACCATCTCCATAATCGCTTTCTGGCGTTATAGTTTTTTCTGTGATATGGACTATCTCTGCGGGACTTAAAGCGTGCAGTGTTACACCAGGAAAATCTTTTTTAATTGTCTGAAATAGCTCCGTGTAATAGCTAAGTCCAAGTGCAGGGTTGTGACCACCTTGGAAAAGAATCTCAGTGCCATTTATATCAATAAGTTCTTGAATTTTTGGTTTTAAAATAGTTTGGTAATCATGAACGTAAGCTTCTGGGAATTTTACGTCACTTGAGTTTGTAGTTGTAGAGTTTGGTGGTGTATAAAAAGCACAGAAACTACAATGTGCTGTGCAGACATTAGAGTAGTTTATATTTCTTTGTATGACGTAAGTTGTCGGTGCATCGTCTGGATGAAGACGACGACGTATTTCGTTTGCGCTATAAGCTAGGTCTAAGCTAGATGCGCTATCAAAAAGTTCTAAAGCTTCTTTTTGAGTTATGCGAATACCTTTTAAAGCTTTATTTAAAATTGGGTTTGCTGTCTTTAAAAACGACATGCTTATATTTTAAAACATTAGTGCTCATCTGAACTATGAAGCTGATCTAAAGCATTTGCTCTAGCTTTAATTCAAGATTTTACTATACCCTTAAGATAAATCAGTAAATACTCAGATCATTTTTTCAATGAAATTAACTATATCTTTAAGCTCTTTTGCATCATTAGCCTCAAAATACACTCTGCACATTGCCTCTGTACCCGAAGGACGAGCCAAAAACCATGCTCCGTTATCAAGATATACCTTAGAGCCTTCTGTCCGGTCTATTTTGTTCACCTTAAAGCCAGCTATCTCTTTTAAAGATTGATCATTGAATTTTGCCATGAATCCATCTTTATCATTGATGTGTAAATCGAGCCTGTCATAAAAATATTTTTTACCAACAAAATCTTGAACCTCTTGCCATAAAGTTTGAGGTGTTTTACCCGTGATAGCGAGCACTTCAGCTAAAAGAAGAATTGCAAGTATGCCATCTTTTTCTGGAATGTGTCCAAGTATACTCATTCCACCAGACTCTTCTGCACCAATGATAGTTGGCTCTGATCTCATTACTTCGCAGATCCATTTAAAACCAACTGGTGTCTCAATAGATTTATTACCAGTTTTTTTTGCAAGTTCATCAAAAACATGACTTGTAGCAAGCGTTCGAGCGATAGTACCTTTAAATCCTCTATTTTCAATTAAATATTTTGCAATAATGCTCAGTGACTTATTTGCAGGGTAGAAATTTCCTTCGTTATCAAAAAAAGAAAATCTGTCAGCATCACCGTCGTTTGCTGCTCCAAGGTCAGCTTTAGTTTTTAAAAGAGTCTCTTTTAATTCGCTTAATCTTTTTTCGCTGGGGTCTGGTAATGAGCCACCAAAAGTAGCGTCAGAAACGTCATGTAAAGTAGTTACAGCAAAACCTGCTTCCTTTAAAATGACATTTGTGTAATTACGTCCGCAACCGTAAAGCGGGTCATAGACAAGCTTAGTCTGTTTTTTTGCGTTAGCTTTTTTAATAGCTTCAAAATCAACAAGAGTTCTTATGTGTTTGAAATAATCAGGAGCTGGATCGACAATTTTGATAGTAGCTTTTTGTGCATTTGGTTTATAATCTTGGTTTTCAGCAGCCCAATCAATCTTAGCTAAAAGCTTTTCTGTGATTTCTTTGCTTGAAGGTCCACCATACTCTGGAATATATTTGATACCCATGTATTCAGGTGGATTATGACTTGCCGTAAAAGTGAGTGCGCCACAAGTTTCTTTTTTGAAGGCTTCATAGGCGATGACTGGAGTTGGCACTGGGTGCTCAATCATGTGAACTTCAATCCCGTAGCTGTTAATAATTTCAGCAGTAAACGCCGCAAATTTATCTGCTAGGAATCTGGCATCGCGACCTATTATTAGTGGTTTGTCAGCACCATAGTTTTCAAGAATATATTTTGCGAGTCCTTTAGAAAAAATTTCTAAATTAGCATAGGTAAATTCTTTTGCGATTAATGCTCTCCAACCATCAGTGCCAAAGCTGATGTCATGTAATTTAGATGCTTTTGAATATACTGCCATGAGTATTATTCTAGCAGAGATATTGTGTGTCTACTTAAACTTAGCTTCAGTCTCAAGGGTTTTTACAAATAAAATACTTATGTAATTAGCCCATTTATCTTCTTCCAACACAAGACCAAGTTTTTCCATTTCTTTTTGAGATTCTATCCAAAGTGTAGAAGCTTTTTGTTCTTTGTTTGAAAAGCTCTCAGCAAGATAGTAAGAAAAATCTGCAATCTTTTCTTGAGTTTCATTTATCATTCCATAATTAAAGTGTTTGTAGAATTGCTCTAGGTATTGCTCTAAGCCAATTCCGAAGCTTAATAGAGAAGCTTCAGCGATTGATTTACCTTCTATAACTCTTTGTTCAAAAGCTTTGTAGTTTTCTTTATCTTCCAGTCTTAAAATCATTATTGGCAGATCTCTTACAAGTGCAGCAAGAAAACATTTTTGAAAATCTTTATGTCCAAGCCATGCGTTGACAGATTTTGAAATAACAGCAGCTTTCATAGAAATTTTCCATGCATCAAATTCTGCCATTTCTAATTTTTGTGATAATGGTTTATAAAAACTGTTCAGTACAAAATCTTCAGCAAGTATTTCACGAGCTTTGACTTTGGTCTCTTTAGGTTCAAGTATAGATATTAATGATGAAAAATCTTTTGGTAAATATTCTGATGCTTTAGTTAAAACTTTGTGAGTTTTTCCGTAGACTAAGCTGAAATTGCCAAAGAGTTTTGCTTTATTTAATAAATCCATATTGTTTTCCTTATTGTTTAGATCAGATTGCTGATAATTAGTTATATCGGACTAGTACTTATGGCTCTAAAGTATAATTAGGATAAATCAACCTTTTAGACTAGACTCGCAAATCGAGCTGCTGCTAAGATAAATCATGACTTACGCGTTTGACTGATTACTGCGTTAATTCTCAGCTCAAAATGCTCATTTACAACTAGTAAACTGCGCTTTTTCGCCTCGAATGTGCCTTGTACTAAGCCAAAAGCGCAAGTCCTGAAATAAAAAGTGCCAGAAACATTGAAAAAAGAAAGCTTTAATATTGCTCTGACCGGCTTAATGGGGTCAGGTAAGTCTACTGTTGGTAAATATTTAGCAAATCATTTAAAGAAAAATTTTCTCGATACTGATCATATTATTGAAAAAAGAGAAGGTAAAAGTATTTCTCAAATTTTTGAAGATAATGGTGAAGAATATTTTAGAAAACTGGAAGCTGATTTAATAAAAGAGATTTTTATTGATGGAGAAGATTTAGTTGTTTCTTTGGGTGGTGGAGCTGTTGTTAATACTGAAAGCAGGAAAATAATCAAAGAACATTCAAAGCTTATTGCTTTAATTGCCGATCCTCAAGATTTACATCAAAGAATTAAAAGACGAAAAAGTAGACCTCTTCTAAATGAAAGTAAGAATCAGTTAGATATTCTAAAGGACCTTTGGAAAGAGAGAAAAGATGCCTATTATGATAGCCATATCCAAATTACAACTGAAGGGAAATCAATTAATTCTATTGGTATTGAAATTATAAAAAATTTAGAGGTCTCAAAACCTAAGGTTCAAGAGCAAGAAGTTAAAATTCCTGGTCATAGTACAAGTTATAAAATCTACTTTAAAGACTTATATCGATTTACCTTAAGTCCAATTAAGCCCAGTAAAAAGGTATTGGTAATTAGCCAAGAGCCAATCGCAAAGCATTACTTAGATATACTTCTTGAAAAGATTACTACTGATGAATTTGAAGTGCATTCAATGATTATTGAAAATGGTGAAGAGGCTAAAAATTTCTTTACTTATCAACTTATTTTGCAAAAACTTTTAAGTTTAAATTTTGAAAGAAAAGATACAGTGGTGGCGTTAGGTGGCGGTGTGGTTGGTGATATCGCTGGTTTTGCTGCATCAACTTTTTATCGCGGAATAAATTATGTACAAGTGCCAACTACCCTGCTTTCTATGATTGATTCTTCGGTTGGAGGTAAAACTGGTTTTAATGTGCCTGAAGGTAAAAATTTAATAGGCAGTTTTTATCAACCACATATGGTTCACATCGACTCCTCAAATTTATTGACATTACCAGATCGAGAATTTAAAAGTGGATTGGGGGAGCTTGTTAAATACACTATGCTTGGCTCTGATTGGGATACAGTGCTTGGTGATAATTTTTATGATTTTGTGAATTTGAATGCAGATCAGATTTTAGAAAAAGATCAGGCGACTCTAAATGAAATTATTAGTCATTGTTTGCGTATTAAAGCTGGGATTGTTGCTGATGATGAAAGAGAAAAAGGTAAAAGAGCTTACCTGAATTTGGGTCATACTTTCGCTCATGCATTTGAAGAAACTACTAAATACAAAGTTTTTACTCATGGTGAAGCTGTTGCTATCGGGCTTGTCTGCGCTTGTTATTTATCAGAAGAACTGGGCTATATTAAAAAATCAGCTACGACAAAGGTAACTAATCTACTAGATAAATTCAATATCAATTACAAAATCCCAAATGAAATTAAACTCGAAAGTATTCTTGCTGCTTTTAAATATGACAAAAAAGCCCTTAATGGAGTTCCAAGTTTTGTTGTGCCAAAAGGACACCTTGGTAGAGTACAGGTTTTTTCAAACCTTGATTCAGAGCTAGTGGTTAGAGCAATTACTCGTAATTACCAATAAAGCTATTTGAATTGTTAATGGATTTGTGGGCTTTTCTGGTGAATCCATAAATCTTGTACAGCCAATCAGAAATGTTTTCGGAAAATTTGCAACACCCTGAAGCATATCGGATTGGCGTTGCATACTCGTTTTATAAAAGAGTTCTTGCGAAACCCATAAATGGGTCCGCAAGAACTCTATCAAAATCTTCGATTTTGTGATTTTTATTAGACCTCCTTACGCTCAACCTTCGGTTTCGCAGAGGTCTAAAGC
>CAIYXB010000255.1 GCA_903930015.1 uncultured bacterium | reverse complement strand
CTGATTATAGCATTTAGGATTTGCGCTCAATAGAAAACTAATGTTGAAGAGCAAAACAAAAAAATTATGATTATAGCATTTAGGATTTGCGCTCAATAGAAAACAGTGCTTGATTTTCTTTTTTAGCTGTTTCAGATTATAGCATTTAGGATTTGCGCTCAATAGAAAACGTACTATATTACTGACATTTAATAGTATATGATTATAGCATTTAGGATTTGCGCTCAATAGAAAACATGATCCGAGAACATTCCGATTCTATATATGATTATAGCATTTAGGATTTGCGCTCAATAGAAAACTTTACATAGCATGTAACAGGGACGTTATTAGATTATAGCATTTAGGATTTGCGCTCAATAGAAAACCATAATAGCTAAAGATCAAGAACAGCATGAGATTATAGCATTTAGGATTTGCGCTCAATAGAAAACGACAACTCAGGAATATACTTTCTTAAGTAATATTCTCTGCCATCAACACCACATCAATAAGGGCATTTGCCTTGTTAAAAGTCTCTTGCCATTCAGCATCAGGATCAGAATCAGCAACAACCCCACAGCCAGCCTGAATACAAATTTGATCTTTTGTCACAAGCATTGTTCTAATCATGATTGCAGTATCTAAAGTACCATTTAGACCAAAATAACCAATAGTCCCACCATAATAGCCGCGTGATTCTTTTTCTAAATCCAAAATCAATTTTATAGCTTCAATTTTAGGAGCACCGCTAAGTGTACCAGCAGGAAAAGCTGCTTTTACTAAATCAACAACAGAATCAGCTTTTGACATTGGTTTTAAAAAACCAACAACATTTGAAACAATATGCATAACATGCGAATAAGTTTCTACAAAAATTTTCTCAGGCACAGAAACTTCACGGCAAACACGACTAAGATCATTCCTTGCTAAATCAATCAACATAACGTGTTCAGCAAGTTCTTTTTTATCGGTTAAAAGTTTTTGTTTTAGAGCTTCATCTTTAATCGCATCATGAGTTCTTCGATAAGTACCAGCGATCGGACTAATTTGAGCTTTAATTTCATCCTTACCATTTTCGAAAACTTTTATTGACTTCACCATCATCTCAGGCGAAGAGCCAACTAATGTTTAGACTCTCCGTCTTCAACATAGTTAAACAAAAACTGATAGGGAGAAGGGTTTACTGTCCTTAGTATTCTATAAAGTAAAAAAGGATCCAATGTTTTCGCTTTAAAATCTTTTAAAAACTTATGAGACAATACCATCTGAAAAACATCGCCTTCAAAAATATGTTTTTTAGCTTTTTCAATAAGTTTCTTAAATTCAAGCTCACCTGTATTTGAATAAAATCCAGTCTCAGAGAAAGACTTATTAACACTTGATTTAGTGTCAAAATCAAGTCTCTTTAATGAACTATCTTTATTAATCAGCTCAACCACTTCATTTAAGTTTGATTTGAAATCCGCATCTAAAGAATTTTGAATTAAAAAAAGTTTTTGTTGAACATGATCAAAAACAATCAAATTACCGACTAGATACAAAAAAGCTTTTTCAGTTTTTTTAGGTTTAATACTTGGTTCAATTTCACAGAATGTTTCAAAAGGGAAAAATCCGACAAAACCTTTATAGAAGAAAGGTAACTCTTCTTTGCTAGCATCTTCTAGATTTGCAATCTCAGAACGTAATTCCTCTAACACCTTCATTGAAGTTATAGTCTTCAATGCATTAAAACCAATAAAGGAATATCGTCCAACTTGCTTAGCCTGAAGAACTGATTCAAACAAAAAACCGTCTTTATACTTAGAAGCAATCTTATTGAAAACACTAACTGGGGTATCTATGTCGTTCACTAATTCTAGGTACTTAGTAAATAGTTTTGCCATTATTTAGATGCTGGTATTTTCACTTCTTGACTTTTTTTTTCTACAATTTGCGAATGGAAAAGTAAAACCACTGTATCACGTTTTATATCCTCAAGAAGTTCATCAAACATATCAAAACTTTCTTTCTTATACTCAATTAAAGGATCTTTTTGACCATAGCTTTGTAAATGAATACCATCTTTCAATGAATCCATAGAATGTAAATGATTAACCCACTTAGAGTCAATTACATGAAGCATTATTTGTCTTTCAGCTTCTCTAAGTATCTCAGGACCTATAACTTCTTCTCTTTTTAGGTATATATTAGATACACCATCTTTAAGTTGATGTAGAAGAGCAGAAAAATCTTTCTTTCTAAAAGTATCAATATCTTCAACTGCTTCTAAAGCTTCACTAGTAAAGTCATTTTTGAAAGACTCGAATAATTTTGACATAGGTGAAAGACCATTACTATCATCAAACCATATATCTTGTGGAGTATTTGGGTTGATCTGAGAGTATGCAAGATTCTCAACATGCGAATCTATCATGCGTAAAATATTTGCATGAATATCTTCACCTTCAAGAATCTGTCTTCTTTCTCTGTAAATTACTTCTCTTTGAGTATTAATCACATCATCGTATTGAAGTACATGTTTTCTAATATCAAAATTATGAGACTCTACTTTCTTTTGAGAGTTATTAATCGCACCGCTTATAATACCTGCTTCAATTGGAAGATCCTCATCAGCATTGAGCATAGTCATTATGCCTTGAATTTTTTCCCCACCAAAAATTCTCATCAAACTATCTTCTAAAGACAAAAAGAACTTAGATTTACCAGGATCACCTTGACGTGCGCAACGACCTCTTAACTGATTATCAATTCGACGACTTTCGTGCCTTTCACTACCTATTACGTATAAACCACCATTTTCAATTACGCTTCTTTGGGCATCCAAATCAACCACATTAAAATCCGGTGATTGAGAATCATTAGACTTATGTCCACCTAAAATAATATCGGTACCACGACCAGCCATATTAGTAGCTATAGTAACGGCTCCAACTCTTCCAGCTTCTCTAATAATCTGGGCTTCTTGTTTATGATTTTTTGCATTTAAAACATTGACTTTGATTTTGTTTCTAATAGCGGCTAAAACTTCTATTGTTTTGGTTACAGAAATTAATGCAAAATCCAGATCTTCATTGATTTTGATAGCATTTCTAATTTCAGCTTCAATCTCAAGCCATTTATCAATAGTTAAATTTGCAGGTCTATCTAAGGTCTTCTTTGCTTCAGCACTAAATCCAGCAAAATTAACTTTTGTAAGATTTTGCTTGAGTCTATTCATACGGAACTCTAATAATTGAAGAGTTCTATTCGGTTTAGTTAGAATTTCAGCAATTGCTTCTGACTTCTCAATACTGGTTGTACCAACTAAGACTGGTGTACCAACTTTATTTGCCTCAACAATTTCTTCAACTACTGCAAAGAACTTTGCAAATTCAGTTTTATAAACAACATCATTTAAATTTAAACGTTGATTTGGCATATTAGTTGGAATAGTAAGAACACCAAGGTTATAAATTTTTTCAAACTCTTCTGCTTCAGTAGAAGCAGTACCTGTCATACCTGATAATTTTGGATAAAGCCTAAAGAGGTTTTGGAAAGTAATACTTGCCATAGTAAGAGTTTCCTCTTGAATAGCAACTCCTTCTTTTGCTTCAACAGCTTGGTGTAAACCGTCTCCCCAACGACGTCCTTCCATCAAACGACCAGTAAATTCATCAACTATTACTACTTCTTTTTTCTTGTTTTCTTCATTAACTTTAACTATGTAATCTGAATCCTTCACATACAAATCTTTAGCTCTAAGAGCTTGAATCAAGTGGTGAGAAAGGTTGTACTGAGGATCCCAAAGATCTTTAATCTTCAAAATAGACTCAGCTTCACTTATTCCGTCATCAGTGAGAATTATGTTTTTAGCTTTTTCATCTAAGTAATAATGAGCTTTTGTATCCTTGTCATTAAGACCCTTTTTGAGCTTTTGTGCAACTTTTTCACAAGCAAGATAGATATCATTTTTTCGAGTATCAGGAAGACCGCTTATAATAAGTGGCGTTCTTGCCTCATCTATCAAGATACTATCAACCTCATCGATAATAGCCATGTAATATGGTCTTTGAACACAATCAACAAGACTGGTTTCCATATTGTCACGAAGGTAATCAAACCCAAATTCGTTATTAGTACCATAAGTTATATCACAAGCATAAGCTACTTTACGCTCTTTAGATTTTTTACCTGAAATAATTAAGCCAGTAGTGAGTCCCAACCAAGAATAAATCTTAGACATCCATTCTGAGTCACGCTGAGCAAGGTAATCATTCACTGTAATTACATGAACACCTCTGCCAGTAAGTGCATTTAAATAAGCCGGTAAAGTACATACTAAAGTCTTACCTTCACCTGTTTGCATTTCAGAGATACCGCCTCTATGTAATTGAATACCTCCAATCAATTGCACATCAAAATGTCTCATTTTCAAAACTCTTTTTGAAGCTTCTCTACAAACAGCAAAAACCTCAGGAAGAATTTTTTCTAAAGTTTCATTTATAACTTTGTCGTGCGTTGTTCTTATTTGCCCTGGCATTTTTGCAACATCATCACTAATGAGTTTTTCAAATTTTACTTTTGCTAATTCATCTTGAATCCGTTTTTTAAACTCTTGAGTTTTTGCTTGTAACTCAGAATCACTCAAAGCTGATATTTCAGCTTCAAGCGAATTAATATGATCAACAATAGGTCTTATTGTTTTTAGATTTTTTTCATTTGCATTCCCTGCAAAAAGGCTTAGAACTTTATCAAACACAGCTTTACATTTTACCATTCTCATGGCTACAAAGCAAAAAGATTTCTGTCAGAACTAAAGGACCAACAGAAATCCTGTCAATCATTTAAGCTACGCATAATATATAGAACTTGACTAGTGATCAAAATCTTTCATAATAACTTTAAGTTTCTGAAGGATTTTCATATGCAACTGAGAAGCTCTAGATTCTGAGATTCCAAGAACCTCTCCAATTTCCTTAAATGTTAATTTTTGATAATGGTAAAGTGCTACTACTACTCTATCTCTGGGAACTAAAGTGTTTATTGCATTAGAAAGTTTTTCTTTTAAAAAAGATCTATCAGCATGATCTTCTTGAGTAGGTCCTTCATAAGCTAAGCTATCAACCAAAGAATTTTTTGTTTCTTCAAATGGCTTAGTTGACTCTGCTGCATCTAATGAATAAATATTTGCGTTTGCATGACTTAAAATTGTTCTTAATTCCTCTTCAGAAACATTTAGAGCTAATTTAATTTCATCACTAGTTGGTGCACGACCTAACTGAGCCTCTAATTTTGCATATGCTGCTTGATATCTTTTAACTCTTGTTCTTGTAGTTCTACTTAAGAAATCTCTTGATCTTAAAAAGTCTAAAACTTCTCCTCGAATTCTATTTACTGCAAATGTTTCAAATGAACAAGCTTGCTGTGGGTTATATCTATCAACTGCTTCAATAAGACCAATACAACCATAACCAAGCAAATCATCTTTATCAAAATCAGCGGTTTCAATATTTGGAAACCTTCCAATCACCCATTTCACTAAATATGAATATCTTCTTATTAACTGTTCGCGCATTTGTGCTGGCTTATTTTTACTGGAATACTTGCCCCACATTCTCTTAGATTCTTCTTTATCACGAAGCTTTTCACTTTCAGTCAAAGTTTTAAGCTGTAAATCTTTTTTAAATGAAAGACCTTCAGGACTGTGCTTTGGCTTCAATGAAGTTATAATTTCACTTGAAACTGTTGATAAAGCTTCATTGTCTTTTGTTTCTACTGAGTTTTGATTTGTTTTCATGGTTAATACGCTCTACTATTTTGT
>CAIYXB010000254.1 GCA_903930015.1 uncultured bacterium | reverse complement strand
CCTTACCTGGACTTGACATCTGGAGAACTTACTAGAGATAGTTTGGTGCCTTCGGGAACTCCAAGACAGATGCTGCACGGCTGTCGTCAGCTCGTGTCGTGAGATGTTGGGTTAAGTCCCGCAACGAGCGCAACCCACGTTGTTAGTTGCCATCATTTAGTTGGGCACTCTAGCAAGACTGCCGGTGTTAAACCGGAGGAAGGTGTGGACGACGTCAAGTCATCATGGCTCTTACGTCCAGGGCTACACACGTGTTACAATGGCGCGCACAACGGGCTGCTACATAGCAATATGATGCTAATCCCTTAAATCGCGTCTCAGTTCGGATTGCAGGCTGCAACTCGCCTGCATGAAGTCGGAATCGCTAGTAAACGCAGATCAGCATGCTGCGTTGAATGTGTTCCCGGGTCTTGTACACACCGCCCGTCACACCATGGAAGATTGTAACGCCCGAAGCCGGTGATCTAACCTTTTAGGAGGAAGCCGTCTAAGGCAGTGCAGTTGACTAGGGTGAAGTCGTAACAAGGTAGCCGTACCGGAAGGTGTGGCTGGATCACCTCCTTTTATGGAGAATGAGATTAGATTCTAATCTTTCCAAGTTTCGTTTTACGAAACAAAGTAGATTAAATAAAAGGACTATCTCAAGGTCGGTCGTTTTGAAGTCATAAGAGTAAAATTATTAGGTCAACTCGGATCTTTTATGATGGAGCGATAGACAAGAAATCTTGCAACAAAATCTTTTACTATTCAGTTTTCAGTTTACAAAAAGAAAACCACTCAATTTTGGGTGGTTTTCTGCTTTTTGGGTATAATTACCTAATTTAAGCCACTAATTTGACAATACATATTGCAATCTAGTATTATTGTATATACATAAAGGAATGGCGGCAATGGTTGCAGTTACTCAACAACCCATTAAAAAAACTGAAACAGCTAAACCAGTTTCAGGCCAGAAAATTGTGCCGCCACAACCAAAAAATGTTGGGGCTGACAGAGCTAAAGCTAAAAGTTTAGTCGACGTTGTTGGACAAGGTTTAAAAACTACAGCGAATGTTGTTGGAGATGGTTTAAAAATCACTGCAGAGGCGGCTGTTAATGCAAGTGCTAATGTTGCAAAAGAATCACTTAAAGGTGGATTAACTTCAGCAGTTATAAATTTTATAGGTCCAATTAGATTTATGGTTATGTCAAACCCAATTGGACATTTGGCTGCAAGACCTCTTATTAAATTCTTATCCCCTAAGTTAGAGGATTATTTAAAGGCAAATCAGATTGATTTACCAGTGAAACCGTCAGCAATTTTAAATCAAGTTTTATTTGGTGATTTAGAAGATATGGATGGTGAAGTTTCAAAAGCTTTGGATGGTTTTATTGACAAAGCTTTACCTAAAGATGTTAAGGATGCAATTAATAGTGGTGATATAAAAAAAATTGCTGGACTTACTGCTACTGGTCTTACGAGTGGTACAAAAGGAATTCTGAATCAGTTGTTTAATTTTGAGCCAGGTAAAAGTAAATTTACAAGCCCTTTTAAGTTTATTGGTGCAACGACACCATTACTTAATAAATTACCAAAAACCTTTCAACCGTGGGCAGCAGGTGCTGCTGTTTTAATGTTTGGTGGTGTTGTAGTAAGATTTCTTAAATGGGCAGCTAAATTAGTAGTTGGCGGTACCTTGCTTGCTGGTGCTGGTGTATTTGGTAAAAAGATTTTTGATACTATGACCAAGAAGTCTGCTGGAGGAATGCATGGTGATAAATCACAAGGTGCTATGGGTACTGCGATGAATATGCTTTCAGGTTTAGCTGGTGCAGGTGGTGGCGGTATGTCAAGTCCTCATTCTGGTTCTCATCAGCCTGGACTTGGTAATATGCTGAGTACTGCAACGAATCTTCTTGGAATGTTTGGTAAAAAATAATTGCCCCTTTACGACCGGGTCTAAATGCGACATTTTAAATAGAACTAGAATCACTCTAAATAGAGCTTTTAATTTTGGTCAAAAATAGCCGCTTACATCAAAATGAAAAATACTGTCGCATTTAGACCCGGTCGTAAAGGGGCAAATTTGCAGTACAATGAAAATATATGGTTTTAGACCTATATTTCATTGCAAAAACATCTACTGCAAATAAAAACTTAAGCTACTGGACTTCTGAAAATAGTTCAGATTATATTGAGGATAGTTTAAGTTTTAACTTGGACAAATTTAAATTTAAAAATTCTACTGACCACATATTTTCAGAACTCTCAAAAGAGCTTACTTATCATTTAAAAGAAACAGATTATATTAAAAAATTATTCTCTGAATTTAACGGCTCGAAAGTGAATATTCAATTAATTGATAGCTTTCATCATGCTTTTCTTTATGATGATCAAAAATCAACACTGATGCTAGATTCTAGAATAGAATTAAAATTTGTACCACTTTATTTGTTTGCAATATATTTTGCTTTTGCCAGAGAATCTTATAGTGCAAATCAGATTTATAAGAAGCTTTTTGATTTTCTTTTAGCCTTTGATTTTAGAGTGATTAAAGCACTCTACGAATACTTTAAGACAGATTCTCAAAATTTAAAATCTTTCGATCCTGGTGATTATTTTTTGAATTATATCGAGTTGATTTACAAAATTAAAACTGGTGAAACAAAAACTTATTTAGTAAATGATTTTGAGAAATTTAGAAAAACCCAGCTGCTTAGGAATCGTTCTTTGGCGGGTAAACTTCCGTATGATCTTGTAAGCTTCGAAGAATTATTAGATGATACAGATTCGGTGAAAGATCTTTTTTCTGAGGAAATTAATCAAAAGCTTTTTGATGTGATGAAAGAAAGTTTTGATGTTGATTACGGTAAACTATATTATAAAAATCTCACGGAATCTCTTAAAGCAATTGGACTTAAAATTGTTGCACAAAGAGGTTCTAGAGTTGCTCATGAGCAAGGACCAATACTTGTAAATGCTCAAGAACTAACTTTTGTAGAATCATTTCAAATACAGATTAAGAAAATCAAATCTCACATTGAGGAAAACCTCTTTAAGCTAAAGGATAGTCTTGAGTCATTAGAGTTTGAATTTGATTTTAGTGCTCAAGCAACACAAATTACTATTCAATTAGATTCACTTGTATATTTGAGTGAATTAGAATTGGTGCAGGAAGCAAGGTTTAAAAAGGATTTATTGCTTTTTCAGAAATATTTATCAGAGCTTTATTTTGATCTTAAGAAAGAGCTAAGGGAATCACTCTCGTTAGGTCTTGTTCAAAATCCTAATAAAATTGATTCTATGTTTGCTTTAATTAATCAACATGAGTTTTTTGTTGAGGAGAGTTTCTTAAGTCTAATGAATACTCTTTTGCAATCAAAATCTTCAATAAAAAATGCTGTGATATATGTTCAAAGAGTTAGTTCAAGGTCAGGGCATTTCCTACCAAGAATAGTTTTGGGTCAAAAGCTCTATGTAGAGACTGACAAACAATCTGAAGACAATAGATTAGAAGCTATCCCTTTTAATTTTGTAAGTCCTGACTTAGACTTAATTGCAAGTGGCATTGATTCGTTTTTTGAAAATGCTTCCATCTCTATTGTTACTGATAGGGATACAGGTAAGCCAGAAATTAAATGGGATAATGCTGAGGATCTTGCTAAAACTCTTGCACCATCTCTTTATAAGGCAATAGAAAGCTCATACACTTTGTTTCATTACCAGCTTGAAACAACTCTGCTTGGTCCATTGATAGATTTATTTAAAGTGATACTTGAAAATGAAATTTCTAATATCGCAAGTGTTGCTAATTACGTGAAGACTCTTGGTCCTGGAAAAACTGTAGAAGATGTTTTGTTTAAATACCAAAATGCTTATGTTGAGGAGATAACTAAAGCAGCTGAGTATGTAATTAAGTTTTATTTGCTTGAAAACAGAGTTGAAGAAATCATCTTGATTGAAAAGCTTAGTCGCCAAGAAGCTATTTTGGAGTTATTAAAGAGTTTGAAAGATGTACAGCAAGACACTTTTGCTTTGCTTTTAAATTCAAGAAAGGATACAAAGATTTTTGAAACTCTCAATGAGTTACTCAAGTGTGATAAAAATCTAGAATTGAAATTGAAAGAATTCAAGAACCTTGTTACAGTTGATTTAAATAAAGTTTTATTGAAAAAGGAGATCAAGGATAAATTATTCTATCCAAGTTCTACTGCTATTAAAGAATTTTTCATAGAGAATCCAAATATACAAAAGCTTCTAGTGACCTCCAATAAAAACATTCAAGATGCTGATTTCTATTATAATTTTTCTGTTGCACCAAGTCGAATTGATTTTGGTAAACATGTAGTTGCTTCTATTACAACCCTTATGGGTAGAATGATTGGTGCTGATGATGATGATGCACTTAAGGTGGCAAAATCATATGTTGATTTTGTAAGCCAAAGTCCAAATTCGATCTTCAGTAGCGCTTCTGAAGCAGGTTCAGTAAAGGTAATTGAAAATACTTGTAGAGCAATTCAATATGCTAAAGCGATCTCATTTCAAGGAGCATTTCAGAGCTTCGCCGTAGATGGAATGCTTGCAAGGCAGACCGTAAATTCTAGGAATACTAAAAATGCAGGTATTCATATCATGGAATTTGGTACTATGGCGTCTACTGGTTACTGTATTACCAAAGAGCCTTTGTTTATTTTGCTTGGCTTGAGTCTAAATAGCGATAGTGTTTTTGATAAATTAGGGATTGATGATGAGAAAATTAAATCTCAATTAAAGCAGTTCTTTATTGATTTAATTGCTTCAAAATCAAATTTTGAAACTACTTATGAGTGGGAGATTCATGCTTATGAGGAAATAGCTTCGTCTGCTTTGATTCAAGCATATTTAGCTGATCCACAGTATAAAATCCTACCAAGACCAGATGCGCTTTTTGCATTGATGAAGTTTTTAGCTCATGAAAGTAAAGATGCGGAAATGTCACATCTCTATAACACTCTTTCAAGTAAACTAATTGAGTTTTCAAGGATGATTAATGAGACTGGTATTATTCAAAGAATTCAGTTGCTCAACAATCTAGTCAGCTCATCGGGCAGATCATATAAGGATCTTAAGATACTGTTGAATGCTTCTTATAAAGGTAATGTCTCTGATGAAAGAGAAAATGCGAATCAATATATGATTGCTCTTTTGTTACATAGAAAAGACTTTCTTAAAAATTCTTCAGTTGATGATATTGCTACTTTAATTGATTATCAAAGTAAAAATCATGATTTACCAAAAGAAATAAAAATCTTTGATCCTTATGTGGACGAGGATGTTTTTATGGGTGGTGAGTTGAAAAATATTGCACAAAAGCTTGTTGCTAAAATAGCTAGTCTCAATTTGAAAAAACCTTTAAGTCAAGAAGTTATTGAAGCTTGCATAATAAGTTATGGTTCTGATGTTAATGAGTGGCAAATATTATCAGATAGGCTTCGTCTTGAAGAAAAACCTGAAGAAATTTTGGTTGCGCTCTCAAAATTAAAACCAAGTTTGAAGTTTGCGGAACTCTACTATAAGGGATTCTATAAGAAAGCCCAGCAAGCTTTTCAGAATTTAGATGTGGCTTTCTTGAATTCAGATCATGATGAACAAAGAGCTTTAATGAATGATCTTGTTAATTTAAAAGAGTTAATGCTTGTGAATAACTCAGGTTCAATGCTTACTTTAGTTGATAATTTACAGCAAGCTAAAAAGCCTTTTTTAGATCAAGATTTATCTATGGAATGGATCGCTCTTGGTGGTAAAGTTCTATCGCATATGATAGCCCCAGAGCTTTACCAAAAATGGCGTAATACTATTAAATCTGAAACACAGTTTGCGAAGCTTTATATTCAAATACTGATTCTTGAGGTTAATTACACTAAAGATGAGCTTAATGATAGTGATGAGTATCAAAGTTTAAAAGCATCAGTCAATGACTATTTCGTGAAATTGAAAAAATTCTCAGATCTTTATCGAGATGTTTGTCTGCAAAAGTTTATTGAAGCTAAAGAGATTGAAGTTCCTCAAAGAATACTTTCTCGTTATGTACATAAATTAAAATCTTTGGCTAATATCTCTAGCTATGATGAAGCTAAATCAATCACTTTTACTGATTGGCTTTGCTTTGGTGGACGCTGGGTTTTGAATGGAAAATCAAAACAAGAAATTGATTATATTATTAAAGTATTTAATGATAGTTCAATTAAAGTTGGCAAATTGGGTTATGAAGTATTAGAGATTTTTGTTAAATCTAATGATTCTTTGAATATTGAAAGACGACCAAGGTTAATTGAAAATGCAGGTTCCACAAAAGAAGCAGATCTGTTGGTAACAAATGCCGCTGATAGTCTTTCACAAAGAAGCCAATTGCAAAACACTTATCTCTTAGCGAGTTTAAGATTCCAAAATCTTTTTAAATTTGAAGAGAAGTATCAAAAACAAAGTTTTGAAAATTTAAGCTCGACTTGGGATCAAACAGTGCAAGATTTGATGACTTTGATTCGTAATAGTAAAAATGATTTAAATTCACTCAAGGAAATTAATCTTAAGTTTTCTCAACTTTTAAAAATTACAGAATTTTATTCTGGACATTTTGTTAAATTCTGCCCTAGTATAAAGGATAAAACTCGCTTATTTATTACTCAGAGAGCTTTTGATGAAAAGTCTATACAAGAGTTTTTTGGTGACCACAAAAAATCTCAAGGTGTTTTTAAAGAGATTGCTGAAAATATTGTCAGATCACAAGATGGTCTAACTGATTCACAAACTAATGAAGAATTAGATAACTTAGTTAGGTTTGCTGAAATGCTTTACCTGAACTATTTATTATTCTTAACCATAGATATTACAGATGAAAATGAGATGATAAATAAACTTGCGGTATTTTTTGATCAATATCTTAATGTTCACGAAGAAGATTATCCGCCTTATATGTTCCATAGTCTTTGTGCTGGTAGTGCCTTTGGTTTTGATCAAACATATTTCTATGACACAAATTTAAGAGTAAAAATGTTTAAACTTGCTTGTAAATCAGGGATTTACCTTTACAAGCATCTTTACTATTTGATTTCTAATCGTACAGTACTTAAGAAAACTAGCGCTGAGTATAAAGATGCTTTGATTGGTGACTATGAAAATGGACTTATGCCAATTTGTTATCAACATGAGACTATTTGTATAGAAGAGCGTCTTTGGGATTGTATGAGAGCCTTACGTAATTTTGTAAGAAATTTTCACGATAGGCACCCTTTACCCGTAGTGATTAAATCAGAAGACGCATCAGTAGAAAAATTATTCAAATATAATCTTGATGATAGTACCGAGCTAGTTTGGATTGCCGGAATCTCAAATCCGGGGAAACATTCCTGGGATTTGAATTGTGTACTTAGATCTCCTGAACTTAGAAAAACTTATTTAAATTCAAACGTAAAATATTCAAATATCTCTGTTTTTACTCCTTATTTAAATTCTAAAGGTGAGATAAAGCAAATATATACCTCCTTTGCACAAGAAGCTTTAAAAAACATTGAACTTCTTTATCCATTTGAAGATGATGAGAATAAATTTGAGCTTAACCATTATGGTTTCGTTCATGCGGTTGTTGATTTGAATGGTGAGCTACCAAAGCCAGATATAACAATGTCTGCACATACTCATGAACAGTATATTTCAAATTTTATAGCAGAACTTGGAGTCCCTGAAGTTTGGTCAAGTCTTAGTATGAAGCAAATGTATGCAAAAACTGAGCTAAGCAAAATACTAGCTAAAGTAGATGTTTCAAGCTTGGCTCAAGTTGAGTTCTTGCAAAAAGAATTTGATAACATAAGTGAGGTTCAAACTACCTTAGAAAAAAGACTTGCTAATAAAAAATTAGATCATATTGATTTTTGGATTGTTAAAGCCAGTCGAGATTCTGGTGGTCGTGGCATTAGTGGCAAATTTCACATTAAGAAAGATCGAGACAAGATTGTCGATTTTATTTTTGAAAAAACAAAAACTGATGACGTGGTGATGCAAGAATTTGTACCTAATAATGCTAGATCTTTTATTAATTCGGACTTTCATCGAAAAATTACTTTTACCTTTATCGAAGCTGGAATTTCAATAGATGCAATTACACCATACGAACAACTATATTTTGCTATGAGATCTTTTCAAAGCTTCTCTGGGATTAAGGGCTATCTTTTCTCAGTAAATATTGGTTCAGTGACAGTGAATGCAGGTCAAGGTGCAAAACTTTTTTATGGTGAGCCTATACGTATCATGCCTATTTATATTGCAGGAAAAATACAAAAGCTTTTAGATGAAGAAGGTGAAATAATTCTCAAAGAAGCTATTCCTGCACATGCAAAAGAATTTGCAAGAGAAAATAATTTGAAGATTTTTGAAAATATTATTGGTTCGAATAATTGTTTTATGCTCAATGGACTTTTTGATTACATCCCATATGTTTATGTGGCACGCAAGGACAAAGAAGGAGAACTAAGAGAGTTTAAAGTTATTGCTGATGATAATTCATATGGTGGTTTAGATT
Organism: uncultured bacterium; assembly: GCA_903930015.1. Taxonomy (GTDB): domain Bacteria; phylum Cyanobacteriota; class Vampirovibrionia; order LMEP-6097; family LMEP-6097; genus CAIYXB01. Next base: position 9,622 of record CAIYXB010000254.1, on the reverse strand, counting down.
TTTACTATAGCTATTTTGGTGAAAAAGTAATTTTGATTACAGCGAAAAATCAAGAGGATTCTGTTTTAGCACTCGAGGATTTATTAAAGGATTCTGCAAATGAAGAATGGCAAGGTCCAGAAGAAAAGATAGATATTAATCTTGCAAAAATTGAATTGAATAGTGGTTTGGGTCAAGCAAATTTGTTGCAAAAAACTATTGAGGAATCAGCTCCAGATGAAAAAGATCTTTTCTTAGAATGGACTGAGGATTTGGGTGTTGTTGCTATAGCTGCAAAAATGGCAAGAAATCATGGGGTCTGACCCCATTTCTATTAACCAAGATAATTCATTAAGACTTTTGGGGTCAGACCCCAGGTGTTTACCCCAGTGATGCTAAGATATGTATCGCTATGTCTAAAACCATTGAAAACCATAGTCTTCAAGAAGAATCTACCAAAAACTTAAGTCTTTTGGGTTCTGCTGAGACTGTTTATCCGACCTCTCCTGAGGAAGCTAAGTTAGAAGCTATACCAAATATGTGGCAAAAAAATGATTATTCAATTAATTTGGATTGCCATGAGTTTACTTGTCTTTGTCCAAAAACAGGACAACCAGATTTTGCAAAAATTTACATTAGTTATCTGCCTGGCGAATCTTTAGTGGAATCAAAATCCCTAAAACTTTATTTGTTCTCTTATCGCAATCATGGAATCTTTCACGAGTTTGTAATTAATAAAATAGCTGAAGACCTTTACAACACTATTAAACCAAAATATTTAAAAGTTCTTGGTGATTTTATGCCACGCGGTGGAATTGCAATACGTCCAATTGTTGAACTTGGTGATTTAACCCTAAGAGGATGTCTCAATGCAAACTAGTTTAGATGATTCAAAAGCATTAGTCGTCTTCTCTGGCGGGCAAGATAGTACAACTTGCTTGTACTGGGCTTTTGATAAATGGGGTGAAGAAAACGTTCGCACTATTAGTTTTGATTATGGTCAAAGACACTCAATTGAATTAGAGTCTGCAAAGTTTATTTGTAATCTAGCCGGTGTAGAATTTGATTTAATTAAGACTAGAAATATTCTAAGATCAGTGAGTCCGCTGGTTGATAGTCACGTGCAGATGGATTTATATAATTCTGTTGATGAATTTGAACCAGGAGTGCAAAAAACTTTTGTACCGGGAAGAAATATTTTGTTTTTGACTATCGCTGCAAATATTGCCTATCACCACGGCGCTAAGAATATAGTAGTTGGAGTTTGTGAGGAAGATTTTGGCGGTTATTATGATTGTCGTCAAGAGTTTGTTACTTCAATGCAAAAAGCTTTAAATCAAGGTTTGTTTGGTAAAGACCAAGGACTTGCTGTGCATGCGCCTTTGATGTATCTTGATAAAAAAAGAACAGTCGAGCTTGCTTTAGATTTAGGTCCTCGTTGTATTGAAGCTTTGGGTTATTCTCATACTTGTTATGAAGGAGAGTTTCCACCATGTGGTAAATGTCATTCTTGTTTGCTCAGAGCGCGTGGTTTTAAAGAAGCTAGAGTAATTGATCCACTCTTAGAAAGGTGTATGGCTAAATAATTATGTTACTTGTTAATAAAAATCAAAACAAAGAAAACACTACTTGTGCCTTGCAGATTTTTTCTACAGTACAAGGTGAAGGAGTTGATTCTGGTGTTCCAGCAATTTTTGTAAGATTTCAAGGTTGCAGTGTGCATTGTTTTTTTTGTGATGAAAAAGATACTTGGGTAAAAAGAGAAAATAATTCGCTCGATGTTAATGAAGAAGATATCTTTCAAGAAATCCAAAAATTAAACAAGAAAATTAAACGAGTGGTACTTACTGGTGGCGAGCCTACAGAACAGAGTCTAAAGCGCTTAGTGAATTTGCTTGTTGCAAATGGTTATGTCGTGAGTATTGAGACGGCTGGTACTGGCGAGTTTTTAACTGAGCTTTTTCAAGATTATCCAAAGGTGACTCTGAGCCAATCAACTGGTTTTAAGAGAGTGTTTAATTTTACTTTTAGTCCTAAGGAAATTTATTCAAGATCAAAAATTGCAGATGAAAAAATCTGGCAATATTGTGATGAGCTGAAATTTGTCCTAGCCAATTCAGAAGCAAAAGAGTATTTGCTTGATAAGATTCTGCCAAAATTAAAAGCAAACAACAACACCTGTCCTGTTTACTTAACTCCAGATTGGTTTAATTTTGAAGTTACTAAAGAGATGATTTTAAAGATTTTGGCTGAAAATATAAGTGAATATCCTCAGTTGAGATTGGGGATTCAGGCGCATAAGTACCTGGATATGCCTTGAACAAATTTGCCCCTCCACGACCGGGTCTTTTTGCGACATTTTGATAAAAGTATGAGATATATAAACGCAAATCTTGAATCATTATTCAAGAGGAATCATTTTAGAGAATATTGAAACTATAAGTAGGTTTATGGGATATTTGCTTTACTTTAATTTAAGGCTCAAAATCAATTTCCTTAAAAATGTCGCAAAAAGACCCGGTCGTGGAGGGGCAAAATGGGGTGTCCGAACTTAGCTTAGGTGTTTTTGCTTATCAAAAAATATTAGATTGGACCCTTGTATATATGAGTAGTAATAACTATGAGTGGTATCGGTGAAGCACAAGCAAAAATCATTTCAGGCTTAAAAGAGTTTGCACCGAGCTTGTCGTCTAATGATGCGGGAAATATTTCAAAGGCTTTTTTCCCAATTTTTGATGGAGTTGCTAGATTCAATTCTGATCAACAAAATATAGTTGCTGATGTTGCTTTAGATTATGCAAAAGGAATTCATACAGCTAGACAAAATTTAAATTTAGATGTTAAGTCAAATATTGCTTTATTAAGAAGAATAGCAAGTGAAAAATTAGCTAATGCTGACTTAAATCTACCTGTTAAAGCTTTCAAAGGTATCGATTATGCAATACAAAGTACTTCTTCTAGTGATGATTCAGGTGCTGTACTTAAGTATGCCCCAGCTCCTGTATTAGACTATGCTCATCAAGAGACGACAAATGGTATTAATTCTCATAGTGAAGTTCTTGACACTACTGAAGATCTAACTGGTAAATCAACTCAACATGCTAAAGCTGCATTGGATGCAACTGTAACTAAAATAGCTGATAGCTTAGAGCCTATAATGCAAGCAATGGCAAGTACACCTGATGATAAGAAACATCTACTCTTAGATCAAATTTTAAAAACTTTCGGTTTTTTCAAAGACGACACTGCTGGTGATGTAGATTTAAATAGGTTGGATAAAATTAAACAAGATCTGGGTGAAGTAATGAAAGACTTCAGTCTAGAGAAATTCAATACTTTTCTTAAAAAGCTAGAACCTGCCGAAAGACAAGCTCTTGGCGCATATATGAAAAATGTTTTGGCACCAATTCTTGCTGGTGGTCATGGTCCAATGGTTGCTCAAAATATTCCAGAAAAATTCTATGCTCCTATGTCAGCTAGCTTGAAGGCTTTTGAAAACACTTTACCTAGTAGACCTTCAGAACCTAGTGCTTCTGAAATTAGTTTAGTATCAGAAAAAAGAAACTTAATAAGTCAAGCACTAGTTTTGATCGCAAAAGAAGCTCAAGCTAATTTAAGACAAAATCCAAATTACGATATTCAAGCCCATTTTAATAGAGAAATTCCGAAGTTAATTGAAGTCATCCAACTGCAATTTGGTGCAGATACTGTTATTTTCAAAGACGATATTCAAGCTATTTCAAGCCATTTGGATAATGTGAAAAATACACCAAAGACTAAGCAAAATTCTGATGTTCAAGCTTTTTTGAGTCAGTACGGTAAGTATGCACTAATGGCTGTGCCATTGATATTAGGTCCAATTGCAACTCTAATTTCAAAAGTACCTATTATTGGAGGACCAATAGCGAGTCTTGCACCTTTTATCAACCAAACAGCAGATAAATTTGGACCTATGTTAATTGGTATGTTTTTTGCAAGCAGGAATGGTGATTCTCAGGCTGAGCCTAGTGCTAACACTACGACTGTAGCTTCTACTAAAGGTGACAGTCCTTCTAGAAAGGAAACCACGTCTTCAGTTGCTCTTGGAGCATAATTCACTATCAAATTTAATCCACTTTTAACCTTATATGGTTTGTAATGTCACTAGCTTTGACTAATTTTACAACTGCACTTGCTGGTCAACTTGACCGTGTAGTTAAAGTTGCTGATAAAGCTCCTGATGCAGCAAAAGCTGCAACTGTTTTAGAATTTATAGATTCTATGATTCAGGGTGATGGCAAGCCTACTTTAGCAGCAACTACAGTGCTTGATGAGGCACAAAAGCTAGTTGATCAGAAGCTTACAAGTAATGATCATGCCAAGTTGAAAATCACAATTCAAGAACATTTAAATCAAAGAAGACAAACTCACGTAACAGGATCTAAACATTCTTTGCCTGCACAATTAGCAAAGAAAATTGGTCCCATGAAAGCTGTTCTTGGTGTTCTTGAGGGGCATGCAAGTAAAGCTTCTAAAAGCTTTGATGATGAGGATACTCCCATAGATGCTAAGAAAGATAAACTAAAACAAGCTCAAAATTTCTTTTTTCATGGTTTAGGACAGATTGGAAAAGAGGTTGCTAGCTCAGGGGGTGATGAAAAAACTAAATCAGCATTAAGAGCTGAATTAATAGACGGTCTTGCAAAAACTACTGCTCAAACTTATGGTAAAGAAACTACTCTATCTTTAGTCTCAAATATCCAAGACAGTCTTGCTCCTGTAGAAATTTATACACGTCAAGCTCAGAGTAATTATAAATTACCAGTGTTTGACTTAGAAAATAATGCTGAGCGAAAGACAAAAGTAGAAGCTTTTAATGCTGGTGAAAATAATTTAACTGCAGATCAAAAAAATCAGGTCCTCAGTGTCGCTGATAAAATTTTAAAAGGTGAGGATGCAAAACTTGAATACCATTCTTTATCAGAGGACCAAAAAGCTTATATGGAGCATTTGCGTCAAGCTTCAGAGAAACTTTCAAGTTCATCAGCAAGCATAGAGGGATTAATCTCCAAGCTTGGAGAAAAATTACCCGATTTATTAATGCCAGCAATCATTGGAGCTATTGTGGGCTATCTTATGGGCGGTATGGAGCTTGTAGCTGGTGCTGGTGCGGTTTTTGTGAGCTTCTTGGGTTCTAGTGGCAGTTTAGAAGCTGGAGCTGAAGAAAAACTATTACCTCCTCCTATTTTACAATTTACGAATATTCCTAAAGCTACAGCTGAACCAAATCTTGCTACAGCTGCTTAGTAAAACGAAAAGTTCCCCAAATACTTTTAATTTAATCGATATTATTTGAAATAAGCACGTTTTTTGGGATCTGTAGCATAAATTTTTTCTTACTTTAAATACCAGTGTTTTTGCTTTACAAAAAGCCAATTTGTAAATAACCTATGTATTACGTGGCGATAAACGTAACATTTAATAATATAAGTCAAGCGAACTCAGAAATTCTGAAAGCTTTCAATTCTTCAACTTCGGCAAAAGCGCTAGAGGCGTACCAGCCTTTAAGTACTAAAGAAAGAAAGCTAGAAAAACTGCGTGCTCTGCAGATTCTTAAACAAAGTTCTCAGTCAGCGACACTTGCTGATATTTCACTTGAAACCGACTCTCTTGCGATCGCACTCAAGAACGCTGAAGGTGCGACACTTCAGGCAATGCTCAATTTGCTTTCAGCAAAAATGATCGAGCAAAATAAGTACATCTATACAAGTGCTACTCAATCTGAAGATATCAAAGCAAAAGTCAAGCAAAAAATTCAGGATCAAAAAGAAGAAAAACAAAAAGACCAAAAGAAAGAAGAAGCCAAGAAAGACGATACTAAAGAAAAACTTGAAGCGATTGATAAGCTGGTTAATGCTGTTATTACTTACTTTGAAGAAATAAGAGATGATTTTATTGAAAGATATAAGAAGTTTTTAGATGCAGTTTCGCTAAAGAATTTAGAAAAAGCATTTAAAGATGGAGTAGCTTTGATTAGAAGATATACTCTTGAAGCACCGATTGAGTTTTTTAACGAGTATGTTGTTGAGCCGATTAATGATTTTAGAGTGAACTTGAATGATCTTATTGATAATTCTTTGAAAGCAAAAGTAAAAGAGGTTTCTAGTAAATCGTTTAGTTCAACTGACATAAAATCAATGCTAAACAAGTCCTTTGTTAAAAATAGAGTAGCTACTGGAGTCAAAAAGCCTAAAGTTGATGAAGCTAAGTTACAGAGCAGTGTTGATGTATTGAACAATTCATTGATTCTTAAGAAGAAAATAAGAAATAGAAAGAGACTGCAAGCTCATACTGCTGAAGAGATTAAGTTAGCTCTTCATAGATAATTCAGGATTTCTTGTTGGACTTATTTTGGGCTGTAGTGAATAGCCACAAGATTGCTTGAGGGCATATGAACGAAAGGACAAAAAGGTACTTTACTGCGTTAATTTTCGCCTTGAATATGCCTTGTATCGTAAGCCAAAAAATTTTTCGAAAAATTTGCAACACCCTGAAGCGTATCGGATTGATGTAGCATTTAAGTTTTGCGAAGCAAAACAACGAAAATATCATCACAGCAGAAGCGCCGAATGCGCAAGGGTGGTTGCAATTTGAAGAAAATTTTTTTGGTTTACTTACTAAACCAAACGCGTAAGCCCTCAAACAATTTAATTAGAAATATTTTTTAAATTGGTATTTGCTATTAATAAAAGCAAGTTTTAGTCCAAGTGATCCATCAAGGAATCCGAAGCGAATAAAATACTTATACACAAAGGTAAACAAAGCACTTGTAAAAGCTTTTCGGATATTTTTTTTGCGTAAGCTCAAACCAGCGTATTTTTTAAAAGATTCTTCGAGTTTATCTAAATTGTCATAGGCGTAGTGGTGAAGAGGGTTTGATAGAGTTGGTAATCCCTTTCGCGACTTAGTGAATTCTCCAAAATGGTTCTTGAGCTCTACGCTTTCATGTACAGGACTTTGGCAAAAGCGTCCTTTTGATTTACGAAAAAGCCTTAATTGATAGTCAGGATAAAAACCACCATGTTTAACTTCATCTAAACCAATAAAAAGTTTTCTTGCTATTAAAAATCCATTTGGATTGAGGCTTACTTCACTGCTGCTGGGTGTTAGAGTGAGCCGAAGGGATTTGATTTCATTTATTAATTCATCACTGAGGATTTCGTCTGAGTCTAAACTAAGTACCCATTCATTGGAGCAGTTTTCAAGTGCTATGTTTTTTTGTTTGCCAAATCCAAGCCACTCTTGATGATAAATTTTATCTGTATATCTTTGACAGATATTTAAAGTAAGATCAGTGCTTCCAGAATCTACAATTATAATTTCATCTGCAAGTTTACTTGCTTGCTTAAGACAAGAGTTGATGATTCTCTCCTCGTTTTTGCATATTATAAAAATAGATATTCGATTCATTTTGGACTGTTTTAGCCTAATTGAGTCTTTTCTAAGAAGTCAATTTTGTTACAATGATAATGTTAACATGAGAATTTTTGGAAGTTGTATAGTCATTAGTGATTATCTCTCTTGAGTTTTTTTAAAACGTAATTAGCAAACCATTTTACTGAACTAGGCGCATCGTTTTTTAAAAGAAAAGAGATGTGAGTGTTTTTCAAGTCTGGTAAAAGACTATGTTCAAAGACGTTTAAACCTTCTGGTATCATGTTTTGAGGTAAGACTGTGATGCCCATATCTGCTTTAACTGCTGCGCATGATCCAATAAAACTAGCACTTGTGTAAACCAATTTATAGCTAAGATTCTCTTCGTTAAGACTTTCTATCGCTCGTTTTCTATATACACAAGGTTTTGGAGATAGTACAAGAGGTATGTTGTCTTTGCAAATTGAGATATTTGTATTTTCTTTGCTTACCCAAACTAACTTCTCATCCCAAATCTCCACTTCGTTTTCGTGCGGGAAATCATCTAGAGAAGTGGTTTTCACTAAAACCAAATCAAAATGTTTTTTGTGAAAACGTTTTAAAAGGTTTAAAGTTAGATCACATTCAACATTCACGTGTACATTAGGATATTTTAAATTCAATTCCATTAATATTTCAGGTAGAAATAAAGTTGCAAAATCTTCTGGAAGTCCAAACCTTATTTCTCCACTAAGCTCAGGATTTAAAAAATAATTTATTGCTTCTTGATGAATTTTTAAAATTTGTTTTGAGTAGTTGTAAAGAGCCTCACCTTTTTCGGTAAGCCTATTTTGATTATCTCTATCTACTAAAATTGCTCCTAGATTGTTTTCTAGTTTAGCAATTTGTTGGCTGAGTGCTGATTGACTTTTGTTTAGCTTGTCTGCGGCTTTGCTGAAGCTTCGATCATGGTATATACCCACCAAAGCCTGCATGTCTTGTATCTCTATATTCGCTGGATTTAAGTTAGGGTTTCTCATTGTTTACAGCACTCCTTATTAGTAAAACTTATAGAGCAGATTAGGAAGATTAATTTTACTTATAAGGCTAATACTAGCATGATTATAAAAAGTTACCCATGAATAATTTACTTAATTTCGATCTTTTAACAAATATTATTCTGAGCTTAGTTGCATTGGTCAGTATTTTTGTGGCACTTTTCTCTAGAAATTATCTCGCTGGAGACTCTAATCAAAAAACTTTTTATTTAAATCTTTCTATTACTACTATCTCTGTTTTATTAGTTGTTTGTGCAAATAATATTTGGTTTTTTCTTTGTGCTTGGATTTGCGCAAATATTTTTTTAGTGAGATTAATGATTCATAAAAAGAAATGGATCTCTGCGCTTGAAACTGGCAAGTTGGCTTTGGGGAATTTTATATTAGGTTTTGTTTTGTTATTTATTGCGATTTTTACGATATATCACTTCACGAGACTAGATACATTTAAAGAGATATTTATTGTATTTTCAAATCAAGATGTGTTTATTTTTGATATTTTTGGATTTAAGATAGTTCTTAAGCAGTTGATTTTTCTTTTGATCTTAATTGTAGCGATGATTCAATCTGCTCAAATCCCTTTCTCTTCTTGGCTTTTAAGCTCTTTAAATTCTCCAACACCAGTGTCAGCGTTTATGCATGCGGGTCTTGTTAACGGAGGTGGAATAATTTTAGCGAAATTTTCACCACTGTTTTTAGATCAACCTAGTTTACTAACTTTGATTTTTATTATTGGTTCTGTGACAGCCTTGTTCGGCACTTCTGCAATGTTAGTGCAAGCTAAGATTAAAAATAAACTGGCTGCCTCTACGGTTGGTCAAATGGGCTTTATGTTTATGGAAATTGGACTTGGTTTAATACCAGTTGCTATAACACATCTAATAATGCATGGTTTTTTTAAGGCATATTTGTTTTTGAGCTCAGGATCTTCTGTCGATAGAGTTAATCTTGCAAAAAAAGTTTATAATCCAATTTGGAATTTTATTTTTGCAATTTTATTTACAATCATTGCGACCATGATTTTTTCAAAGACTAGTGGATTCTCAATCTTTGACGGGGATACAAGAGTGATTCAATGTATTTTTCTCATGCTTACCATTGCTCAATTTATTTTCTCTTGTTTTGTAACGAATAATTTTCTAAAGTTCAAGATTGGAGTGGTTTTGATTGCTTTTGTTTTAGCTGGTTTATAT
>CAIYXB010000253.1 GCA_903930015.1 uncultured bacterium | reverse complement strand
GCGATTGCCTGCGGCTCATCGCGTTACATTCGAAGTGGTATCTAATACCGAAGCTTATGGTTGGTTCATAAACGATCCGCCAAGAATACAAATAGACCGATCATGCGATGATTGGAATAAAATAACGCATACTATGATGCATGAAATGATTCATTGCTTTTTGTGGTATTCAGGCCATAAGGATTTTGATGCGCATGAAGCAAAGTTTAAAAAATATGCGAAAATAGTTTGTAATATTCATAATTTAAATGAGGATGATTTTTAAATGAGTAGTATTAATAAAGTTATAGTATTTATATTAGCCCTTATCATTGGCGGCCTATTGGCTATTATTTCTGATCAAGTATTAGCGGCTGATACTAATATCACTACAAATATGAAAGGTATGCCTGTTCCTTAAGCTATTGCTCCTTCTATTTCTACTATGAATCCCAAGATTTGTAAAACAGGTGTAAGTGGCGGAGCTAACACAGGTGTTGTGTCTATTAGCGGTGGATTTACAGTTGAAGATGAGAACTGCGCAAGAATAGTTAAGGCTGAAACTTTATCTAATCTAGGATTAAAAGTTAGTGCGGTAAGTTTAATGTGTCAAGATGAAGCTACATGGGAAGCAATGGAAATGGCATCTAGCCCTTGCCCTTTTGGCGGTGCTTTAGGCGATGTTGCTAGACGCGCTTGGTTTAAACGATACCCTGAAAGATTCTATAAGTTATATGGTTCGGATTTTAAGCTTCCTGTTATTGCTGATAAGCAGTAATGCTCATGCTTGGTATTGCACTTATGTTCCTGATCAAAATGGATACATAACAAATTTACAATGCTATGACATAGATGAAGCAACTGCGCTTACGGGATATTGGTGTCCTTATTATCCCAATGATCCAATATGCGCACCTTATATTCAGCCATCTTGCACAGACGCTACAGAAACTAGAACTTTATCATGCCCTATAAATTATTCAGGTGCATTAAATCAAGTTAGGTATTATACTTGTAGCGCAAGTAGTTGGTCGGCTTGGCAAGATAGTTCAAATAATTGTGTAGCTGATCCGCCAACTTGTATATCAGCGACAGAAACAAGGACTTTATCATGCGCGAGTGGATACGAAGGATTAATAACGGAATTAAGAGTTTCACAATGCTCCGATCCGTATGGTTTGCCAACTTGGACTGCATGGTCGGAAACATTAAATACTTGCAAGATGACATTGGACAATCAGAACAATGTAACAAGCCCTGTGAGTGTAATAAGCCCTGTGAATTTAAGCGGGATACTCAACACAAGTGTTACGCCTACGATAACCGAATCTGTAATTGCAGAGGTCAGTCCTGTTCAAACATTTAGCAATGCATTGGCTAGCACTACAAGCGAAGTCAAAAGCGAATCTAAAAAAGAAGATACCAAATCAGAGGATAAGAAAGATACAGAGATTATTCCTGGATTAGGAATAGTTTTAAGTTTGGCTTTATTACAAAGCCCAAACAATTTAACTCAACCTAGTATGGTTGATTCTTATAATTTAACGCAGGAAAATGATTATGGACTTCAACAAGGAATTTATATGGGGCTTATCACTCAAACAAGTATTTTTGATAGGTTCAACGCTTATAG
>CAIYXB010000252.1 GCA_903930015.1 uncultured bacterium | reverse complement strand
CTGAATTATTCAGAAGAAGTTTGGAAAATTATTAAAGAATCCGACCATAAAAATATTCTTTATAAATGTAAAAATGATTTATTGCGTATTGTTACAGAAACATTCCGTAAGTATAAAAAACAAAAATTTAAATTTAATTGTAGCGAAAACAGATTAACAAAACATTAGAGGAATACTATAGTTTCAGTTTAAACGATATTCAAGGTGAATTTTCACAAAATCTCCATAGAGATTTACAAAGAATTGCAAGAACTAATCATCAAAGTTCAAACGCAGATCTAACTCTTTCTATTGAACCTGGATTTTCCCCAAATAATCCTGATAAAGCTTTAAAGCAAGCTCAATCAACAAGACATTTAATTATTGGAAAAAATCTAGCTAAACCTATTGTACATTGTATGCAAACTCTCAGTGATGGGAGTATAGAAATTATGTCAAATGATAATCCGGCTATTCCTGAAAAACAACAACAAAAAGTTCTAGAAAATATGCCTGGAGTTTTAATGAAAGGCTTAATGGATTTTAAACAAGGAGTTCAGGGGATCTTTAAGCTAGCGGCTTAACTCTCAACCAAATCAGTCCTAGCAACCAGGTCTAGGGTCTCGCAATTCGCCTTTCTTAGTATTTGAACAACCAAAACACCCAGCTCTGGCTTTTCCGGTATCTCATTTTTAAAATTTAAATGAATTTTGAGATATTCTTTGATTGCTTTTTGAACCTATCTGCAGGTTCATTCAAACAAATACTCCCAAATTCTCTTGGCTAGACTAAGGTTTGATAGTTACCCTTCTTGACACTATTAATCTAAACTCCGAACTTCAATTCTCTTATCTAATAAAAAATTCTTCTTGCCAGGATATATTACAGTAATTTTTTCTAAGCCTAATTCATCTATTGCACTAAACATCGATTTACTTGCTTTAGGAGAGTCTGAATACTTAAATTCACAACCATACTTTTTACCATTTTTTTCATATACTAAATCAATTTCTGGGCCATTGTGCACACTCCAAAAAAAACACTCATCCTCCCTAAGCCCTTCTTTACGAATAAACTCTTCTAAAGCAAAACCTTCCCAAGAGGCTCCCAGCATAGGATGAGTCTTGATTGATTCTTTAGTTTCAAGATTCAGTAAAGCATGGAAGATACCAGAATCTCTAAAATAAATCTTTGGTGCTTTTACAAGTCGTTTTTTGGTATTGATGAAAAACGGCTGCAATTGCCTAATCATAAAAGTCCCAGAAAGTATATTCAAATAATTCTTCACAGTAGGACCAGAAACCTGAAGACTAGTTGCCAATTGACTTGCATTAAATGTCTGTCCATGAAAATGAGCTAACATTTGCCAAAACTGATTTAAGCTTCTTGCTGGAATTCTAATCCCGAGATTGGGTATATCCCTCTCTAAAAAAGTTTTTATATACTCCTTGCGCCATAAGAATGACGCTGACTGACTTTTAGCCAAATAAGAAAGCGGGAAACCTCCTCTAAGCCAGAGTTTTTCCACTGAATCAATATTAGAAATACTAAAAGGAGTGAGCTCTATATAGCCAATTCTACCTGCGAGTGTTTCAGAACTCTGATTAATAAGATCTCTAGATGCACTACCTAAAATAATGAATTGTGTGTCATGTTTTTTCTTATCAACCAAAACTCTAAGCACTGGAAAAATTTCTGGTCTTCTTTGAATCTCATCAATAATCACATAACCCGTTAAATCTTCTAAAGTTAATTGAGGATTCTCTAATTGTGCTAAATCATACTGATCCTCCAAATCAAAAAAATGAATTTTTTTCTTCTTATCCAAACCCTCTATAAATAATTTGACTAAAGTTGTTTTGCCGCACTGTCTAGGCCCTAGAATCGCAACAACAGGGAAAATCTCCAAATATTCATTAAGCCGCTTTATGCCGTTATCCCTAGCTAAGTACATATAGCTTATTCTACCCTAAAACTATGAAAATCTAAAAACTGGTTTTAGATTCTCATGATTAAATTAGTGTCAGGTCTCGCAATTCGCCTTTCTTAGTATTTGAACAACCAAAACACCCAGTTCTGGCTTATTTAATTTTACCTAGCTATCAAAATCACATACTATTAAAAAACTCAGCCCAAGGCAAAACCTCAACTTCAGTGCCAGACTTAGTTTCAAGCACTTGCTTTCTTGTAACTTGAGACAGACAAATTAACCTAGCCTCAGGTTCAAGCTCCTTAAAAGAAAACAATCCCTTGAGATCTTTTAGACTTGGATTATTACTAGACTTAATTTCTATAGCTAAAATCTCCCCGCACGGTTTTTTGATAATCAAATCAACTTCAGCGCCTGCATTAGTTCTATAAAAACTAAACTTATAATCATTCTCTAAATATTTTGATTTATGGATAATTTCTTTAATAATAAAATGCTCAAAAATATCTCCATAATCTTTAGTTCCACGCTGCAAATTAGCTTTTAGCTTTCCATTTAATTGACGCACAACCCCAGTATCAAAAAAATAAAACTTTGGATGTTTTACTAACTGCTTACGAACACTACTAGAATAAGGATACAAAAAAAAGCCCAGCAAAGTATCTTCTAAAATAGAAAAATATTCTTTAACTGTTACACTACTGACATTAATCTCCTTAGAAATATTAGCAAAACTAATTACTGAACCGTTTTCGTTAGCAGCAAATTTTAAAAACATCATAAAAGCTCCAATATTACGAACCAGAGATTCTGCTTTGATTTCCTCGTGAATATAAATATCACAGTATGCTGCAAGCGACCTGTGTGCTGATTTTAAATCTTCACTTAAGTATATTTGTGGTAAAGTCCCGATCTGTAAAGCACGATCTAAATCAAATTTTTCTTTTAGTTCACTTTGAAGTAAAGGAAACAAACTCAAATTCCAAGCACGTCCACCAAGTAAATTTGCTTGACCTCGTTTTAATTTCCTTGCACTCGAACCTGTCAGAATAAAAAATCTATTTTTATTTTCCTCCATTAGCAGGTGAACATAATTCAAAAGTTCAGGGATTCTTTGTATCTCATCAATTACTATATGAGTAATTTTCTTATCAAGTACATCTGCTTCTCTTTTAAAAGCCGCTATATCAACAGAGTATTTATAATATTCTTCTGAATCAAGTAAATTAATAAAAACAGTTGTTTCATGAGAAAAACTTTCAGCAAGTAAAGTGCTCTTTCCTGTCTGCCTTGGGCCAAATAAGAAAAAACTATGCTTCTTAGGTAATTTTAACAACCTTGAGACATAATTTAAAGTCATACTTTAATTATACCACGTAATATTAAAGTTAAAACTTTGTTTTACAAGATCTATATTTTCTGTGGCACGTTTCTAGCCACCATAATCAGCGCTTTCACTGATTCCACGGCTTTATCTAAATCATCATTAGTGACAATATATTTAAATCTATCCAAGAATTTCATTTCCTCTCGAGCTTTGGCAAGACGCTTTTGTAGAATATCTTCAGTTTCTGTTGCTCTTGTTCGCAAACGAGACTCCAGTTCTTCTAAACTTGGAGGCACAAGAAAAATACTCACTGCCTCTGGAAACTTCTCCATGACTTGAAGTGCACCTTGAACTTCAATCTCCAAAAACACATCATTGCCAGCTTCTAAAGTATTAAATACAAAATCCTTTGGTGTACCATAATAATTTCCCACAAACTCAGCCCACTCCAAAAGTGCATCAGCCTGAATCATTTTTTCAAATTGTGCGCGTGTCTTAAAAAAATAATTTACCCCGTCAACTTCACCAGGGCGAATTGCACGAGTAGTACAAGAAATAGAAAATTCAATGTTTTTTAGATCAGCAAAAACTTGCTTAACAATCGTTCCTTTACCAACCCCAGATGGGCCGGTAAAAATTATCAAATTGTTTTTTCCATTAAGCATTAACAAATTAAGCCAACTAAATTGGTCTTATTATATCTTTATTCCCAAACAATCAGGGCTTACGCGTTTGACTTTTTACTGCGTTAATTCTCGGCTCAAAATGCTCATTTACAACCAGTAAACTGCGCTTTTTCGCCTCGAATATGCCTTGTACTAAGCCAATCTCATAAGCCCTGATGCAAAAATACTCTAGCTGCTGTGCACATAATTGGCTTAAGTTTTAAAACAAACTAAACTCTTGTTGAAACAAGTAAATGATTACCATCTATATCTTCAATAACAACTGCTGTTCCTTGCCCAATTAAAGTTTTATCAATTGATTTAGCGAGCCATGTCTCATCATAATCTACAAGCTTTACAACCCCTGGTTCAAATTCAGATATCGATTTAAAAACCATTGCATCCTTACCAATTAGTTTTTCTGCGTAAGATCTACCTTCATATTTACTTTGATCTGGAATTTTAACTGCAATTTTTAAAAAAGGTCTTACTAAAAAAAGAAAAGCAACTGAAAGCCCCAGGTTAATTCCAAGAAGCGGAGTTAAACTAAGCTCAGTGAACTGATCTACTAGACCTGTGATTGCAGTTGCAAGAGCAAAACAAATAAAAATAAAAAGCCCTGGTGAAAAAGCTTCTGTAACTAAAAGTAAACCAGCAATCAAATAAAAAAGTAAATGGCTTTCCATTTTAGTTTTTACTCTCTTTCATAGTGAATAATTCACCCGCAGCAGCAAGCCCGCCAAGCGCTGTCATAGACTCTGTTGGAATAAAGATCTTATTTGCAGGACCATCAGCAAGCTTCTTTAAGGTATCCATATAAATAATCTGAAGCACTTCTTTTGTAGGTGCTGCTTCTTTGATTTTTTCTATATAGGTTTTTGTTGTAATCCCTTCGGCTTCCACTTCTAGTCTCAGTTTCTGAGCCTGAGCTTCTGCATCTTTAATTACAGCCTGCTTTTGACCTTCTGCTCTTAGAATAGCCGCTTCTTTTAAACCCTCTGCTTCAAGTATCGCAGCACGACGATTACGCTCAGCCTGCATTTGCACATTCATTGATTGTTGTATATCTGCAGGCGGATTGATATCTTTCAATTCAATACGATTAGTTTTAATACCCCATTTTGAAGCAGCTGCATCAATAATTGCTTGAAGTTTTGTGTTAATAACATCTCTAGAACTTAAAGTATCATCAAGCGCCATTTCACCAATAATATTTCTAAGTGAAGTTAAAGCCAGTTGTTCAACAGCATACACAAGATTATTAATCTCATAAATAGCCGAGTATGGGTTCATGATTTGATAATAAATAACTGCATCAACATTTATATTTACGTTGTCTTTAGTAATTACAGACTGTGATGATAGTGGCATTACTTGCTCTCTTAAATCTACCTGACGATCCAAACAATCAATAAAAGGAATTATTACATGTAATCCTGGCTGCAAAGTTCTTGAGTAACTACCAAGTCTTGTAACAAGACCACAATAACCCTGCTGAATAATCTTAAATGCTCCAAAGAAAAGCATAAAAGCTATAAAAATAAAAAATACTAAAGTAAATGCAACTGCGCTCATAGAATATATTCTACAGCTTGATTGACAAATAGAAAAGAGTAAGTTCCTAGCTTACTCTTCTCTTCATCAGATACGCTTATTTTTTTGGAATATTTTCATTAGGCTTTTGAGCCTTATAAATAATTCCACCACTTACATTTAGATCAAGATCCGCATAGACCATCTTGCATTGATCTTTTTTCTAAGACTAAAAAAGGAAAAAGAACAGCGCCCGGCTGTTCTTTTTTGAGGGAGGGAGGGGGAGAGTTGATATGTAATCAACGCTTTGTGATTACATACATATAAAACATTTTTTTCACTTGTTTTATAAGAAATTACTTAACCTGTTCTTAACACTACAGGAAAAGCTAGATTAAAATCCAGCAAAAGCTTTTACACAGAGACTTTCAGAAATTTTAATTTAAAATATAATTTAAAATTGTTCTAACTGGAATTCCAGAAGCACCCTTTGGGGACCAGTCCATATCCTGATCAAACCAACATGGACCGGCAATATCAAGATGAGCCCACGGTATTTGCTCTTCAGAACCCTTTTTATTACCAACAAACTCTTGAATAAACAAAGCACCGTTTTGCGCGCCTGCTTTGCCCTTAGAGCCCGCGTTGATTAAATCTGCGATGCTTGACTCTAAACTTTCTTTATACTCTTCATAAAGAGGAAGTTGCCAGAATAATTCTCCCACTTGAGCTGCAGAATCTTTTATAGCTTGAGTAAGTTTTTCATTGTTAGACATAAGTCCACCTGCAACATTACCAAGCGCAGTAACACAGGCTCCTGTCAAAGTCGCAAAATCAATAATCTCATCTGGATCTTTTGTCGATACATAAGCAACTGCATCAGCCAAAGTAAGTCTTCCTTCAGCATCAGTATTATTTACTTCAATTGTTTTTCCATTCATTGCTTTAATAACATCACCCGGTCTATATGCTTTTCCTGAAGGCATATTTTCTGTTGCAGCAATAATTGCTGTTATTTGGATATCATTTGGTTCAATTTGAGAAATTGCATTCATGATTCCAATAATTGCAGCAGAACCAGACATATCTTCTTTCATCATTTCCATAGATTTTGCTGGCTTCAGTGAAAGCCCACCACTATCAAAAGTTACACCTTTGCCCACTAAAGCAATATGCTTTTTCACTTTTCCTGTTGGTTTATAGCTAAATTCTATGAATTTTGGAGGCTGATCAGAACCTTGCGCAACAGCTAAAAACGAGCCCATACCTAGCTTTTTACACTCTGCAGCTTCTTTAACAGTAACTTTTAAATTTTTACATTTAATTTTTTGGGCTTCTTGAGCAAGGTAAGTAGGAGTTACAACACATGCTGGTTCCCAAACTAAATCTCTCGCCATACAAGTTGACTCACCAATAATAGTTGCTGTTCTTACAGCTTTTTTTACAGCTGGATTTAATTGTGAATCAAAAATTTTAATTTCTTTTAGTGATGATTTCTTTTTTGGATCATCCTTTTTATATTTTGTGAATTCATAATCTATCAATACAGAAGTCTCTGCGAATAGTGCAGAATCTTCTGGCTCCCAGACTGCAAGTTTTTCTGTTTTTGTAGCTTTTGCTTGTCTAACTAAACTTGCATATGCCTTTCTTCGTTTTGAATTATCTAATTCTTGAGTCCCTAGGCCCACAAGAATAATTTTTTTTACTGATTTAAAACTTGGGTTTATTTTGTTTTGTTTTGAAAGTGAAATTACTAAAGAAGAACCTAATTCAAAATCAAAAGAATTTATTTTGATAAATTCTGAAATGATAGATCCAAATTTTTTATCTAACTGATCTACTAAAGTTTTTTTATTTTTTGAATCACAAAAAGCGATTGTATCTGAATTAAATTTTGTTTGAGCCGAGAATTTATCTATACTTACTTTCATAGGTTTAATACTACTATAAGATCTAAAGAAAATTCAAAAGTTGGACAGTCCTGTACCAAGAGCTGTCAGTGTAGTAGATAGATAGAGCAAGCTAGAGGATATAGACAAAAAAAAGCCTAGTCGATCAAACCAGGCTCTTAATCTTTGAAAACAAAGGGTAGTTTAAAACTACTTCTTTTTAGTTGCTTTCTTTTTTGCAGCAGGTTTTTTAGCCGCTGGCTTTTTTGCAGCAGGTTTTTTTGCTGCTGGCTTTTTAGCTACAGCTTTTTTAGCTGCTGGCTTTTTAGCCGCTGGTTTTTTTACAGCAGGTTTTTTAACTGCTGGTTTTTTAGCAGCAGGTTTTTTAGCTACAGTTTTTTTAACTGTTGCTTTTTTTACTACTGTCGTTTTTTTCTTGATTACCATTTTTAATTTCCTCCAGATTGCTTTGGGTCTTTGAACCAAATCGCACTGACAAAAATAATAATTTATTTCTTTGTTTTGTGCAACTTAATTCGTGTGTTAATCGAATGTACTGAGGCCTTGTACCCAGGAATATTAATCTGTTAACCTTCATCAAAAAGACTACTAACAAAAAATAATATAAATGAATGTACGTTACTAATGATTCTAAATAGTCGAAATGGTTCCTGAATTATCCGAAATGCCCACTCAAGATTTAAATTTTGGATAAATTTTGGTGCTCTTTGAAGCTCACCAGACCAAATATCAAACGCTCCACCAACACCAATTTTTGTAGTATTTTCAAGGCTTTTTTGATGTTTCGCAAGAAAAATTTCTTGCTTTGGACAACCCAATGCGACAAGTAAAAGATCTGCATCAGATTTTTTTATTTCATCAATAATTTTTTGCTCTTGAGTCTCTAAAAAAAATCCGTGATGAGCAAAAACTAGCTTGTCAGAAAAAATTTTTTCAATTCTTTTGATATTTTTTTGAGTTGAGCCCAAAAAAGCTACTCTATTTGAACGTGAAATAAGTTCTGTTGCCAAATCTATTCCTGGGATTTTATGTATTTTTGATACAAATTCTGTACCTTTATATAGTGATTTGCTGAGCAAAACTATCGAGATTCCATCAGCGATAATCCAATCTGCTTTTTTCAAATCATTAGTAAAATCAACACTTTTTTGAGAATTTTTAAGGTGATCCATGTTCAAAGTAACTATAAAATCGCCTCTTTTGATCAAATCTATGTCATCTAGACTAAATGAATCTATATAAATATCAAAAAATTTGCGGCGCTCGCGCATGCTTTAATAATATAGGTAGCAGGCAAATTGCGCTAGACAAGAAATTTGTTTGCAAAGTAAAAAAATGACAAAAGACTTAGAAAATAGCATCGCTATATTAGGCTCAGGAGCTTGGGCTAATACACTTGCTTTTCTTTTAGGACAAAATCACTATGTGGTTTTATGGGATCATAACGCATCAAGAGTGCGTAGAGCAATTAAAACAAGGCGTTTTAAAAAACCTATTACACAAAAATATCCAGATAATGTAAAGATAACTAACGATTTAAATGATATTTTGAAATGTCAGGTAATCATAAATGCAGTTTCTTTAAAAGGAATGGCAGAGGTTTTTGGCAAATTATGCCTTTTGAATCCTGATGAAAGAATAATTTTCCTAAATGCCTCAAAAGGGATTGATGCCGAAAATTTAAAAACTCCCAGCGAAATTATCAAAACCTTCTGCAATAAAAATCCGATAGCTGTCATCTCTGGGCCAAATCTTGCAAAAGAACTCATTAAAGGTAAACCAATGGTTGCAGAAATAGCTTGTGAAAATAGAGAAGTAGCTGTTTATCTACAAAAAGAATTTAATAACCCAAGCCTTAGAATTTATATAAACGAAGATGTAAAAGGTGTTGAGCTTTGTGGTGCAATTAAAAACGTCATGGCGATTGCTGCTGGAGCATCTGATTGTTTAGGGCTTGGAGAAAGTGCAAAAGCAAGTTTGATTACAAGAGGACTAAATGAGATTGGACAATTTTTAAAATTCTATGGCTGCAATGAAAAAACTCTTCTTGGTCCAGCTGGAGTTGGAGATCTTGTTGCTACTTGCTCTTCTCAGCTCAGTAGAAATTACCGAGTAGGATATTTTTTAGCTGAAGGTAAAAAGCTAGATGATATCCAAAAAAGGCTTGGTGAAGTTGCAGAAGGCGTAAATACGGCAAACGCTGTCATTAAGATTATTGAAGAAAATAATTTAAGTATGCCAATCTGCACTCAGATTTTTAAAGTTATAAGTGGCGAAATCAATGCTGTAGATGCTGTTTTAAACCTTATGAAAAGACCTGTTTCGAGGTCGTGAGAAACTAGAATATCTAGAGGAGCACCTTTGCCCTCGATGAGGGCGCAGCCCGAGTGACTGAAGTATAGCGATTAGAAAAAACTTGGTAAGCTTTTTCGTAGAGGTGAATACCTCGAAGCTTGCTTCGCAGGATGAGCCGGCACGAGGAAAGTCGCCGAACTGGTCGTTGCGTAGCAAAAGAAGATATGATAAAAAAAGACCTTTAGTTTTCACCAAAGGTCTTTGAAAGTTTACTAATAAGTTAAAAACTATTTTTTAGCAGTTTTTTTCTTAGCAGCAGTTTTTGCTTTAGCAGCTTTAGCAACTACAGCTTTTTTAACAGCAACTTTTTTAGCAGCCATTTTTGGAGCAGCCATTTTTGGAGCTTTACCAGTTTGTACAGCAGCTTTCAATTCAGAACCAGCTGAGAACGCAGGAGCATTCTTAGGTGGAATTTTGATTTTTTGAGTAGGATTTTGTGGGTTAACACCAATTCTACCTTTACGTTTACGTCTTTCGAAAGTACCGAAACCAACTAAAGTGATTTTGTTACCTTTAGAAAGTTCTGTAGTGATTGTTGCAAGTATTGCTTTGATAGTGTCATCTACTTGAGATTTAGCTAATCCTACTTGTTCTGATACTGCTTCAATTAATTCAGCTTTGTTCATTTGTTTCTCCTTATGTGTGTTTTACAAACTTTTGTAAAACCTACTTGAACTTTTTGTAAAAAAAATAAATTACTTTTTCTACTTTTAAAAATATAGCTCTTTTGTATTTTTATGTAAACCTCTTGCTGACTAATTTTCTTAATTTTTTTTAGTTTTCGCACAAAATTGTGTTTTTTGGATAGCCCTCCTAGTCTAGTTTTTGACAAATTTTGACTTTAAGTGTAGATTTATTGGTTATTTTTAAGAGCTGTTTTTTGAGCTATTATGTTGAAACAATCGCCATAATTTTTTGTTTTTACTATTGTCAATTCCTCTAAAAACCCTTCTAAGAGCTGGGTTTCAAGCTCTTTACTCTTGTATTCCATAAGAAGTAACGCATTTGTTTTTAAGACTCCTGATGCAAAAATTGCCTTTAGGGTTTCAAGGTAGTTTTCAACAGTAATCTTAAAAGGAGGATCAAAAAAAACTAAATCAATTTGATTTTTTTTCCTTGCTGCTATTTTTTTTAAGATACTAGGAAGTTCTCCACGATAAATTTCTACCTTCTCCACCAAATTCATCGCAAGCATATTTGTTTTAAGTAGCTTTAAACACTTTGGGTCATAGTCCACAAAATTCACTTTTTTGACGCCATTACTGAGGAATTCATAGCCCATAGAGCCAGATCCAGAGTATAAATCAAGTATCTCTATCTCTTCAAAAGAGTAGTAAGGATCAATATTTTCAGTTAAAAAAAGCGATTTAAAGGTATTAATAATTGCTTCTCTGACAATGGCTTGAGTGGGTCTTAGCTCTTTTGCTGTATCAGACGAACTTAATACCTTACCCTTATATTTACCTGTAACAAGTCTTAACACCATAAAATATCAAAGTCTATAATAACGTCATTGTCCCAATTGTAGTGATAATTCTCGTGGTCAAAATAAGAAGCCGACCTGATTTAAGAGTAAAATTTTTGGGATTAATGTATAAATAGTGACTCAAAACCAAAAAACAAAAGTTCTAGTTGCAGACGACGAAGACTCATTGAGAGTCTTACTTAAAGCTGTCATCAATTCAGAAGAGGGTTTTGATTTTAGTGAAGCAGTTGATGGCGAAGAGGTTCTTGCCATAGTAATAGAAAATAAACCTGAAATTTTGATTTTAGATGTAATGATGCCTGGCAAAACTGGATTTGAAGTTTGTGAGATTCTTAAACAAGACTCTAGATTTAAAGACATAGAAATAGTTATACTTACAGCCAAAGGACAAGAAAGCGATCAAGAATGGGCGAAATCCTGCGGAGCAGATTATTTTTTAAGAAAACCTTTTAGCCCACTTGAACTGATAGATATTTTAAAATCAATCAAAAATAAACTCAGCAAATGAAAATTTTAGTTATCCATGGACCAAATATAAATCTCTTAGGTACAAGAGAACCTGAGACCTATGGCGCACTCACCATGGAAGAAATCAACAATAAATTAAAAAATCTTGCTTCCAAGCATAATATTGAAATTGATTTTTACCAATCTAATATCGAAGGTGAAATCGTAGATAGAATTCAAAAAGCTAGCAAAGAGTCTTGTGATGGACTAATTATCAATCCAGCTGCTTATACTCACACTAGTGTTGCAATTAGAGATGCACTTGCTGCAACAAAAATTACTACTGTTGAAGTTCATATTTCTAATATTTATAAAAGAGAAGAATTTAGGCATAAATCCCTAACTGCACCAGTGGTTTTAGGACAAATTAGCGGATTTGGAGCTAAAAGTTATGAACTTGCCCTGCTGAGTTTTATACAATAGATCTTGTTGGAAAAACAAAACCCTAAAACCAAAATAGATTTATCTACTGAGACTTTACTTTTTAGCCGCAGCAGCGGAGGAGAACTTAATGTCCTTAATTGTTTTCCAAATACCTATGAAATTGCTATGGCAAGCTTAGGCTTTCAAACTATCTTCAAACTTTTTGCCTCAAATCCAAAAACACATACTTACAGACACTTCACAAATTTTTCTGAAAACCCTAATATAAACAGAGCCGAGGAAATAGACTTGATGACTATATCTATATCTTGGGAATTAGATTTTTTCAATCTCTTTGAAATTTTACAAGGCTTAAATATACCTCTCAAAGCAAAAGATAGAGATTCATCTCACCCAATTGTTCTTGGCGGCGGTCCTGTTTTAACAGCAAATCCAGAACCTTGGGCTGAGTTTTTTGATTTAATTGCAATTGGGGATAGTGAGGATATGACAGAGATTGTTGTTGACAAAACTATTGAATATAAGGAATTGATTACCGCATCGCCAAAAACTCCTCGCAATAAAGCTCTTGAAATTTTCAATGAGATCCCTGGTATTTACTTTACCCAAAGTAAAAAACAAACTCAGGTTCTAAGGCAAAAAAGCTCTAAAGAAAAATTAGCTGTCTCATCTGTTCTTGCGCCTCAAGCCTGCTGGGATGATGTTGGACTTATAGAGGTTGTGCGTAGTTGCCCAGAGATGTGTCGTTTTTGTTTAGCAAGCTATCTTACTTTACCTTTTAGAGCGCCAGATTTTGAAAGTGATTTAATTCAAAAAGCAGATTTTTTACTTGAGCACACAAATAATATTGGCTTACTTGGAGCAAGTGTTACACAGCATCCCGAATTCATGAGGCTTTTAGAGTACCTTTCTAAACATCCAAAGAAACCACGCGTACAAATTGCCTCTGTAAGGGCTTCTACGGTAACAAAAGAAATGTGCGAACTCCTTAGTAGCACTGGCACAAAAAGCCTTACCATCGCGATCGAATCAGGCTCTAGCCGTATGCGCGATATCATAAACAAAAAATTACCCCAAGAAGAAATATTTAAAGCTGCAAAAGCTGCTCTTGAGGGTGGCATGAAAAGCCTTAAATTGTATGGCATGGTTGGTTTGCCTCATGAAACAGATGAAGATATAGATTTAACTATCGAACTTTTAACTAAACTTAAAAAAGAAAACAAAACTCTTAAAATAGTCTGGGGTTGCAGTGTCTTTACACCAAAAGCACAGACTCCTTTTCAAGATTATGGAATAGATCCAAAAGCAGAAGATAAACTCAAAAAAATTATCAAAGCACTAAGACCTCTTGGTATTGAAGTGCGCGAAGAAAGCTACAAATGGGCACAAGTACAAGCTTTAATTAGTCGCGGTGATAGATCTTTAGCTGATGTCTTTCTTAAAATCTGGCAAACTAAAAAAACTGGTTTTAATATCTATAAAAAAATGCTTGATCCTCAAAGCTATAAACATTTTGTATTTGATGATTGGTCAAATATTGAAAATAACGGCAAGAAATACCCTTGGCAAATTTTAATTACTGAAAAGCAAGAAAAGATTTTAGAAGATCACAAAGAAGATGCGATTCAAATTACAAATCATCTACTTTAATTATAAATCTACCTTTAGCTACCGGATCTGACAAAAGCCCTGAATAAATATAACCATTTTTTGTTGATACTTTTTTAAAGTTCTTAAGATCAAATTTAATTTTACGTACAAGATTTTCTTTCTTACTTGAAAAAGTTACTCCCACAGAAGTTACCTTTGGATTGACTTCTGAGGAAAGCCCAAGAGGATTTAAAGAAATAGTCATTTCTGCATCGGTAATATTTTCATCAAAACTAAACGGTCCACTTACCTTAGCTTGAATGATTTGGGTATTTTCAGTAATACTATCATCAGATTTCGCTAATACTCTTTTTTTTGGTATAAAAAATGTGCCAGTAGAATTTAGTAAATACCTCTTGTTAAGTTTTAGTATAGCTTTTACATCAGCTGAAACAGAAGATGTTCCTAAAATTATCAAACTAAAAAATACCCCAAAAACAATAAATTTCTTCATCATCACAATTATAGTAGCATGGCAAATTAAGGCTAATAATTTAGTGTATTTCTAGTATCAACTTGGTATTATTTTAGTCGAAAATTAGTCGAAATTTGGTCGAATTGGGTATAATATAATTACCTAATTCCCCTTAATTCCTAACCACTATTGAAACCTATGATACCCTTATATTTGTAAGTATACAAAGAGAGGTATAAAATCATGGCAAAAGTAAAATATCAATTTCAAGAAGGCATAAGTTTGAGTGAATTCTTG
>CAIYXB010000251.1 GCA_903930015.1 uncultured bacterium | reverse complement strand
ATCCAATGAAAGTTTATGCTAACTTTAGCTTACCTACTTTCATTTCTAATCCTGGAGAGTGTAAAATTAATGATGTAAAGAAGATTTGGATTGAGAGAAGTATTTTAAATAAATTGGCTCACTAATTCAGGACACTACAATGCTTATCAAACTCATACCTCCTTTAATATTGCCATTTAGAAGTGATAATAATGTAGACATTGTTTATGGATTAAGCTCATCTCTCAATCAACCTTATGATATGTCTTCTAAAAGAATCCGCAACCAGTCTCATCTATCACAAGAACATCACGATTTTGCAAATAACAAAGGTAATTTTGTACAAAACATGAACACACTTTTTAAGAGTTATAAGAGTTTATACAAAGATCTTTTTACTGATAAATTAAATTTCTGGAAAGAAGCAAGTCATCTTATTGGCTGTCCACTAATAATGCTAAGTTCATTGCCAATAATGGTTTTTGCTAGATCAGACAGAAATTCTAATTTTACAAGAACACTTGGTCTACTTAGAAATGCCGGAGGAATTTTAGGTGATATTGGCTTTATGGCTGGAGACAATATATATAAAAAATCTATTGGTGTTCTCTTTTTAACAGCTGCTATGTCCAGTATTGCTAAACGTTGGGTCGATGATAAAACAGCCAGAATATTTATACATTTATCAACAGCACTTGATCTTAGTGCTTACTCTATCTGGAATGCTTTCAGTGAAACAATTGAGAATATGGGACAAAAGAAACATTTAAATAATTTAAATCTATCTGTTTAATTATTTAAATTACAGTCTTAACCTAGCAACTTCTTTAATAGTCCAGCATTCAACAATATCGCCTTCCTGAAGATCGTTATATTTCTCAAAGCTAAGTCCACACTCAAAGCCTTCTTTAACTTCACGTGCATCATCTTTAAATCTCTTCAAGTAATCAACTTTACCTTCATAAATTTGAACACCATCTCGACGTACTCTTGCAATCTCATTTCGAACGATCTTACCGCTTGTGACATATGAACCAGCAATTTTACGATTATTAATCTCAAAGATTTTACGAACTTCAATCGTACCAAGTCTTTGCTCTTCTAACTCTGGCGCATGCAAGCCAAGTACTGATCTTTCAAGGTCTTCTGTAAGTTTATAAATAATCTCATAAGTCTTGATTTTGACTTTTAGTTTCTCAGCAAGTTTTGCTGTTGCCGCCGTATCTGCACCAACGTGGAAACCAACTATCACAGCACCGGTCTGTGCAGCAGTTTGAACATCATTAGAGGTAATCGAACCTGAATCAATCGCGATAGGTTTTACTAGTACTTCACCAGTAGACAACTTATTAATCTCGTGAGCGATAGCTTCAGCAGAACCTTGAACATCAGCTTTAATAATAATCCTAAGTTCTTGCTCCTGACCTTCACGAACTTCAGATGCGTAGTTATATATACCTCTATATCTCTTTTGCTCTAAAGCTAGGTCAGCAATTGCTTCTGCTTCAGATTTTGCTTCTTTAATAGTACTGTAAGCTTTTAATTTATCACCAGCTTTTGGCACTCCATTAAACCCAAGCACAGTTACAGCAGAAGATGGATCAGCGGCATCAGTCAATTTACCACTTTCATCTATCATCGATTTTACTTTACCGTGAACACCACCAGCAGATATAAAATCACCTTTCTTTAGAGTTCCATTTTGAATAAGTACAGTAGCTAAAGGACCTTTACTACGAGACATTTCAGCCTCAATAACAGTACCCACAGCTAGACGATTTGGGTTAGACATGATAACTTCTTCAAGCTCAGCGTCTGCAACAAGCATTACTTTCATCAAAAGATCATCAACATTAGTATTGTGAAGCGCACTAATCATCGCGCACTCAACAGTTCCACCGTAGTTTTGTGTAATAATTCCGTACTCTGCTAACTGACCAAGTACTTTATCTGGATTTGCACCATTTTTATCAACTTTATTTACAGCAACAACAAAAGGAATATTGTTGTCTTTGATGTGATTAATACACTCTAGAGTTTGTGGCATCACCCCATCATCCGCAGCAACAATTAAAACAACAATGTCAGTTACATTAGCACCACGCTTACGCATGGCAGTGAAAGCCTCATGACCAGGGGTGTCCAGGATAGTAATCTTTCTGATATTTCCATCAAAATCTTCTGCTTCAATTTTATAAGTACTTATGTGCTGAGTTATACCACCAGACTCTCTATCAACAATTTTTGATTTTGTTTTTCTGATAGTATCAACAAGTGTCGTTTTACCGTGATCAACGTGACCCATTACAGTAACAACTGGAGGTCTTTTAATTAAATTCCCTTCGCTTTGATCTTTTTCTAAAGTAGTTCTTAATTCTTCATGGCTATCGCTTTTTACAGTAGTGTCAACTATAAAGTTCTTTGTATTTAAAAACTCTACTATCAAATCCTTTTCAACAACATCATTTACTGTCTTTATAATTCTTTTTATAAAGAAGTAAGTAATAATTTCCGTTTCTGGGATTTCGACAGTTTGAGAAAGTTCTCTTACCGTCATAGGCTTAGTAATTGATATTTCTTTTGGTGCAGTGTCGACAACCTCAACTTTTTCTCTTCTAGCTGGTTTTGGTCTATCATCCTCAGCTCCACGTTTTTTCTTACGTCCTATCCCTGTTGCAGCTGTAGTTGGACGAGCCACTCTATAAGGCTGACCTGCTGGGCTTGCATTTGAATTTGGGATATAAGATGATGAACTAGCCGGTCTAAGCGGAATAGATCTCACATTGCTCATATCACGCATAGGAGCTTGAGCTGGTGCTCTTACAACATTTTTATTAGTTTGATGAGCCATCGACTTAAGGCTTTCTTTTAAATCAATATCATCTTGATCGACTTGTTCTTCAATATTTTCTTCTACATTACTATTCTCGACAGGATTTGCCGCAATCTGAGCGTCTAGCTCTTGTTGAATTAATAACTGTTCCTGTTCATCTTTCTCGTCCTGTTGCTCTGAGACAGTAATTCTTCTTACGATTTTTAGTGCTTTTCTTACTGGAACAATTTCTTCAACTGCTTTTGAAGATTTCTTAGAACTAGATCTACCACCCGTAGTAGCATTTTCTATAATTTCATTAATACTTATACTATTTAAGAGATCTTGAACCGCGTAGTCATCAATAGAGCTAGAGGCGGTTTTAGGGTTTTGACCAAATCTTGGAGCATTTTCAATTATTTGACGAGTAAATTCAGCTTGAGCTTTTTTTTGAATTTTCTCATCAAGATCTGAAGGGATCTTCTCCCTTGCTAAATCATATATTCTTACTTTTGAGCCATTTGTCATTATTTTAAATTTTTATCTTGTTAAAGATCTCCTGATATTCAATTCTTGTCTTGTATCTTTTGTTTGATTTAAATGCATTTATACATTCTTGATTTTTGCATAAATAAATTGATCTTCCGTCTTTATATTTATCTGGCTCTAAGATTAGGTTTCCTGTCTTACTATCTTTTAAAATTCTAATTAAAGTTTCTCTCAAAAATTGTTCTTTACAAGAAATACATTGTCTTAATATCCCTTTGCTTAAAATCTCAAACCTCCTATAAACTTGCTTCCTCTAAATCTTCTTCAGATGTTACCGCAGCTTCCGCAGAATCGTTTGCAGCAACAACTGCAGCAGCTTGAGCCTCTTTGATATCAATCTTCCAGCCTGTTAATTTTGCAGCAAGTCTTACGTTTTGACCGCCACGACCAATTGCTAGACTTAGTTGATCTGAACTCACAGAAACTTCAGCTCTCTTTCCTGCATCATCGCTAAACAATGCCACAGTAAGGATTTCAGCTGGACTTAAAGCGTTTGAGATAAAGTCCACTGGATCTTCAGAATAACGCACTATATCAATTTTTTCGTTACGCAATTCTGATAGAACGTTTTGTATTCTTGAACCACGAGCACCAATACAAGCACCAACTGGATCAATCTCTTCACTTGCAGAAGTTACAGCGATCTTAGTTCTTTGGCCTGCTTCACGAGCAATTGATTTAATTTCAACAGTACCATCTTCAATTTCAGGTACTTCGATTTCAAACAATTCACGAACTAAATCTTCATGAACGTGAGATCCAATAATCATAGGCACTCTACGATCTTCTTTATACTCTTGAATATAAATTCTGATTCTATTTCCAACTCTATAATTCTCTCTTGACACTTGCAAACGCAAAGGAATGTTCACATCAAAATTTCCTAAATCAACAACAATATTTGGCTGACCTCTTACTGTGTATTCAATACGCTTAACTGTTCCAACCATAGTTGAATATTGCTTTTGTTTAAATTCTTCACGCAAATTAAGCTTCTCAGCTTCTCTAATTCTTTGAGTCATGATTTGTTTTGCTGTTGAAGCAGCTATACGTCCAAACTCTGCAAAATCTTCTGGAGTAACATCAAGCTCAAGAATCTCACCTTCAACAACATCAGGGATATACTCTTTTGCCTCAGATAAACCAATTTCTCTTGCGACATCAGCAACATCTATCACAACTGTTTTTGGTACGAAGACGCCAATTTCACCGCTCTCTTCATCATACTGAACGTTAATTGAGTCAGAAGATAGAAGTTTCATTTTCTTTCTATAGGCACCAGCTATTGAATCGCAAATTGCGCGAATAAAAGTTTCTTTTGGTATATTCTTGATTTTTTCTAACTCTTCAGCAGCCTCTGATAATTGTTTACCTATTTTATACATGATTTCCTTCTTAAAAATAAAAAACAGGCCTTTTGAGCCTGCTCTTGTTGAGCTTTTTAACTACATTAATATTATACCACTTTAATCGTAGTTTCTTATGCGTAAATACGGAATCCGGGGTCCTACTCTTTTCTATTTCCCATAATTCTTAGTAAATGCAAGAATAAATTAATAAAATCAAGATAAAGTGCAAGTGCACCAGTGATTGCATAATTCGGGTGATAGTTAGATGATTGACCAATATTTTTAATTTTCTGAACATCATAAGCTGTAAGTCCTACAAATATTAAAACACCAGCGTAGCTGATTATTGTAGACATCATTGATGAATTCAAGAACATATTAACGACAGAAGCTATGATAAGTCCTATCAAAGCCATAAACATAAATGATCCTAGTCCAGTTAGGTCCTTTTTAGTTGTAAATCCATACAAAGCCATTGCAGCAAAGGTTGCAGCCGAAACAAAGAAGGTACTAAAAATTGATGAAGAGGTATAGACTAAAAAAATTGAGCTTAAGACTACCCCGTTTAATAGTGCGTATATAAAAAACGTGATTGCCGCTGATTGAAAAGACATCTTAGTTATATTTGCACTAAGGTACCAAACCATAGCAAGTAGACCTATCGCAAGTCCCCAGTATAGAAGCTGGTTCGTAAATAAAACCTGCATAAGTATCGGATTACTTGCAAAAATAAAAGCTGAAACTCCAGAAGCAGCAAGTCCAATAAACATCCAATTAAAGACTCTTGTAATGAAACTCTGCTCTTTAGCTGGATTTATACCAAAACCACCTATTGGGTTAAAATTGCCACCTGTATTTGTTGGATCGTAGTTCATAAGAACTATTATAGCAAAAACTACTGAAATAGAAGATTTAAGGGCTTATCCTAAGATTTGTTAATAAATTATTAGCTACAAATAATAAGATCTATTTTAGAATTGAATTGAAAATGGTAAGAACTAAGTTTGATCAGCAAGGTAACCCTATTGGTGCAAGAGTAACTAAAGGATCTAAAACTAAAGAAAGTTTTAAAAAGGGCCAGAGAAGAACCTGGATTGCTGAACAAAAACCACTGAGCTCAAGATTTATAAATCTTGGACATAAAAATCCTCGGGTTTTTAGTTTTCCACATATTGAAGGTGCAGCATTAGCTCATCAAGTTAGGGTTTTATCAAAACCATTTGATATTAAGCAAAACGCTGACAATACTGAGATCTCAGAGCAATTCTTAGCAAAAACAAAAATGGAGGAATTTGCAGAAGCTTTTCTAACAACAGTTCCTAATAGATTTTTGAGAGCTCTACTAAAAGTATCTGGACTTGATAATAATTTCCCTAGATTGAATGGTAAAAGAAAAGAACTTTTAACTACTCGCTTTGAAGCTTTAAAACAGAGTTTCTTGCCAAATGAAAGCAATTCTAGAAAACTTAGCGAAAATCAAAAACAAATTATAGAAAGATTCAAAGCAGAAAAAAAGCATAGAAGAGGCATTGACAAGCAAAACTTAGTTTCAAAAGGTCTAAGCGACAAAGCTTTATCACAAATCAAAAATACCTGGCAAAGCTCGGATAAAGAATTTGCTATCGCAGCTTAACTGAAATCAAAACCTGATCTAGCTAAGAAGAGACTTAGCTTGATATCTATGTGAATGTACATAAGCAAGTAATTGATTACGAGTATCTATCGCAACACCCACTAAGATGATCAGTGACGTAGAACCCAGTCCACCAAGAGTGTTTACTTGACACCATTGCTCAGCATGGATTGGAAGTACCGCAATTAAACCAATCGCCATCGCTCCAATAAAAACAATTCTAGAGAGAATTTTCTCTAAGTAATCATTTGTCGCTCTACCTGGTTTTACACCTTCGATCGCAGATCCACCTTTCTTTAGATTTTCAGCAATTTCACGAGGATTAGTAACAATCGTGGCATAGAAAAAAGTAAAAGCTACTATCAAAATAAAGTATGCAATAGAATGCTCAACTCGATTGTAAGAAAACACAAACTCTAATCTTTGTGCGATCCAAGAACCTACATTTCCAAGAGCAGTACCGCTCATTGCAGTAACACCCGGGATTTGAGCAAAGAAATCACGAACCAAAATTGAAACTGACTTATCTTGGATACCAGCAAAAGTTAAAAGTTGCATTGGCATGAAAAGAACGGCTGAAGCAAAAATTATTGGAAGAACTCCTGCTGGATTGATTTTCAAAGGCAAATAATGACCTTTCTGTTGGGCACCTGCTCTCTTTGCGCCAAGTATAAGAAGATTACGTGAACCTTCTTGTAAAAGAATAATCAGAACAGTGATTGCCATAAAAATCGCAACAAGAGTAATAACTCCCCACTGTGGAGAAGATCCAACTCTAACTGCAGTAGCAGTATCTGAAATCATAATAGGTAATTTTGATGCGATACCAATAAAAATCAAAAGAGAAGCTCCATTACCAATCCCTTTCTCTGTAATAATTTCACCAATCCACATTACAAGCAATGCAGATACAGTAAGCACAAGCACAGTAGTTAGATAGAAATTAAAGCCTGCTTCTGGAGCGATTCTTGCAACATCTAAAAATCTAGCTAAAGCAAAACTTTGAATAACAGCAAGCGCAAGAGTTGCAAACCTAGAGATCTGTTGGTATTGCTTTCTTCCTTCATCTCCATTGTGTCTTTGTAAATCCTTTAGTGGAGGAATAACCTCAACAAGCAATTGCATAATAATACTTGCAGTAATATATGGTCCTATCCCTAATGCAAAAATAGAAAGTGCACTTAAAGCACCACCAGCAAACATATCCACAAGACCCATTAGACCCGATGATAAAGC
The DNA here is from genome assembly GCA_903930015.1 of uncultured bacterium. GTDB lineage: Bacteria > Cyanobacteriota > Vampirovibrionia > LMEP-6097 > LMEP-6097 > CAIYXB01. The sequence continues at coordinate 7,157 of CAIYXB010000251.1, read as the reverse complement.
AGGATTAGATTTAAGAGCATCTTGGTCAATACCATAAAGTGGAATATGAACTCCAAGTCTATAAATAGCGAGCATCATTATCGTAAAGCCTATTTTTTCTGTTAGACCCGATGAGCTAAATACGTCGTTAAAGCTTAGGTTTTGGTTATTAATTTTTTCTTTTGCCATGATTTTCCTATACTATTTTAGCGTTAAAAACTCTTTCTAGTAAGGATCATAGATATTTCTTTAACATAAAATCTGTTTCAAAGTAACCCAACTGGTTGGTAAATAAAGGTCATTGCGAGGATTTCAGAGGTCGTTGGGACCTGAAATATTAAGCATTTATCTTATAGCCCTCTGTGAGCTGCGAAGCAACGAGTGACATGAATCTCGCGTAAAGAAAATGCGTAGCATTTTTAGCGACAAGATACGTACTATCCATTCATAGCCTTATTTTTCGGTAAGCTGTATCGCCCAAGCTTCGGTCGTAATTGAGACAAGTTAACTTAAACGAGCTCTTGTAACGCTTACAATGACTATGTTATCTATCGCAATGACTAACTGAGTAAATTTACTCAGCAGATATAGCAGAAGCAACTAGCTGAGAAGTATTAGTTTCTATAGCTTTACCACCCGCTTTCTCGATAGCTTCTTTTGCAGATGCAGAGAATTTGTCAGCTTTTACTGTAATAGCAGCTTTCAATTCACCATCACCTAAAACTTTAATACCCCAATCTTCAAGAGTTTTGATTCTGCCGTATTCAAATAAAGTCTCAACGCTAACTTCAGTTACGTTAAGTTCAGCAAAGTCTTGTATATCATCAAGATTAATCACTGTGTAGATCTTACGATTAACACGTGTGTTTGTTTGATGCTTAGGAATTCTTCTATAAAAAGGAGTTTGTCCACCCTCTTTCCAAGGAGTTGCTGAGTAACCACTACGACATTTCTGTCCTCTGTGACCACGTCCACAGGTTTTACCTGCACCAGAAGGAATACCTCTTCCTTTCTTGAATTTCTTTTTAACAGCGCCTTTTGCTGGCTTTAATGTATTTAATATTTGTGTCATGACTAAACCTCTTTAAGTAAAAACTTATTTATTCCCCTCAATAGAAACCAAATGAGCAACTTTTGCAAGCATACCTTTAATAGTAGGACTATTGTCGTGATAAACAATGCTTCCTGTTTTTTTGATACCTAATGCATCTAAAACCAAAGCTTGCTTTTTAGAAGCTTTTGCTCTACCTCTCACTAGTGTAATCTTTAAGTCTTTTTCTTTTGTTGCCATTTTTCTATTCCTAAATTTTTTCTACTTAAACGAAAAGCATCTTTTTAACAGATATCCCTCTTAAACTCGCTACCTCTTGGAAAGATCTTAATTGCTTAAGAGCGTTAACCGTAGCGCGAGCTACGTTAAGAGGTGACTTTGAACCTTTTGATTTTGAAAGGATATCACCAACTCCAGCAAGTTCAAGTACGATACGCGCTGTACCACCAGCAATAATACCAGTACCATCTGCAGCAGGCTTAAGCATTACGTTTGAGCCACCTGCAACACCTGTAACAGTGTGGGAGATTGTATTTGTGTTTGGCACAGTTGAAATATCAACTAATTGTTTACGAGCATCTGCAATTGCTTTTTTGATTGCAATTAAAACTTCAGCTGCTTTACCAACTCCAACTCCAACTTTACCTTTTTCATTTCCGATAATTACTGTTGTTCTAAAAGATAATTTTTTACCACCTTTACAAACCTTGGTAACTCTTCTAACTTGAACAACCTTCTCGATATATTCACTTGGTTGCTCTTGCTGTTCAGCTCTAGATCTTCTTTTACCACCGTGAGAACCGCCTGGACCACCAGGTCCACCTTTCTTACCACCAGGTCCACGTCTTTGACCGCGTCCACCTTCGGCATTAGAGTCATCTTTTGCTTCAGGCTTAGATGGCGCTTTCTCTAAATAAGGCTTTGGTACTTTATTTTCAGTCGGCGTTTCTTCAATCTTAGCCTCAGTAGCTTTCGCTTCTTCAACTATATTTTCTTCTGGTTTTTTGTTTTCTTCACTCATTATAAAATTCCTATAAATTTCTATTAAAAATCAAGTCCTGCTTTTCTAGCTGCATCGGCAAGAGCTTTTACTCTACCATGATAAAGGTTACCACCTGTATCATAAACAACCTTTGCAATACCAGTTGCTTTGGCTTTTTCTGCTATAGCCTTGCCAACTTCCTCAGCACCTGCTATATCATAACCTTTAATTTTGCCTTTTAAATCTTTTGAATATGATGAAACAGCACAAAGTGTCTTTGATTCTTCATCATTAACCACTTGCGCGCAGATATGCTTGTTTGTTCTTGTAATCACCAAACGAGGTCTTTCTGTAGAGCCGAATAATTTCTTACGCGCTCTAAAGTGTCTTTTTAATCTTTTTTCATTTCTACTTGCTTGTACCATATTTTTTCTCTCTTAAACTTTCCTGGATTGCTTCGCTACGCTCGCAATGACGGATTTATTTACTTAGAACCTGACTTACCAGCTTTACGTCTGATATGCTGACCTTTAACTCTAATACCTTTACCTTTATATGGTTCAGGTGGTCTTATAGCAATAATATTAGCTGCTATTTGACCAATTAATTCTTTATCGTAACCCTCGATAATAATACGAGTATTGTTTTCTTGAACAGTAAAAACTATTCCTTGAGGTGGTTTTACAACTACAGGATGAGATTTACCAACTTGGAAATCTAGATCAGTTCCTTTAAGAATTGCTCTGTAACCAACACCTACGATATCTAATTCTTTCTTAAACCCAGTTGTCAAACCTTCTACCATATTACTGATTAAAGTACGAGTAAGTCCATGAAGTGCTCTTGCTTTTCTATCTTCGCTTTTACGAAGAACTTTAAGAGTTGATCCTTCTTGAACAAGTTCAAGCTCAGGTCTAACTACGCGAACTAACTGACCTTTCGAACTTTTAACAGAAATCTTTTGACCAAGATCAGTAGACTCGATTGTAATTTCGACTCCTGAAGGTATTGTTATTTCTTTTTTTCCGATACGTGACATTGTTTTTTCCTCTTTAAAATTATTTATTAATCAGACGATTTTTACCAAACTTGGCAAAGAACCTCTCCTCCAACATTTTCCGCTCTTGCTTTTCTATCAGTAAGCAAACCCTTAGAAGTTGAAAGAATACTAACTCCAAGACCACTAAAAACTCTAGGAGCATACTGAGCTTTTGAGTACTTTCTTAAACCTGGCTTAGATACTTTACGTAAACCTGAGATAGCAGGTACTTTGTTTACATATCTCAAATCGATTACAAGTGATTTAAGCGCTGGATCATCTTCGTTAACAACTTTAATATCATTAAAGAAACCTTCATTCTTAAGAACTTGAGCTAAGTTCATCTTGAATTTACTGTAAGGAACTGACACTTTGTCTTTGTTAACTAAAAGAGCATTACGAACTCTAGTTAAAAAATCAGACACAGGGTCATTAGTAGTTTTGTTAACTAACTTTCTTCTAATTATCTTTTTTTCTGCTTCCATTTTTAAATCCTTATAAATCCCTTATTACCAGCTTGCCTTTGTTATACCTGGTATCAAACCTTTGTGTGCCATTTCACGTAAAGCGTTACGGCAAAGACCTAAATCACGGTGAAACCCTCTTGGGCGACCAGTTAGCCAGCATCTATTTTTGTGACGAATTTCACAAGAATTGTTTGGTAGTGCTTCCAATTTCTTTTGGATTACCATTCTTTCTTCAAAATCAAGCTCCGGGTTAGCCATTTGCTTTTTAAGATCCTCGCGTTTCTTAGAGTGCTTAGCCATAAGCTTTCTTTTGTTTATTGATTTTTGAACTGATGATTTTTTTGCCATTGTTTTGTTAACCTATTTCTATTATTAAATTACTTTCCTTCCTTAACAGCGATGTTTTTAAAAGGAAAACCTAAAGTTTTAAGTAATGCTCTAGCACCTGCATTATTAGGTGAAGTAGTGCAAATAGTGATATCCATTCCTCTAACTGCATCTATCTTGTCGTACTTGATTTCAGGGAAAATTAATTGCTCTTTAACACCAAAAGTATAATTACCTTGACCGTCAAAAGATTTTGGAGAAAGACCTTGGAAGTCTCTTACACGAGGAAGTGCTACGTTTACTAACTTAGAAAAGAAGTTGTACATTCTTTGCTTTCTTAAAGTAACTTTTAATCCCAAAGCCATTCCTTCACGAACTTTGAAAACCGCGATGGATTTTTTAGCTCTAGTAATAACCGGTTTTTGACCTGTTATTTCAGTGATATCTTGGATAGCATTTTCTAACGCTTTACTGTTAGTAGCTGAATCACCTAAGCCAAAATTGATAACAATCTTTTCTAGCTTTGGAATTTGAAGTTCGTTTATAAGTCCAAGCTCTTCTTTTAGCTTAGCCTTAACTTCATTTTCATATTTATCTTTCATTACAAGTGTTGCCATGATATACCTTCTTCAAAACTAACTAATTAGTCTATTTGCTCCCCAGACGTCTTTAATACACGAATCTTTTTACCTGATTCAAGCACATTTGCACCAACTCTTGATGCTTTTTTATTTTCTTCATCCCAAAGCATTACTTTAGATGAGTAAATTACTGATTCTTTTTCAACAATCTCTCCCTCTTGCCCTGGACCTTGTGCACGAGTGTGCTTCTTGATGATGTTGATTCCTTCAACAAGAATTTTTCCATTTTTTGGATAGACTTCAAGAACTTTTGCAATTTTACCTTTGTCATCACCACTGATAACAACAACAAGGTCACCCTTATTAACATGTAGTTTTACTCTCAGGTTACGGCGACCTTTCTTCACTAACGCTTGAGAAGCTAAAATACGATTGTATTTTTTATCCTTCGTTGGCTGAGCCGCCTTAGTGTATCTGATTTGTTTTTTCTTTGCTTTTTGCATTGTTCTTACCCTATTAAAATCCTAAATTAAACTACCTCTTGAGCAAGAGATACTATCTTCATATATCCTTTCTCTCTAAGTTCACGAGCAATTGGACCAAATACACGAGAACCTCTTGGGTTACCATCTTTATCGACAATTACGCATGCATTTTGATCGAAACTTATCCAGCTTCCATCTGGACGCTTACTACGAAAACGAGTTCTTACAACAACCGCTTTTACAACATCAGATTTTTTCACTGGCATGTTTGGATTTGCATCTTTAACAGTACAAACGATAATATCTCCAAGAAAAGCTCTATCAGAGTTACCTTTAAGTACTCTTATTACTCTTACTCTTTTAGCGCCTGTGTTATCTGCTACTTCGAGCTCTGATTCTTGACCTAACATTTAACTGCTCCTTCGATTCTTTTCATATCGCCTCGCTTACGCTCGTCTTGTGATTCTTGACCTAACATTTGTTTTCCTCAAATTACTCTTAATTAAAGAGCTCTTTCTACAACCTCTTTCAATATCCATGTCTTTGTTTTAGACTTTGGAGCACACTCTTCAATTGCAACAGTATCTCCAATATTCGCTTCATTACTTTCGTCATGAGCTGCAAAGTTTTTTCTAAAACTAATTACTTTTTTATAAAGAGGGTGGTTTTTCTTACGCTCAACAACAACAGTTATAGTCTTGTCAGCCTTGTTACTCTTTACTTTTCCAATCATTACTCTTTTTGGCATATCTTTTTCCTTACAAGCTAAACACTTAAGCTACTTGTGCTTCCTTTTTTTGGGCTAAAACAGTTTGAATTCTTGCGATTGATTTTTTCAATTCACGAAGAGAAGATGTGTTCTCTAAACGACGAGAATGGAATTTCATTCTAGATTCAAAAAGGGCTTTGCGAAGCGTTTCTAACTCTTCTTTAAGTTCAGTTTCTGATTTTTCTCTTAAGTCTGTTGCTTTAAGTATCATAATTTTTCCTCTTGATGCTAATAACTAGCCTTCAATTCCTTCTCTTTTTATAATTTTGCATTTTACTGGGAATTTTGCAGTAGCAAGTTCTAGTGCTCTTGTTGCAATAGCAATATCGACATCAGCGATTTCAAAAATAATTCTTCCTGGTCTTACAACAGCAACCCAGTACTCTGGACTACCCTTCCCAGCACCCATACGAGTCTCTGCAGGTTTTTGTGTAACTGGTTTATCAGGGAAAATTCTAATCCAAATTCTTCCACCTCTTTTGATATGACGAGTCATAGCACGACGAGCAGCTTCTATTTGTCTTGAGGTGATCCAACCTGGCTCAGTTACTTGAAGAGCAATATCACCAAAATGCACTGATGCACCACGAGTTTCTTTACCCGTCATACGACCACGCATTTGTTTTCTAAATTTAGTTCTTTTTGGTAATAACATAAAATTCCTTTCTAGCGAGCGCCTTAAGCAGCAACTGCTGGAGCCTCCTCTGATCTACCTGCAGAAGCCTTGATGTTTGGTCTAGTCTTCTCACCTGGTTCTAAAATTCCTTTGTTTACCCAAACTTTAATACCAATATTTCCATAAGTAGTAAAAGCTTCAGAGAAACCATAATGAATATCAGCTCTCCAAGTATGGCAAGGAACGCTTCCTTCTTGTGCTTTCTCAGAACGAGCAATCTCAATCCCTGAAAGTCTTCCAGAGCACATAATCTTGATACCTTTAGCACCAGCTCTCATTGCTCTTTGGATAGATTGTTTCATTGCTCTTCTAAATGCAATTCTTCTTTCTAATTGTTGAGCAATAGATTCAGCGATTAACTGTGCATCAATATCAACTTTATTTACTTCAAAAACATTAACTACTAAAATCAAATCATTAGCATTTATCATTGATTTAATTTCTTTCTTTAATAAGTCTAAACCTTCGTTTGCCTTACCAAAAATCAATCCTGGTCTTGCTGTCACAATACCAACTTGAACTTGTCCTGGTTTTCTTTGAATTAAAATTTTTGAAACACTTGCGTTTTTTAATTTCTTTTTCAAGTAGTTTCTAATCGTAGTATCTTCTTGAAGAATACCAGCGAATTCACCAGATCTGAAATTAGCAAAAGTTGTAGAGTCAGAGTCATCAATAACTCCAAGTCTATTTGCTCTAGGTGGTATCTTTTGTCCCATTAACTTACTGCCTCCTGGTTAACTTTGGATTTTGTTTTTTTTGCTGCTTTTGGTTTTGCATCAGTTTCTTTTTTAGCTGCATCTT
>CAIYXB010000250.1 GCA_903930015.1 uncultured bacterium | reverse complement strand
TGCATCGTTGTTAATTCTTGTTCAACTACGTAAGTTTTAGTTATTTGTTGTTGTTGTAATTGTTGACCATCTCTTGTAGGATTATCATATCCTGCTTGTCCCACAGCACCTTGACTAAATGATGTTCCACCACCTGCAACGTTTAACATTGATAATAATGGAGCGAACGCTGTTACAGCACCTCTTGTCATTACTGCTTCACCACCTTCAGCTTCTATTGGAACACCTCCATCTGAATGTCTTGCTCCGTTAATCATACCACCACTTGCGTAGTGTCTTCCAGAACCTTTATCAGGAGATTGAAAGTCAGTTCCATTAATTGCACTCATTGCTTGTGCTGCTGCAGCTACAGTTGCTGCCGTATTTAATATTGCTGATATAGTATTGATGGTTACCCACGGTTGTCCACCTGTAGCCCAAAATGTATTTCTTGCTTTTGCGTTAGAGATATAATTATTTGTCCATATTGAAGCAATTGCTGCCGCCTTTTCAACTCCAATACCTGCAATTGCCATCTTTTTTGCTGATTTAAATTTCTTTTCATCTCTACCTTGAGCTTCTTGTAACAATATATTACCTATATTACTTAATGTTGAACCAAATTGAACACCAAGTTGTTCTATCATTAAGTTTACTTGTTGTTCAGTTTCAATTTTTTGTGCTCCTAAATCTCTTAATACTTGAAGATGTTCTAATTCAATTTGTGTTAAAGCTTCTTTATTTGTACCAGCCTTTTTCTTTTGAGCCTCATAATTAATTTCTTCAGATTGTACTTGGTCTTGGTACGCTTTCTCATTTATTGTACGAAGAACATTATGTTTATCAAATAAACTTAATATAGTATATTCATCTTTATTTTTTTGGTCTTGAAATTCTGTTTTAGAACGTCTATCCAATAGTTGAGCCTTATTCTCAAATTCACTTGCATCAATTAAACCCATCTTTTTAAGATGTTCCAATCTTAACGCTTCCAATAATTGGTAGTTTCCTTTTGCTGCTTCTTGTTGTTTAACATAAGCGGCGTTTTCTAAATCTCTTTGCAAATCAAAATAATGAACCGTGTTTTGACTTTCTGCGTTAAGAAAATGTTGTATTAAATCTTCTCTTGACGCTAATCGTTGAACCTGAATGTCTTGTAATTTTTGAGTGTGTTCTTTTTCTAACGCTTCTAATTTTTTAGCGTTTCCACTAAATTCAGCTTGTCTCTTTTTATATGACGCGTTTTCTAACTCTACTTGTGTGTCATAATAACTTTCAAGTCCTTTAATTGCCCCATTTAAAAATGTTTGTTGTAAATCTTCACTTGCTTGTAATTCACTAATATTAATATCTCTTAACGCTTTAACCTTTTTGTTAAGTGCGTTCTTTTCATTTTGTTCTCTTGTTTGTTCATTTCTCTTCGCTTCCGCCATTTCTTTATTGAAATTCTCTTGAACAACATTTTTTCTTGCCTCAAACTCTTCTTCACTATTTTTAGCTGCACCATCAACTAATCGTTGCTGTGCGTCAATTCTTGCTTGAATAACCCTTACATCATCATCAATAATGGCGTTATTAATTTTTAGATTTTGAATACGTGTTCTTTCATTTCTTTCAACTAAAGTAAGTTTATGGTCTTTATCAAGGTAATCTACTAATCTATTTCTTTCTTTATATAATTTTATAAGTTGTTTTGATGATGTTTCTGTACTATATATTTGCTGCTCCATTTCAGCATCAATGGCTTTCAATCTATTGTTTATACCTTCTTTTATTGTAGCCTCTTCATTTGATATAACTTTAACATTACCATCGGATATAAAATCTAATCTTTTTTCTCTTAATTTAAAAAGTAAGTCGTCAGCCTTTTTAACATTATCAACTTGTTGTTGTAACGTTTCTTCATCCATACCAAATAACTGAAAACCATTACCTTTCATCCTATCATTAGCTTCATTATATTTTTTTTCTCCTTCTTTAATTGCTAAATCAATTGCTCTTAATCCTCTTCTATAACTTTCTAATTCCTGTTCTCTAATTTCTTCTGAAGTTTTATTCTTTTTCTTCATTTCGGCTAATTGTTCCGCATTAGTCCTTTTAATCAATCCTAAACTTAAATCTAAAACTTCATTTACACTTTCAATGTCTCTTTTTAATTGGTTAGCAGCTGTTCCTGCTGCCATATAACCTGTGGCAAGTTCTTTAAGACCTACATAAAGTGCTCCAAGAACAGCACCAAGACCTGCACTAATTACTAAATAAAATGTTTGTACTGCAAGTGTGGCAGCAGTGGTAGCTGTGGTAAATATTCCAAATCCTGTAGCAAGGAACCTTACTGCTCCATTATACGCGTTAGCAACAAGTGCACCAGCGTTTAAGAAAAAGGTAAATACTTTATTTATACTTGCTGCTCGTTCTGCTGCTAATGTCGCCTTTTTAATGGCTGCTGCTTTAGCTACTTCAGTTATGACTACATTATCATTTGATAACGCTAAGGCTTGATTTGTAACAATTAACGCAAGTTCTTCAGCACTTAACTCTCTAATTGCAAACGCCTCACTTTCAATTGCTAAAGTATTTCCAACAATAGAAACAGTAACACCATTAAGTTGTTGTTCTAATAGTCCCTTACTTTCAAGTAATGCTGCATCACTCGCAAAAATTTCACTATTCGCTTTTAAATTAGTATTTGCTGCAAGTAATTGAGCATCATACATTTCTTGAAGAGCCTTCTTTTTTGATTTAGATAATCCAATAAAGGCTTGTTGTTGTCTTAATACTTCTTCTTCACTATATACATACTTTGCGTTTTGTGCCGTTAATTCATCAGTTATATATTTGAATTTTTTATTTGTAAGATTTTGTAAATCAGTTAAAGCAACTGATTGTTTAGCGACAACTATATCTTTAAGTGTTGCATCTGTTTTTACTTGAGTAGCTTCAGCAACTTTTGTAATTGCAGTAGCGTTAGCGACATTGGCAACTGTATTAGCTGTGTCTAAACCTCGTCCTGCTTCACCTGCGTTACCAGTACTTTCTCTTACTCCTTCAGCTCGCCCACCTGATTTAACAACAGAAATACCAGCACTAATATCCTCAACACTACCAGCAATTATTTTAGAGATGTTTTCAAACTGACTTTTTAACTCATCAAAAGACATTTCATTTAAGGCTGCAAACAATGAAATTGCTCTACTAACTCTATTTGAAAGTTCACCAATAGGTCCACCTAAAGTTCCTATTTGTTCAAAAAACTCTTTACCTCTAATTTGAGATTGTTTTAATTTAATCTCAACTTCTTGTAAAGCGTTCCTAATTTGACCAAACTGTTCTTCAGTATACGAACCTAAAGTTAATTCTTGTTTTAATAACCTAAATTGTTTTTGTAGTGAAACCGCTTCCTGACCTGTAAAACGCATCGCACCGCCTATACCTTTAAAGTCAAGTTCCAGTTTACTATATTTATCCATTGCCATAATCTTATATATTTACTTGTTCAACAAATTCGTCCAAGAACGCCTTTGCTAATAAATCCTTATTTCCTTTTAATAAACTAATAGAACTATAATCTAATTCTATTTCATTTAATTTCTCTCCTAATTGGAATACCTTATTCTCATATCTTGTTATTGATATGTTTTCTAAATCCAATCTTTCTCCATCTTGA
>CAIYXB010000249.1 GCA_903930015.1 uncultured bacterium | reverse complement strand
TGTAGAAAATCTAAGGAAACAAATCAGCGATACGACTGATTTGGGAAGAAATTTGGCTAAACAGTTTAGAGCTATAGCTGATGAAACTGATGTAATAGGTAAGGGATTCACTCAATTAATAAACGATGCTAAAGTAAAAACAAATTTAGCTGAGAAATATTTATTATCTCAAAAATTAGAAGAAAGTATACAAAATAGAATAAACGACTTGAAGAGTAAAACTCTCTTTATGGATTCTACAGCTATAGATTTTAAACGAGAAGAAGTAAGATTACAGAATGATATTACGGCTGCACAAATCAGAGCTTTAAAGTTAGCTGGAACAAATAATGCTATAAATAGTAGTGCGACCAAAGATATGATTTCGTCTTTACAAATACAACAAGTTTTGAGAGACGCCGAACTATCACATTTAGACAGTGTTAAAAATACACAAAATCAAATTTTGACACAACTGACACAACAGAGAGATAATATAAGAAGTTTTGCACCTGATTTGACTGGTAACCTTGGTAAATATGCTTCAATCAGAGAGGTTTTAAATTCAATAGGTGATACTATTGTTAAAGATTTTGGCAAATTGGGAGAGTATTTATCTGACGCTTTCAAAGGTTCATTTGATCCTTTAAAATTGGTAAGTGATTATATATTAATTGGATATAACAATTTTAAATCATTCGATTCCGCAGCAACTAAGGCTAGACAATCGTTAGGTTTATTGCCTGGTCAAGCAAATACTTTAGAAAAAAATATTAAAAGAACTACAATTGAATTAATGCACTTAGGTGCAACATTTGATGATGTAAGTAAATCTGTACAAGCAATTGCGTCTGAAATTACTGGAATATTGGCAGACGATTTGAATTTATTAAAAACAACAACTGCTGTTGCAAAACAATTTGGAATAAGTGAATCTATAAGTGCTAAATTCTTAAAAACTTTAGGAGGCATTTCGGGTACATCCTCGTCTTCACAACAATCAATGATTGGATTTGCACAGAAAATTTCAGCTGCTTCTAAAGTGCCGTTGGATATCTTAATGAAAGACGTGGCTGATGCTAGTGATGATACTAGAATCTATGTAGGCAATTCTGCTGTTTCACTTATTAAAGCGGCTGCTGCATCGAGAATGTTAGGTACAGATCTAAATAAAGCAGCTGCTTCGGCAGAAAAATTATTACAATTTGAGAGTAGTATAGGTGCTGAATTAAAGGCAAGTGCTTTACTGGGACAAAATATAAATTTCAATTATGCTCGTCAATTATCATTTAATAAAAATATAATAGGAGCCAATCAAGAAATTTTGAGAATAGCTAAACAAGTTAATTTTAATCAGTTAAATCCAATACAACAAAAAGCATTTGCTGATGCTGCTGGAAAGTCTGTCGGTGAATTACAAGATATGTTCCAACAAGAAAAGAATATTGCTCTTGTAAGAAACGGTACAAATGAAGAAGCTAAGAAAGCACTGAAAGATTATGAGAGAATGATGCAGTTGAAAGATGACGAAGCTAAAAATGAAGGCGAAAGAGCTGCTCAAGAGATTATTAGAAGAGCCAATCAAGAAAGATTAAATCAAATTCAAAATAGATTTAATCAATTAATGAGTGAACTTGCAGAACCTGTGATGGAAGTTACTGAAATGTTGTTGGATATTGCAGTTAAAATATTGCCACCTATTGTAAATGCAATTAAATATATGACTCCGATTGTAGGCGTTTTTAGATCTTTATTTTACGCCGCAAATCAAATGGAAAGAATCGGAAACGCTTTAATTATATCAATAAAATATTTTGATAGTTTAGTTTCAAGAGGAAAATCTTTAGTGCAATCATTAAAAATGGCTTCAAGTGCCTTTTTTACTATATATGAAAGTGGCAAAAAAGTAACTACAACTGTAGGCGTCATTCAAAAATCAATCGGAGTTGTTTTTTCTATAGGCAAAAATATACTTTCATTTTTTACAAATTTAATAACAAAAATACCTTTAATAGGCGGACCTTTAATCAAGGTACTTGGAATTTTCGGAAGATTCTTGGGTCCGCTTGGAGTGATAATTAATATATTTACATTTATATCATCATTGATGAAAAGATGGGAGGAAACTCCAAAAGGATTTTTAGGTGGATTAGAAGCTATAGGTGGTGCTTTATATGATACAATTTTAAAACCATTTGAACAAGCTTATAATTGGATAGCAAGTTTATTTGTAGGCAAATCACCTTCAAAACTAGGATTAGGCATTGTA
>CAIYXB010000248.1 GCA_903930015.1 uncultured bacterium | reverse complement strand
CTTCTTTGGTGATACCTTGGGTGCTATTAAAACCAAGAGCTTTTGCTTCAGCAAGCGTTACTTTGTCGGCCATTATTACCCCTTAAATCCAAAGTCTTTTAAGACTGTTGAGACTACATTAGCAGTTTCTGTTCTTGCATCTGGTGTTAGATCCCATTCGGCAAGTTGTCTTTTTTTCTTTTCAAAATCATAGATTGGAACAAAACCTTTTTCGTTTGTAGCCATAGGTATAATTTTACTTAAAGAAACTTGATTAACTGGCATACCAAATGTCTTTGCAAAGTTACTGATATATGTAGCAAACGATGTAGTTAGATCTTCATTAGGATCAATAGAGTTTCTCACAGCTTCCGGTAATGCTAATCTAGCAGAATTACGGATAGTTGATTGGAACTTAGAAATACTCTCACCTTTATTTATGGCATCTAACCAGTTAGGTAATTGGGTACCAAAATCTCTTTCAAGGTCATACCCATTAGCCAAAGCGGTAGAAGCAAGAGATAACTTGTTTTGCTCTGACTTAGCCGCTAAACTTTCTTTGTAAGCAGGGAGTTCTTTAATCTTGTTTTCTAAAAATACTCTAGGATCTAAACCTTCTTCTTTAACAAGAACTTTTCTACCATTAACCATCTTGTATGTGCCTTTAGACATACTTGATAATTTATTTTGTTCTGTTCTTAGCTCTTTAAATAAAGAATCTATTTCTGATTGAGAAGCATCTCGCTTAAGAATAGTTTGAAATAGGTTATCTATAACACCTTCTGCCGTACTTTTGTTATAGATCTGTTGAGTGCCAAAAGGATCATCTAATTTAGTTTCTTCACCAGTGCCAAATTTAATTAAATCTGCAACATAGGAATCCCATTTTACGGGTACATAACCTTCAACATCTTTGTTTGTTTCATTTTGGCTTTTTACTGATTTAAGTGAATTTACATAATAATTAAGTAAAGTATCGTTTGGGAATTTACCCTCTACTTTAACTGGGAAACCAGCATCTTTAAGAGTTTGAGCTAATTGCTTTCGACCTGGTTCTTTTAAGTCAAATAAAAATTGACGGGCATTAGCAATTTGTGCGTCTAAATCAGTATTGATTGATTCAGTAATATCGCCAGTACCAGTAGTTCCGTTACTTTTACTTTTTACTTTTTTAACAGGAGGTTCTACATATGGTTGAGGATTTTCAATTTTTGCTTTAGCTTCATCAATTGATTTTTGAATTGCCTGTGCTTCTACTTGAGATTTGGCTTTAGGCAAAGCGGCTTCAAGTTCTTTTAAAGAACCTTTAGCCGAAGTACTTGTTATTTCTTGATAATTCTTTTTAAAATAATCGGTAGCTTCTGTTTCTAATTTACTTGCTATTTCTTGTGCTTGATCGTACTCAGACTGAGCTGTATTAAGTTGAGTTTGAATATTTTTTATTACATCAGCGCCTGCGTATCGAGAAGAATTAAGAGCTGACTGTGCTGTTTTTAATTTTTTATTAGCGGCATCTAGCTTCTTGCGAGCAGCTTTGACGCTAGAGTTATTTTTGAGATAACTCTCAAGCGTTAATCCTGTTGCCATTAGTTATAGTCCCCTCGTATTAACGGAATAG
>CAIYXB010000247.1 GCA_903930015.1 uncultured bacterium | reverse complement strand
TTTGTTAATTGGGATGATAAAAATAGTAATGACAATCCTAATAAATGGGAAAATCGCACTCAGAGTGGCGTAGAAAGATTTGTTGATAGATTAGCTGCTAAACTAAAATTAGATTCATCAGTTGTTTTTGCCCTAGCTGGTTTAAAAGAACCAAACAGTTTTTATAAAGAGCCCTTAAGTAGTTTTAGAGATGAATGGAGTAAGAAAATTGATTTTGATATAGTTACTCAAAAAATAATTGTAGATGGATTGTCAGTACTTTTATCACAGCAGGGTAATTCCATTAAATCTAGACAACTATTAATAGATGTCTATGGTGATGACTATAAATATAGTTCAATATTTACTTTACCTGAATCTGTTGCTCAAAATGAAGATCCACTTCCAAAACTACGTGTTGAAATTAATGGTAACAAAATTACTTTTACTGATGAACATACTAATCCTAAGCATGGTAAACGTGGTGAGCCAAAGCGATTAGATAAGGACTTTCAGGAATATAGTCATGTAGATGGTACATGGCAGCTTACTAGGACTCAAGAAGATCCAAACAAAAAATACTACAGAGTTTCTCAAACTTTGACTAATATACTTGCAACTTCACAGCTTGATGAGAACTGGTTAAAGCATTTAGGGATTACTAAAGATTCTAAGCCGGAAGATGCAAATTTTCAAAAATTAGTTCGTGCTCTTGACGCTTATTTTAGGTATGTCGCTATTCTAGACAAAGAGTCTCTTTCTGAACTTTTTTCTAATGCTGAATTATTTCAGAATTATCTGAAAATGTTTTTAGGTGAGAAGAAAATCTTTAGTGGCATTGATACTTCTGTTCCTCAGGATGGCATTAGAGGCTTTATAGAATTCTGGAATAGTCCACGTACAATTATAGACAGGAAGGAAATTTTAATAAGTGACCTAGGACTTAATCGCATAGACTTAAATGAAGTAATAAAGGAATCACCAAAACTTACTGGGGTGCGAAGTCTTAAAGAGTTGGAATTAGCAGTTCATTATGGGTATCCTGATTTTAATAAATTAACTGATTCGCTTTTGAAAACTAGAACCACTGTTACAGCTGCTGATCTATTTAAATTGTTTTCAGAATTAACCGGGGTTAAAGTAAGTGAATTAATTGCTTTCCCTGAAGTACAAAAATGGTTTGATAAATATATGGAAGGGTTAAGACAATTAGAAGATCTTCCAGACAAGTTTATTAACAAAATGGAACCAAAGCATATTGAAAATATTAAACAAACACTTTTATTGCACCATCTGTATGAAAGATCAAGACAAAATTACTATTTTTACCTAGAGATGGAAGTTCCTTATGATACAGATCTCACTTATGACTTAAGGACGATGATATCTTATAAAAAAATCCAATCTGATTTAATGAAAAAACGTGGAACGGATATGTCAATGTTATTAAAATTTCAGAATTTTCATTTAGATGAAAACGAAAATTGGGTGAATGAACCACTAGCACCTGATCAGCATATGGTTCGCAGTGCTTTTATTAATATTTTTAAAAATGAAGTAGGACTACAAGCTCTACCCCTTATTTCAGCACAATTAAATGATGCTTATGATGATATCCTGACTCAAGGTGTGACCAATGATTCTGTTTTTTTGTTAACATCTAATTTATTTACAGAATTTTTGCAAGAAGAAAAACCTGAGTTATTTGAAGAAGGAAGACGAGATGATTTGCTTAAAGCTGTTATGTCATTGATGGCGATTGAACCATGTCGAGATATCAACTTTATCAATAAATTTATTGATTTTGCACAAACTAAACATCCTGGATTTGCTGAGCTTAGAAATGATCCACAATTTGAAGAAGTTTTTTTTGAAATTAAAGGACGTAAGACCGAGAAATTTGTAAAATACCTAAAAGAAAATATTAATAATGAAAAGCTTATGGAGATTGTACAAGAAAAAAAAGAACCAGTGGAAATTTTAATGACTCTTTTAAAACAAGCTCAAGAGTCAGGCTTGCAGCCTCCTCATTTGGAGGAGCTTTTGTTTCATTTGAACTTAGCTCCTGATGTTAAAGCTCACGCAAAAAATGGATTTGAGCTTCTTGCTTCTAGGATTACTACCGAAATGCATGGAATTCAAGAACAATCTCACTTAATAAAAACAGTTTCGGATTTACCAAATTCTATGACTCAAGCATATGAGAATAAATTTAACAGTTTGAGTGTATTAAAAGAAATTTTCCCTAGTTTTGATTTTGGTATGTACAATACTAATTTAAATAATACTATGATCCGATTAGAAATTTTGAATCAAAATGAGGAAAAGATAAAAGATTACGAATTTTCAATTGAGTTTGATGGGAAGAGTTTGATTTTCTGGAAAATTGCACACAAGTATAGAGAAATTTCTAGGCTTATCAAAGTTGATTTTGATAAAGAATCTGGAGTATGGAAAGTTGATGAGGACTCTACGATTAGACCTAGGTCTAAACCAACATTAGAACAAGTAATTGCTTCTTTAAGACAAAGTTATCCTGACGGTATAGACGTAACGAATTTTGATAAGATTTGTACTGATTTAGATATTGATTTAGAAACATTAAAAAACTCAGTAGGAGTTGACGGATATTTGTCTCAAGCTAGAAAGCAGTTTATCTATACTGCTGGGCATGATTTAAGTGCATCAATTGACTTAGGACTAGGGCTTACTTTAAATGATTTGTTTAACTATTTGATTCCAAGTCAAGAAATAAGTAATATTGCAAAAATCTTATTGTTAAATAAAATATGGCCTAATAAAGGATACGCTATTAGTTTACTGCCATCGAACAAACAAAATAATGATCCATACATTTGCATAGACAATAATAATTCAATTACACTTAGAACTTATAAAGGTGACACTCCATCTAAGAATGGTCCTGTGATCTTTACTTTGGATTATGATCAGCCTACAGGTATGTTTATTCCTTATAAAGAAGGCAAAGTTTTAACTATTAATTCTACGGGTGAGAAGCTTCAAGCAGATCTTGCTGCAATACTTGATTCTAATTTAGTGCAAGAATCTACTCGTATGGATCTTGTTAATAGTAAGCAAACAATTACTGTTACAGGAGATGAAAAAAGATTAGCAATAGAAAATTATTTAAAAACCCTAACTGGCAGATCAGTTGAAGAGTTAAAGGAAATTGCCCAAGTTAAAAATCTTGAGACTGATTTTCACCCAGTAATAAAGTCTTTAATAGAAAATTTTTTTAAGGGACCTGAAGCCCAAACTACTGCATTTAGTAAATTGAAAGTAGAATTAGACCTTGTTGATTCTGTAACTAAGATTTTTGATTATTATCAACTATTGAGGTGGACTCAAGCTGGCAAAAAAGATTCAACTTTTAGCGCTCAATTTAAAATTCAACCTAAAATGACTTTTGTTAGATCCGAGGTGGATCATAAGTTTCAGTTTGTTCTTAGATTTGGTCATGATTCAGATAGAATCAGATTAGATTTTGCAAAAGTCAATGAAGAATTTAAAGATACTCTCTATAAAGAGCGTAATTACGGTGGAGAGTGGAGTGATATAAAGACCGGGTTAATAAATTAGATCTGGCTTTTAACCCCTATATATTTTGTTAATAGTTGGCTCAATATAAGGTGTATTAC
>CAIYXB010000246.1 GCA_903930015.1 uncultured bacterium | reverse complement strand
TGTAAAATTAATGATGTAAAGAAGATTTGGATTGAGAGAAGTATTTTAAATAAATTGGCTCACTAATTCAGGACACTACACCGTGTCGGGCACAAAAAATTTGGGCTGCCTAAGCAATCAAATCAATATTGCAACTGAGTCGTTATTGTTACTAGTGTTAATCAAGTCTAATTGCAATAGAGTTAATTAATATTATAGTAAACTAGAAAAGTTTTCGAAAAATTCGCAACACCCTGAAGCATATCGGATTGGCGTTGCCTATTTGTTTTGCAAAGCAAAACAACAAAAACCTTGCCACAGCAGCTGCGCCGAATGCGAAAGGGTCGTTGCAATTTGAAGAAAACTTTTCTGGTTTACTATACTTAAACTGTCAACGAATTACGTGACCATTGCAGCCATAACAAGGCTCGCTAACCAGAATGCACGGAGCCAATAAGATGAGCTTCGCCAGTATCAAAATCATACTCAATTTTATCTGCGTAGAGCTTACTACCATCTTGGATTACAAAAGGATTGCCTGTGAAGATCGCTGTTTTAGGATTTTTATTTGGTTTTGGAATAATAACCATATTGTTTGAGTAACATTGAATGCTTGGGGTAACTACCTTAACTGCGCCTGTCGCGTTAAGTGCTCCATTTGATTTGATATCTATTGAACTTGCAAATAGTTTTTTATCAAGGCCTATGTTTAAAACAGCATTAGAACGGGCTTTTACGGGTGTGTCACTTTTGAGCTCTAGAGTAATTGTATCGGCTTGAAGATTTAATTGGTCTTCTAGCTTTTTGAGAGAGGCGTTACCTTCACTTACAATTAGATCTTTAGCTTTGCTTAGTTTACCTTTGTTACCAGCGATTACGTAACCCTTATCATTACTTACTTGCCAACCGTCAGAGAATTCCACAAAAGGGTTTTCTTCGGAGAAAAACATTTTGTTTGAAATAATTTCTATGGATTTATCGGAAGTTTTTAAAATCACATTTTTGTGGAGAATAATTTCTTGATTGGCTTTATCTAAATTAGCTGATTCGCCTTCAATTGTAAATTTCTCAATACCCTTATCATAAAATTTAATTTGAGGTTTGATAACCGTTGCCTGGCTCTCATCAGAACTAGCTTTGGCGCTCTTGGCCTTTAGAATCCATTTTACTAAATTGGTTTTTTCATCAATTTGCTGAATTTGGTAGTCAGTTATGTTCAGACTCACTTCTTTAAAGTCTTTAGGCATTACTGTTGTTTGCACAGTATAAAAAGCTGAGATTGCACTGATTATGAAAAACAAAATCCCCGCTACTAATGGGGAAAGCATTAGTAGCTTTATTTTATGTTTTTTTAGAAATTCCACTACTACTTACTAGTTTTTAGAAGAAGCTGCTTGTCTGCCTTTAAGTTCTTCAAGCTGTTCACCTAGGCTGTGTACTTTATCTTCGATAGTTTTTGCTGAAGCTTTTAATTTAGCATCAGTAAAGCCTTTGATTTCTTTTAGTGCATTATTAGTTTGATCTTTAAAATCCTCAAACCTTTCTTTTACACCAGCAAGAAAATCAGACGAATTAAGTTCTAAATCTCTTTTTAATTCGGAACCTGTTTTTTCTGCATTGAGTAAGCCAGTTATGTAGCCCACAAAAGCTCCAAACATGAGGCCCAAAGCAAAGTTGAATAAACCATTATTATTATTTTTCATAATAATAATTATATAACGTTTGACTTTGAAAAATCTATTATTTCTTCTTAACTAAACTCAAAACAGCGTCTAGTAAAGTGCCAAAAAGGTTTATAGCAGTGCTTTTAAGCTTTGAAAAACCTTCAGTTGCATCGGTGATCTTTTCATTGATAGACAAAGAGTAAGCCTTTAATAGGCTTGCTATTGTTTGTATTGCCTCAAGTGTTTTAGTGATTTGAATTAAAACTGGGATAAAGAAGGCAAGAAAAATAATGAAACAAATAGTTAATAAGACCAAACTTATTACAAAAATAGTATTCACGAGCTCCATATCAAAATGCATAACTAGATTTTAGCTTCTTTTTTGGTCTCTTCGACTTTTTCTTTGTATTTTAAGCTTTCTGCTTCTAATCTTTCAATTTCAACATCTCTTTTGATCTGACCAAATTTATCTTTAGTTGTTTGTGCAAATTGGCTAGTTTTGTTACTGATTTCGCGAGTAACTGAAGATAAAAGATTAGTGATGGAAATAGCCAAATCTATACTGTTATCAATTAGTGACCTAACGCTTTTTGGTAATTTGGACATCCGGTTGAAAAAAGTTTTGCCAGGTAATGGTAAAGCAGCAATTGCAGCAGCCATGCCCAGACAAATTCCGAATATGAATAAGATAAATCTAATCACAATCACTAATAATATCATTCCACTAAAAGACTTGCCGTTAAACCTAAAGGCTTCTTCATAAATCATAAAAACCTTCAAAACGGCGCTAATCATATATAATTGCGATTAAATAACACAGTGATGATTTCAAAAGTAGAGTTTAAAGAGCGCAGAAAAAAAGTACTAAACTTTTTGGAGGAACTGTCTAAAAAAGATGGAAAAAATTACCAATTTTTTGTAAGAAGTGGTTCTCGTAAAATTTTTTCCAATGATGTTAATTATCCTTTCAGAGCGAGTAGTGATTTTTATTATCTAACTGGTTTTAAAGAGGCAAATGCGATTGCTGTTTTTGATCCAAGCTCTCAACACCCTTTTACCCTTTTTGTTGAGGCTGTCGATCCACATCACACTGTTTGGGAAGGTCACAGAGAGGGTTTAGAGGGTGCTATTGAAAATTTTGATGCAGATAAAGCTTTTGACACTGATGAATTTAAAGAAGAAAAATTTTGTAATGCTAAAGAAAAAGAATTAACGAATTTTGTGCACTCGCTTAGATCAATTAAGTCTGATGCTGAAATTGCTTTGATGCAAAAATCAGCAGATATTGCAGTGCAAGCACATCGCATGGCAAAAGAAATTATTACTCCAGGCATTTATGAATATGAAGTTGAGGCTAAGTTGAATCAAGTTTTTCGCTCGCAAGGAGCTTCTGGATGGGCTTATCCGTCGATTGTTGCTGCTGGTGAGAATAGCTGTATCCTACACTATATTTCCAATAATGAGAAAATCCAAAAAGGTGATTTGATTTTGATTGATGCAGGTGCTGAATACGAAATGTATGCCAGTGATATCACAAGAGTACATGCTGCTACTGGTGAATTCACTAAAGATCAAAAAGATGTCTATGACGTTGTTCTAGAGGCTCAGCTTAAAGCTATGGAGACGATTAAGGTTGGCAATAGTTTTCAGGAGACTAACGACGTTGTTACGATCATTATCGCAGAAGGGCTACAAAACTTGGGTTATATCAAAGATAAAAATGACCCTAACCAAATCAAAAAATATTACATGCATAGTGCAGGACATTCATTGGGATTAGATGTACATGATGCTGGCGTCGATAGAAAAACATCAAAGTATGTACCTGGCATGGTGACAACAATTGAGCCTGGCATTTATATCAAAGAAAAGAAAATTGGTATCAGAATTGAAGATGATATTTTAATTACTGCAACGGGTAATCGTAATTTAACAGAAGCTTTGGCTAAGTAGTACAGGACTTACGAGCTTGACTTATTTTAGACTGTAGAGAATAGCCACAAGCTTGCTTGGTGGCTATGAACGAAAGGATAAAAGGAACTTTACTGCGTTAATTCTTGGCTCAAAATGCTCATTTACAACCAGTAAACTGCGCTTTTTCGCCTCGAATATGCCTTGTACTAAGCCAAGCTAGTAAGTCCTGTTGCTACTAACTTTTCAATATATTTTGCAACTTGGTCTACTTCAATGTTTACTTTTTGACCTAGCTTTAATTGAGCTAAGTTTGTTAACTCCCAAGTTTTTGGGATGATACAGACTTTTAAAATAGTCTCATCAATCCCAGCTACAGTAAGGCTTATACCGTTAATGGCTATTGAGCCTTTGTAGATGATGTAGCGAGATGCTTTAGGCTCAATTTTGAAATAGAGTTCATAACTACCGTCTAAAGTATCCACCCTTTCTAGGCTTGCCATTGAATCTACGTGACCCTGAACTATGTGCCCGCCGAGTCTGTCTTGAGG
This sequence comes from uncultured bacterium, assembly GCA_903930015.1. GTDB lineage: Bacteria > Cyanobacteriota > Vampirovibrionia > LMEP-6097 > LMEP-6097 > CAIYXB01. Next base: position 1,239 of record CAIYXB010000246.1, on the reverse strand, counting down.
TCTAAGACATCTTTCTAGGTTTACTTTAGAGCTGATTTGTAGTTGGTGAAAATTAGTTAAATCAAGCGTCTCTTTGATTGCAGTAACCCAAAAACTTTTGTCATCAAATTTAGTAACAGTTTGACACACGCCGTCGATAGCGATACTTGCACCTAGTTCTATGTCGCTAAGAACTTTTGAACAGGATATTTGAATATTTAAGTTAGAACCCTCTTTTTCAAGAGCAGAGATAGTGCCGAGTTCTTCGATAAGTCCTGTGAACATATTAATATTGTAGCTAAACTTTGCCTTGCTTGTTAAATTTTAGGCTTGTTACAAAATCGTTCAGAGCGAGACATACATATAACGCAGCTATGGATGATTTGGTGACAAGCCTTTAGCCTATTCAATAACTTCTGTAGTAACTATCTTAACCGGATTAGAAGTTCCGTCAGAACCAGGATAAGGTGCAATGTTCTCTTTCATGATTTTATGAACAACAGCCATCCCTTCAACAACTTGACCAAAAACAGCATAACCATAAGGATCTGCTCCACCAGCATTTAAGAATGGTTGAGGACCTAAGTCAATAAAAAACTGTGAGCTTGCAGTGTCAGGATCTGAAGTTCTTGCCATAGCAACAACACCTTCTTTATCGTGCTTTAACTCAGGGTGTGTTTCATGCTTGATGTAGCGTGGTTGTTTTGTCGTAGGATCAACATAGTTTCCAGTCCCAGTTCCAAGTGGGCAGCCACCTTGAATCATAAAGCCTGAAATTAACCTATGGAAAGTAAGTCCGTTGTAAAATTTCTTTTTCGCAAGATCTAAAAAATTTCCAGCTGTAATAGGTGCTTTATCCATGTAAAGTTTGATTTTTACGTCACCTTTTTCTGTTTTTAGAACAACAAAAGTTTCACTCTTTTTTTGTTCTTTTTTAACTTCTGCCATTGGTTTTGCTTCCATAATAATCTCCTTGCTTTGAGTCTTTACAACTTTGGTTTCACCTTTATTAAGAGTGATAATTTCTTTTGACTCCGTGATTTCAGTTTTACCAGTCTCATCAGTTATAACATCTCTTGTCTCGGTAATGCTTTCTCTTGTCTCTGTCGTAAGATTATTTTTAATTTTATCTATAGGCTTAGTTAAGCTTGCTTTTAGGTTTTCGATAGTCTTTGATATAGATTTCTCTTGTTTTTCTAATTCAGTGCCAGTCAAAATTGACTCTGCGATAGTTGCATCGTCACTGTATGCGACTATGTT
>CAIYXB010000245.1 GCA_903930015.1 uncultured bacterium | reverse complement strand
ATCAAGTATAACTACATCAAATTTCCCTGCAGATAATTTCTCAAAACTTTCTTGAAGGCTTGGTGCATGATCAAAATGAAATCCCTCAATCAAACTCTCTGAAAGAAAGTGTTTTACCAAGTATATCTCTTGAACATTATCTTCTATACAAAATATTTTAATCATCCCTCTTTTCCTCTTATAATAAAAAATTGTTCTTAAATAAATGCAGATCCGTATTTGACACTTTATATGTTTCAATCAAGAAACTCACTTTTTCATGAAAATTCGAAGCATCAAATTTTGATTTTGCAACATAGAATTCCGTTCCTAGATTCATTCTTTCAAATAAGAATTTTAGCTGTGTGCTTTCTGCAACAACCAAAACTGGTAAGTCTTTTACGTTCAGTAAAATACTTAAAATGGTTTTTAAACTCTCAGGATCTTGAACTTCCATATCGAGAACAGCCAAATCAAAATGCTCAGTCTCTAGCCAAGCTATTGATTCTCTTATTGAGTAGGCTACTTTGATATTCAAAGCATCTGAGAATTCCCCAGTCCCAAAAGTATCAGTTAACTTATCCGTTAACCTTTCTTCAATAAACAGTATGTCTACTTTCTGCTCCATCTCAACTTCTATTATCGGCCGGTAGTACGTATGACTTAAGTCTTTTGTACTAGTTTTAGTTAATTTAGTGGAATAATTACTCAATTTCCCATTCACTTTGGTCGTTTCTATTGTCTTTGATTTTGATCCCAATTGAGGTTAAAGAATCCCTAACCAAATCACCCATCGCAAAGTCTTTGTTTTCACGAGCTTTTGCCCTTATATCTAGTAGTAATCTCATGACTGAATCGAATTTACTATTCAAACTTGCTCCTTGAGCTGATGTTTTTTGACTTAAGTCAAAACCCAAAACAGCCAAAAGGTAAGAAACGGTTAAGGGCTTGTCTTTATTATCAAAAAGCATCGCTAGTGCTTGAGGCGTATTTAGATCTTGCTTCATAGCATCTCTAAATGAACTTATTAAAGCATTGTCTAATTCTTTTTCTTTTTCGTTTTTTGAAATTGACTCAAGTAATTTATTAAAGCCCGTTTGAGCAGCACTAAGCGCCTCATCAGAAAAGTTAATCTGCTTCTTGTAATGAGTTGATAAAGCGAAATATCTAATCGTACTTGGTGAATATTTCTCAAGTAGATCTTTGATAGTCATGAAGTTATTTTCTGATTTAGACATTTTTTTGCCATTGATCATGACCATACCATTGTGCATCCAATACTTTGCTAGCTTTGTATCAGACAAGCATTCGGATTGAGCACACTCATTTTCATGATGAGGGAAAATCAAATCATCTCCACCAGAATGAATATCCAAAGTACTACCAAGATTCAAATCTTCTAAAATACTTTTGATCATAGTACTGCACTCTAAATGCCAGCCAGGACGTCCTTTACCCCACGGCGAATCAAAACTATATTCCTCTCTCGGAAAAGCTTTCCATAAAGCAAAATCTAGTTGATTTTCTTTTTTAGAATTAGTATCAACTCGAGCTTCACCCTTTTCTAAATCTGCAATAGAAAGTCCTTTCAACTGACCATAATCTTTATGCTTATGAACTCTAAAGTAAACATCTCCTTGAACTTCATAAGCAAAACCTTTTTCAATCAAATCTTCAATAAATTTGATCATCTCGCGAATAAAGTCAGTTGCTCTAGGTTCTAAATCAGGCCAACTAATATTGAGTGCTGTCATATCACTCCAAAACTCGTGGGTATAAATTCTTGATAGTTTATCTGGGCTAATACCAGCTTCCACTGCTCTATTGACTATCTTGTCATCAACGTTCGTTATATTACGGATCCAAATTACCTTATGAGCTTCTTGTCCTGGTTCTAAATTATCTTCAAAATTAAATTTTAAAAAGCGACATAGCATATCCCACACTATGCAACTGCGTGCATGACCAACATGGGAAACATCATATACAGTAGGACCACAACTATATATAGTTATAAATCCTTTATTCTTAGGACTAAAAGCTTCCAATTTTCTGGTTAAATTGTTAAAAACCTGCATCTAATTAAGAATACACTGAAAATGACACCTCACCTAAAATTTCTCTAAGCTCGCAGCAAGCTGACGAGGTATCTTTGAGAATTTTTTGTTGCTTCGCAACAACCGGTTCGGTGACTTTTGTCATGGCGCAGATTCTTCCAAAGCCATAGCTCACAGTAATACAAAGAAACTTCAATACATATTTGGCTTTGGAATCGCGGCATTTTATCTGGACGCCCTATTGAAAAACTTAGTTTTAAGGCATCCCTTAAGTCTACTTTAAACTTTGGATACTGAAATTTCCTGTAATAATTTTTTCTTGAAGTGCAAACATTTCTCTTGCCTCTTCAGGAGTCTCATGATCATAACCAAGTAAATGTAATAAACCATGAATAAAAAGTATTTGAAGCTCTTCTTTAAGACTTATATTTTTTTCTTTAGCTTGAATTTGTGCTTTTTCTATACAAATAATCACATCACCTAAAGTTGCGTCTGGTTCTACTTCTTCTTGAATTTGAGTAAGGTCGTCAAACTTAGCAAGATCTTCACTTAAATTTCCAATTGAGTTAAAAGAAAGTACATCTGTTGGCTCATCAATATTTCGAAAATAACTATTTAACTTTTGAATTTCCGCAGCCCTACAAAAACTAAGAACTACTTCATGGTTTGAAAAATAAGGCTTAAAAGTTGCTTGATAAACATTTTCGGCTATTTGCTTCCAGTCATTTATATCATCGAGATTAACTGTCTTTGAGCTAATTAAATCTTTTGCCTCAGGACTATCTAATCTTATTGAAATTGCAACATTCGCCATAGAATAAATATTTTAGCTTACTTGGAGCCCTAGTTGGTCATTTGCTAGTAATTATTAAAGATTTTGGGATTAAGGAACGCAGCATCCTGCTTACGCACTTCTCTCGATCACGCTTTAATACAGTCACTCGAAGTGGTTGTGACAATCCATTCCTTCGTCACTGATAGTATAAGGATTTTCCTTTGAACAAGGGAATTTGAACCCATTGGGATGACCAGCTTGAAATTACTGAATCATCTCTATCGCAGTACCAGAAATCTTATCTGCTAACTTGTGAATCTGAGACGCAGACTGAAAATATCTTTGAGCATCAGTTAAATTATGTGCTTCCACTTTAATCCAAGAATTACTTTTTTCAAGCGCTTCTCCAATAATAACTGTACTTGAGTTTTGCACCATGATTGGAAGTCCACTTTGATCTGTTGATTTATAGTAGACGCCATCCTTAATATCCTGAAGTCCATCCACATTATTAAAATCAACAACTCGTAATCTATATAGTGAAACAATATTAGCTCCGTCGCGACCATAAATCACTCCATCATCGCCAACTTTTAATTCATCAAATTTTCCTAAATAACGTCCATTGCGAGGATCAAGCCCAAGATTTACATTCTGAGCGCTTGCAATAGGATTACCTGGTGGATTTAAATTCTGCTTATTGTTTGTATAAGGATTATTAAAAGGATCAACCATATGCGGATTGACTTGTTTATACGTTTGATTCTCTGGCAAAGGCCCTTTAATCTCTGTAACTGAAGCAGTGAGTGGTATTGCTTGCACTCTATAGCCTTCTGATGTTACTAAATAACCACTAGAGTCTAAATGGAAATCACCCAATCTAGTGAAATAATTTTTGTCATATTTAGGATCTTTAACTTCAAAAAGACCTCTACCTTTTATCATCATCTTGGTCCATTCACCAAAACGCGGCTCTTGCTTACCTTGAGCCCAACTATAGCCATTAGCGTGGATCTGCCCACCGCCCATATAATCAGAGAACTTATATCTTTTTGCTCTGTGTCCATTTTGTGCATAACCATAAATATTTCCTGAGATTGTATTAATCATCTCAACTGAATTAATGGTTGCGTTTTGTGAGATATGTTGAATCTTATTCATTACTACACTTTTCCTTTGTTTAGGACTTCTGAGTCAAAGGTTTTGAGGCTTTCTAGGGAAATATTGTGAGAGCTTAATCTTGCAACTAATTCTTGTTCGCGAGACTGAAGTCTACCCATGGTTCTACCATCTCCAACGGTTTGGATTGAGACTTTTCCACCTTGCATTCTTACAATTATGGTTTCAATCTCTGGTAAACCTGGAATATCAATTCTAACTGCTCGGTTCTTTGGATCCTCTGTTACTCTTGGAGCTAAATCTTCCCAATTTGCAAGTTGTTTTTTTCTGTCGTTAGAATTATCCTGGTTCTGCTGTTGCTGTCCTAGATTACCTTCACGAACAGCTTCTGTAATTTGTTTTTGGTTTTCTTGACCAACATTTGCTAAAGTTGATTCATTTGTTGAAAATTTATTTTGAATATCTTCAGCACTTTTATTAGACTCATCTTGACCTTGTCTTTTAACTGCTTCTTGCTTAACAGCATCTTGCATTAGTGCAAGTTTTTCCTTTAGCTCTGGAGTTAGTGTATCGTAATCTAAGCCCTTGTTTGCGAGCGCTTGCTTTAAAACATCTTTGAATTTTGCTACTTCAGCATCTGCAGATAAAAGTTGTGGTTGTCCTTGATTTTGGTCTAAAGTAGCACCAGTATTTTCTTGTCTTATTAATTCATTTGCATTTTGTAATTTACTAAATTCATTTGCAAAATTTGACTTTTGTGGCCCTTTTGCAATCAAAGAATTTGCTCCTTGATTTATATTTGGTATATGGTTCACACCTGTATTTGTAAAAACTCCCTGCTGCATAAAACTAAGGTAACAATGCCTAATTAAACCCAGGTTAAGACTTTTGGGGTTAGACCCCGAGGGTTACCCTAGTTTTCTTCAAGCTCTTGGGCATTGTGAAGCATATCAGTGGCAAATTTAAGACTTACCCTCTCATCAGTCTCCTTTTGCTCCAAAAGATTCTCTTCAATATAATACTCTTCCGCTCGCTTCTCTTTTAACTTCTGCAAGGCTTCAAGCTTCATTTGCGCATCCAGAAGGTCTTTTTTAGCTTTTTCTAGCCTAAATTCAGCGCTTTTTACGTTATCTTTTAGCTTTTTTTGCTGTATATGCATAGCTTTGATAACCCTTAAGTGATCCTGAGCCATATTATAGTTATTTTTGATTAAGTCCTCATTCCTTTGCTTAATCTCACGAATATTTTCATCAAGAGCCTTTTGAGCCTTGGTAAGTGCTATAGCAGCATCAACAACCACAAGACGAGCCTTATCAACAGCTTCTTGCCGCATCATTAAAACTTTATCTAGTCTAAATTTAAAAACCATCGACTCTACTTATATATAAGCACGCTTTGGTTAATGAGCTGTAAATGGGCGTGATTCCAAAGCGTGACTTTAGCTATTATTCTTGATTTATGTAATTTTATAGCTTTGGAAGAATCTACGCCCAAAACACGATCAAAGGCAATTAGTAAAAGTATTTAAGTGATTTTTGAGTGAATTTCATTGCCTTTGTAGGAGTGATTCCAAACCCCTTTATTTGTTAGAATTTGGTATTTGATAATTTAAATTCGAGTTTGGAGTCACTCCTAGTAGACCATCTGTTAGAAAATTATTAAAAAAAACCCAGCTTTAGCCATGATTTACGTGTTAAATATCTAAAGTTGCTAAAATAACTGATCGCTACGTAAATATAGCAAAAAGGAATACAGATCAATATGTCTACCGTTACAGAAGTACCAGAAGTGAATCAAGAACAACAAAGCCAAGATATCAAAGATAAGGCCAAGAAGCTCTTAAGAGATTTAGTTGAAGCTGGTGTTCATTTAGGTCATCCAAAAAAAGATTGGAATCCTAAAATGGAAGATTATATTTTTGACACCAAAGATGGTATTCACATTATCAACCTTTCAATGACTGTAAATCACCTTTTTAGAGCGGCTGATTTCTTAAAGCAACAAGCTAAACTGAATAAAAATATTCTTTTAGTTGGTACTTCAAAACAAACTTCACAAATTATCAAAGATCAAGCTGATAGAGCTGAAATATTTTACATCAACCAAAGATGGCTTGGTGGTTTGATTACAAACTTTGAAACAATCAGAGCAAGATTAAACAAACTAAGAGAATTAGAACTTCAAAAAGAAACTGGTGGTTTCCAAGCTTATGCTAAAAAAGAAGTTGCATCAATCAACAGACAAATTTTTAAATTAAACAAATCATTGGGCGGTCTTAAAAAGATGAGAGGTAAGCCTGAAGTTATTGTTGCTTTTGACCAAACCAAAGATTCGATCGCTTTGATTGAAGCTCGTAAAGTTAACTGTGCAACAGTTGCTTTAACAGACACTAACTGCGATCCAACAGGAATTGATTTTATTATCCCTGCTAACGATGATTCAATGAGATCTATTGATTTAATTGCTAAGTTTTTAACTGACGCAATCATCGATGGTAAAGCACTTTCAAAAAAGAGATAGTAATTTTAAAAAGTCCGTCATTGCAAGGAGTGCAACGACGTGACAATCTATAACAAAGGAGAATTTCAAAATGAGTTTCACTGCAAAAGATGTAGCTGAGTTAAGACAAATGACTGGCGCTGGTATGATGGACTGTAAAAGAGCACTAACAGAAGTTGGTGGTAATCTTGATGAAGCTGTCGCTTTTTTAAGACAAAAGGGAATGGCAAGCGCAGCCAAGAAAGCTGGTAACATAGCAGCTGAAGGACTTATCCGTGCTGCTGTTTCTAACGATAGAAAGACTGCTGCTGTTGTAGAAGTAAATTCTCAAACGGATTTCGTTGCTAAAAATGAGGACTTTGTAAGATTTATTGAAGCTGTTGCAAAGACTGCTGTTGATAATAAAATTGATAACATCGAAGACCTTTTAGATGCTACTTTAAACGGCAAATCTATCAAAGAAGGTGCTATCGAATTAACCGCCAAGATCGGAGAGAAAGTTGATGTTAGAAGAGTAGCTCTTGTTAGCGCAAGTGGTACTGTTGGCCACTACGTACATCCTGTAGGATCTAAAGTTGGAGTTATTGTTGCTTTATCTGAAGACAATAAAGAAAAAGCTAGCGATATGGCAATGCATATAGCAGCTGCAAACCCTGCTCCTGAGTATATTTCAAAAAATGAAATCGATCCTGAAACTATCGAAAAAGAAAAAGAAATTGAAAGTAAAAAAGACGATTTAGCTGGTAAACCTGCTGAAATGGTTGAGAAGATTGTTGGTGGTAGAGTTGATAAAATTCTTGCAGCAAAAGTTTTAAACGAGCAAGCTTTCATCAAAGATCCTGGTCAAAAGATCAGCCAATATCTTGGTAGTGCTAAAGTTGAATCTTTCACTAGACTTGATTTAGGTGCTGGTGTAGAAAAGAAAACTGAAGACTACGCTGCTGAAGTTGCTGCTGCGATGAAGGTTTAATGTCATTGCGAGCGTTAGCTCTGTGATACATTCTTTATTAAAACAAAAAGGTTCAAAGTAAAATTTGGACCTTTTTTATTAGACTTACTATATATTAAGAGTAGTTCTCCTTTATATCAGGGGCGCGATTCCAAAGCCAAATATGTATTGAAACTTCTTTATATTTCTGAGATATGGCTTTGGAATAATCTGCGCCCATAAAAACAATCAAAGACAATCTCTGTAAACGTTTGCAGTAATTGGGATTTTCAAATTAGATTGTCTTTGTGAGACTGATTTCAAACCCGATTTAGTGAATAATTTTATATTTCGTTTGTAAATAAGGGGTTTGGAATCAGTCTCATAAGTTATAATTCTAATTGCAATAGACATAAGTTGTCTTGAGCCGTTGTGGCGGAATTGGTAGACGCGCTAGACTCAAAATCTTGTTCCCTTTTGGGAGTGTCGGTTCGATTCCGACCAACGGTACCATTTTTACTATAAATTCAATAATGTTATAAAGAGCGTCAAAAATGCCGTTTAGGCATTTTTTCCTAAGTCAATCGCGAACAATTTAGTCAATTCCGCCACAACGGCAATCTATATAGCTATTGTAGCTTTTTAAGTCAAAGTAAAACTAAAAAGAATTTCTTGGATAATTTCCTTAATATAACACTTTAGTGATTTTTTATTTTTTAATTGTAGGTTGGGGTTAAAAAAATCTTTTTATGGTGGATGAAATTACTAAAGTTGGAACTGCATCAGGGGCAGGTGATAAAGCTAAGGCAACAAGGGTAAGTGCTGAGTTTAAAGGAGTCCACAAAAAAATGGGGCAGCTGTTTTTGATGTAACTTACAGTGATGGCACTGTAAAGAGGAAAGAATCTCCAAAAATTCAGATGTTAGCAGCATTAAAACAAATTTTAGAAAATCCAAACTCACTAGATAACAAAAACATGTATATTAATGGGAGTAATTTTGCCCGAATAGTGAATGCTTATAAGAGTGCTGGTCATCTTGGAGATGACTTCTTAAAATTATTCTCTGAAAAAAAAGATGCACTAAGAAAAAGACTTAGAGCTCTAGTAGCTCCTCCTGCAGCAAAAAACCTGCTGAAAATCCAGGTGGAACTTTGATTGGGATGGATGTTGTAGTGTCCTGAATTAGTGAGCCAATTTATTTAAAATACTTCTCTCAATCCAAATCTTCTTTACATCATTAATTTTACACTCTCCAGGATTAGAAATGAAAGTAGGTAAGCTAAAGTTAGCATAAACTTTCATTGGATT
>CAIYXB010000244.1 GCA_903930015.1 uncultured bacterium | reverse complement strand
TTTGGTTAAGAAAGTTTTTGACAATAAAATATTAATACATATTAGTGTCAAATAATAATGCTTTTAGTCTTTATATTAATTAAGAAAGAGTTAATACAAATTACTCGAAATCAAAACTACAAGGAAAAAATAATGTCATTAATCAGCGTAGAAGATGGAATCAATTTTATCAAGGGCGAAAATGCAAACCAAGGTCCTAAAGTTAATTTTAGAAAAATTGATCAACAAATATATAGAGACAATAAAAATACTCTAGAGAATTCAGGTTTTAATTTAAAAGACCTAAAAGAACTTTATTCATCATTTAATTTTAACAGTGAATACAGCTTTGGCAAAGAGCTTCGTGAGTTACCTAAAGCAGTTTATACAGGGGAAAGAGGTAGTTCATCAATATATATTGATAAAAGAATAGATGTATTAAATGACATTATTAAAATGATTCAATCAGCAAAAGATCCAAAAGATCTAAACAAAATCACAGCTCTGATGGAATTATCAAAAGAAGCAGCAGGAGACAATCAAATAAAAGCAGCTCACTATATCGAATTAAGAGATGCGGCAAAAGAAGCAGTATCCGAAAATCCTCAAGCAAAAAAAGATCTAAAAGATTACGAGAAAGGTTTTATCTATGACAAAGAATTATTAGAGAAAACTGTAGGAAAGCTAATTGAAAAAAGAGATCACTTACAAGCTATAAAAGACCAAGGTTACAACACAAGTGAATATGGAATAGCCGGAAATGTTGCTGATGGCAGTTTAAAATTCGCTGGACAAACTATGACAGCTGCTACGACATTGAATGTAATGAAATCTATTCCACATGTTAAAGAATCATTTGTGTCAGCTGAAACACTTAAAGCATACAATATTAACAATTTAGATGAATTAGAAATAATCAAACAAGCTCATCAAAAGATGGAGAAAGGGAGATTGACAACTAAGATTGGCAACCGGATTATTAACTCAGAACGAGCTTTGCAACAATTAGATCAAGCCGGCTGGACAGGAAAACTAACTAGGGGTGGAACACATGGTGCGAAAACTTTAGGTAAAGGATTTTGGAAATATGCAACGAAAGGTCTTGATATGGCTACAAACTTCTTACCTGGTCCATTAAAATTTATCGGGAAAGTAGTAATTGGTACTGTTACCGCTGGTGCTGCTCTTGCACATGTTGCTGTTGCCATGAAAAAGAACCCTGATACTTTAGGAGCAATGGGAAAAGCTGTATATGATACTGCTGGTGATATTTTTGTTGGAGAGACTGGTGGAGTCCTACAAACCGCACTTTCTTATGTGATACCAGATTTACCTGGACTTATTGGTGGTAAGGATTGGTCAATGTATGGCAAATGGTCTATTTTGCCTGATTGGATGCAATACAAAAATGACGGCACAAATTCCCAACTAAATGAATTGAAGAATAAATATTCTAAAGAAGGAGTAGTAGCCTAATGTCAGTAACAGTTTTAGCAAAAGCTGCAGCAACCTATTCAACTCATCTTGGAAAAACAATAGGAGCAGTAGCCAATTTTATTAAGAATGGTTTTGGTCACTCTGTCACTGGTGCAACAAGGACTCTTTTAACAAGCGGCAAAAATGCTGATGATTACTTTGAATCTTTGACAGATAAAAATTGGACTGGATTGAAAGCATTAGGATCAGCTGCTCTAGTTTCTATCCCAACAGCTCTTACAAATCTAACTAATTTTTTTAGTGATAATAGAAGACTAAAAGAACTTGCTGC
>CAIYXB010000243.1 GCA_903930015.1 uncultured bacterium | reverse complement strand
TATTTGGAAGAATTAATCAAACAAGGAAAGACACCTCAAGTTACGATCAAAGAAAAGGTTAGCGGTGATAAAAGGTCGATTGAAGCAAATAAGTTTTTGTGGGGTAGGTTATATAAAAGCATTAGTCAATTTACAGGTTACTTACCTATGGAAGTGCATCTTTTATGCGGGCATTTATTTCTCACAGAACAAAAAACAATAAATGAAGTGCAAGTGCCTTATGTTAGATCAACTACAGATTTGTCAGTCGAGGAATTTAGTTTATATATTCAGCAAATAGAATCGTATTTTTCACAATTAGGATGGTCGATTGAATAAGGATGAAAAAAAACACTACGATAAACTGTCGCAATTAGGATGTATAGTATGTAGGCGAGAAGGATGGGGTTATAGCCCACCTCATATTCATCATATTAGACATGGTGTTGGGTTATCCCAGCGCAGTCATTTTAGCCTGGCAATACCCTTATGTCCAAACCATCATCAAAATGGCGGTTATGGGATAGCTTTACATGCAGGACAAAAAGAATTTGAAAGAAAGTTTGGATCGGAAGTTGATTTATTAGCGGAAACTTTAAAATTAATCAAAGGCAATTTATGATAGAATTATTGCTTGGCGTTATCATTATGATTATTGCCATTTATATTATGAATAGGTAATTTAATGCCAACTGCACCTCTTAACACCAAGTGTCGGGAATTAGGTTGCAAGAATGAAAAGACTAGCCGATCAACTTTTTGCAATGAGCATGGTGGCGCTATAACAGAAAAAGGCAAAGAAAATAGTAAGCTTTATGCAACGGCCTTTTGGAAAAAACAAAGAGTTATACAATTAAGTAAGAAACCATTATGTGAAGCATGTTTGCTTGAAGGCAAAGTAGTTCAAGCGCTTCATATAGACCATGTATTTCCTCACAGACAAGATCAAAATAAATTTAGAAGTAATTTGTTTCAAAGTTTGTGTGCGCCCCATCACACATTAAAAACTCAAGAAGAAAACAAGGGCATTTATCTTTACTATTCACCCAATGGAATCATTCAATACGATGACACAGATTATGCCAAACAAATTGCTGACAAAACAGAATTTGCGTAAGATATATAAGTTATGTGCATCATTACCCCCGTTTAATGAATACCCCATGCCGCAACCGCACAAAATTAGTTTTAGTGTGATAAATACCAATGAAGTGTTTGGTTACTTTCATACAGAGCCAATGAGAATTGAGATTGATAAGATGTGTGATACATGGGATCATTTATTTCAAACTATGATGCATGAGTGCATTCATGTTGCATTGTATAAAAGTAATCACCATGACTTTGACCAGCATGAGCTAAAGTTTAATAGAATAGCAAAAAGAATTTGTGATATGTATAAATTTGATATAAAGGAATTTTAAATGAATAAAGTTATAACATTTATATTAGCCCTTGTTATTGGTGGCCTATTGGCTATTATTTCTGATCAAGTATTTGCGGCTGATACTAACATAACTACAAACAATAAAGGCATGCCTGTTCCTTCAGCTATTGCGCCTTCTATTTCTACTATGAATCCGAAGATTTGTAAAACAGGCGTAAGTGGCGGAGCTAATACAGGTGTTGTTTCTTTTAGCGGTGGATTTACAGTAGAAGATGAAAATTGCGCAAGAGTAGTTAAAGCAGAAACCTTATCTAATTTAGGATTAAAAGTAAGTGCGGTAAGTTTAATGTGTCAAGATGAATCAATATGGGAAGCAATGGAAATGGCATCTAGCCCTTGCCCATTTGGTGGAGCATTAGGCGATGTTGCAAGACGCGCTTGGTTTAAACGATACCCTGAAAGATTCTATAAATTATATGGCTCGGATTTTAAGCTTCCTGTTATTGTTGATAAGCAGTAATGCTTATGCTTGGTATTGCACTTATGTTCCTGATCAAAATGGATACATAACAAATTTACAATGCTATGACATAGATGACGCAATTGCGCTTACGGGATATTGGTGTCCTTATCATCCTAATGATCCGATATGCGCGCCTTATATTCAGCCCGCTTGCACAGACGCTACAGAAACTAAAACTTTATCATGCCCTATACATTTTACAGGTGCATTAAATCAAGTTAGGTATTATACTTGTAGCACAAGCGATTGGTCGGCTTGGCAAGATGCATCAAATAATTGTGTTGCTGATCCGCCAACTTGTGTATCAACGACAGAAACAAGGACTTTATCATGCGCAAGTGGTTACGAAGGATTAATAACGGAATTAAGAATTTCTCAATGCTCCGATCCGTATGGTTTGCCAATTTGGACAACTTGGTCGGAAACATCCAATACTTGCAAGATGACATTAGACAATCAGAACAATGTAACAAGCCCTGTGAGTGTAATAAGCCCTGTGAATCCAAACGGAATATTCAACACAAGTGCTACGCCTACGATAATAGAATCTGTGATTGCACAGACAGATATTGTGCAGACATTCAGTAATGCATTAACTAGCACTACAAGCGAAGTTAAAAATGAATCTAAAAAAGAAGATACCAAATCAGAAAATAAGAAAGATACAGAGATTATTCCTGGATTAGGAATAGTTTTAAGTTTGGCTTTATTACAAAGCCCAAACAATTTAAC
>CAIYXB010000242.1 GCA_903930015.1 uncultured bacterium | reverse complement strand
TATATGCATCCATTTTTTGTTTAATTATAAGACCTAATCTTGCTGCAACTGCTTGAGCTTGTGATTCTAATGATACTCGCATAAATGGTTTGGCTGACATATTAGCAGTTCCAAATTCATTAGCTATAGCTCTAGCGTCAAACATAACGCCAGCTTCAGTATAAAATTTTCTTTTAGCCTTTTTATATTCCTTGCCTTTTAAATCACCATATTGAGCTTGAAATTGTTGCTTTACTTTTTTAGGAATTGGTCGAGATGAAACGAGAGATATAACAGAATCTTTTGGTGTTACATATCTTGACTTCATATCTTTTCTAGTAGGTCGCCTTGCGGTAATATACAAAGAACGATCCAATGCGCCTGTGTCTTTAGGTGACAATGCTTTTGCCATAGCCAATACAGGCTTCATAGCTTCTCTAACTGCTGGTATTAATACCTTGCTTTTTGCGTCTTTATCTCCAAACTGCTCTTGAAATTCTTTAAATGCATCAAGAGTTTCTTTTAGTCCATTGACCGCAAATTTGACACTCATTAATCTGCCTTGATTATTTTATGATAAATCGCATTATTTAATTTAATAGCATAATCAACTGCTTCTTCAGGTGACATTTTATCCGCATGATGTTTTGCAATCTCATGGGCTAAATTAATACCTGTTAAGCGTTGTTGGGCAAACCCAAACCAATTCTTTTGACCTGAATTAGCTTGGGATACCAAATAACTTAATAAATCATCGCTATTATTTATTTGTGTCGTCATTTTGTATTACCTTTTCTTTTTTTGTATTTTCATAAGGATTAACTTTAGCTAATGCTTGTAGTGCAACATATTCAGCACTATCAGGATTAGCTTTTGCTAAAGCATCAGCAACTTCTTTTGCATCTACAGGCAAGCCTAAAGCTGCTGCATCAAGGCTTTGATAGGTGCTTGTTAATAATTCAATAGCTTCAGATAATTTCATATTCAATCCTTATTAAGCGTTGTTTGACCAGCCGTATTGATTGCCACGCGGATGAATTGTAAATGTGCATTTAGCTTCAGCAGTTGGATTAGGATCAACTGTGAATTGACCTACTCGGCCATTAAATGCATAGTTTACAATACCTGTGCCATCGCTAGCTGAAATAACAAAAGTGCGATCAACTGTGCCTGAATAAGCATCGCCACGAATTAAAAGAAGGTTAGTGTCAGCAGGATTCCATGCAGCAGTAATAGTCATTGATGTTGGAGCTGCTTGAGTTGGAATTTTGTCAGATTGACGGCTACCAGCTACATTAAAGTTAGCCATTGCATCATCTTGACCAAATGCTGGAATTGCTTCTACAGGAATTAAGTTACCTGTAATAACAATAGGTGAAACACTTGCATATACAGAAAGATTAGCAGTAGTTAAAGGTGTAGGTGTTGCAGTAGGTTGGCAATATAGGGTTGCGCTAAAACCTGGTAAAACTTTATTTGGAAGTGCCATAATTTATTTCCTCACATTAAAAAAATTAAAAAATCTTATGTTGGTATATATATAGTGCAATCCATAAATATATTATGAAGCCCAATCTCATTGTCGTATCCATGATATAACCACACTACATCTGCTTTTGAAACATTAAAACTATGACCACCGCCACCAAAAGTTCCACTATAGCCATGTAATGCTTGCAAAATATCGTTAGCAGTATCAAAGCCATCTGCCATATCTTGCGTAAATACACTAATCTGAAAAACAGGGGTATC
>CAIYXB010000241.1 GCA_903930015.1 uncultured bacterium | reverse complement strand
TCAATATTCTTAAGTTCTAATTTCGATAATTCAATAACCATAAGTATATGGCCGTCTAAATTCAAGATTTTGTTCCCAAGTTAATTTAAAACTTTCTTTCTCTACCTATCAACTAACCTAGCGCTTATGGTCAAAAGTCCTTTGGACACTTGCAAAACTTGCGCAAAAGCGCAAGCTCACGCTAGTCACCAATAAAGCTATTCAAGCTGCGTGATTTTATTTCTTCAAGCATTTTTTCAATAAATTCTTCAACCGTCATCTCAACTTGTTTTTGACTACGACGGAAACGAACATTTACTTTACCTGATTCAACTTCTTTATCACCAATCACAAGCATGTAAGGTACTTGTTTTTCTTGAGCATCACGGATTTTATAATTCATTCTTTCAGATCTTAAATCTGTTTTTGCCCTAATTTCATTTTGAATAAGTTTGTTTTTTAGTTTAGTAACAAAATCATTATGACTATCACTAATAGGGATAAGCATTACCTGATCCGGAGCAAGCCAAGTTGGGAAAGCTCCAGCAAAATGCTCGGTGAGCACCATTGAGACTCTCTCAAGCGATCCAAAAATAGCACGGTGAATCATAACTGGTTGCTCTGTTGTATTGTCAGCAGAAGTATATTCCATCTCAAATCTATTTGGTAGATTGAAGTCTAGTTGGATTGTAGCTAATTGCCAAATACGACCGATCGCATCTTTTACTTTAAAGTCAATTTTAGGACCGTAGAAAGCTCCATCTCCTGGATTGATCTCAAAATTTGCTCCAAGCTCACTAAGAGCTCTTTTCAAGCCAGTCTCAGCAAATTCCCAAATCTCATCATCACCAATTGCTTGCTCTGGTTTTGTTGAGAGTTCCATTTGAAACTCTAAACCTAGAGTAGAATAAATCTCTTCAATTAATCTATAAACACCTTTGATCTCATCTACATACTGATCGCGCGTACAAAAAATATGTGCGTCATCTTGAGTAAAACCGCGAACACGAGCAAGTCCATGAACTGCTCCAGAAGCTTCATTACGATAGACTGTACCCATCTCAGCCATTCTGATTGGCAGATCACGATAACTATGTCTTGAATCCTTATAAATCAAAACATGGAAAGGGCAGTTCATTGGTTTTAAAATATACTCTTGATCATCAACTTGAAGTGAGTACATATTGTCTTTGTAAAAATTATTATGCCCCGAAGTATCCCAAAGCTCTGACTTTGCAATATGAGGTGTAACCACAAACTCATAGCCAGCCTTACGGTGTAATTGTTTCCAAAAAGTCTCAAGCTCTTGCCTTACAGTTGCAAGTTTTGCATGCCAAAAAATCAAACCAGCTCCAGCTAATTCGTGCGTAGAAAATAAATCCATAGTTTTTGCAAGTTTTCTATGGTCTCTTTTTTCAGCTTCTTCCTTGCGCGCTAGATATTGTTCTAATTCCTGTTCATCCCACCAAACAGTACCGTGAACTCTTTGCATAACATCATTTGTTTCTTTTGCACGCCAGTAAGCTCCAGAAACATTAGTTAGCTTTACAGCTTTTATAAATTTTGTATTTGGCAAATGCGGTCCTAGACAATGATCCGACCAAACTTTAACACCATTATTATCAACGAAATAGTACTCAGTAGGATTATCATCCTTGTGTTCTTCAAGTAATTCTGCTTTGTAAACTTCTCCAGCCTTTTTATATTCTGCAATTTTACTTGCAACATCTTTTACTTCTTCTTTAACTAATTTATAAGCGCCGGAAGCAAATTTCTTAATTTCTTTTTCGATTTCAATAAGGTCATCATCAGTAATTTTATGATCCTCAATTCTAAAATCATAGAAGAATCCATTTTCTGTAGCTGGACCAACTCCAACTTTTGCATTTGGATATTTTTTTTGGACTACTGCAGCCAAAATATGTGAAGTAGTATGTCTCAAAATCTCATAACTTTTTCTTTCACCCGCAGTAATAATTTTTATCTCATCAGCATCTTGAAGTTCATAAAAAAGATCTTTTACTTGACCATTTACATCAAGCGCGATGGCTTTTTTTGCAAGACCTGGTGAAATTGACTTCGCTAAGTCTTCGCCATTACTGCCTTTATCTAGTTCTTTTGAAGAACCATCAGGCAATTTGATTGAAATTTTAGTTGTTGTTGTCATACTCTACTTACTCTATTATAGTTGTTCAATCTAAATATATGCTTAGTGTAAACGCCAAGTAAAACCTAAAATTTTAATTTAGGCTTTACTTGATAACTCAGCTCGTAAAAAGAATTAATCTAAATAAGGATTAATCGGTTGCTGATTTTGATAGTTTGTTGAAGGAACTGCAGAATAAGGATCAGCAAATCCACCAGCAGGTTGTTGTTGATATACAGGTTGCTGAGTTGGAACAGCTTGGTAACCACCTGGAGCAGCATAGCCACCAGGATTATAATTACTTCCATATTGTTGAACAGGAGTTGGAGGAGGAGTAAATACTGGCTGAGTTGAAGCTTCAACTACAAATGGAATTGATTCACCTTGTTTGATAATCAGCTCTTGACCTTTTTTGAATGCACCGAAACCTAATCCTGCAATAGCACCCATGCCGGCACCAAGAGCAGCGTTTCTTCCCATTCCACCTTTTTTACCATCCATAGTACCAACTAACATGCTTGTAACACTTCCGGCAGCAGCTCCACCAGCTGTATTTTTTGCTAATTGACCAACTCTACTTCCGTCTGCCTCTAATTTAAATGTACTTTTATTTATAGATGCTGACAAAGGTATTCTTTGTCCAGAAGGAGTAATTACATTTGTAATTCTTAAATCCATAGAACCCGGCTTACCAGCACGTCCGGCTGGCGTAACTTCAGTTACAAAGCCTTCTACTTTTGATCCCGGAGGAGCAACTAACTGAGAGCCAGCGTAAATAGGGCTAGATAAAGTTGCAGTAAATTTATCTCCTACATTAGAAAATTCAGTCCCTAAAGTTGTATCCATACTTGCATTCAATGGTGTACCTGCCATAACGTAGCTAGCTTGACCTTGATAAATTGGCTGCTGCTGAAAAGCCTGAGCGCCTAAGCTTGTTGCTAAAAATAGGATCGCTATTAATAATGTGTTTGTTTTTTTCATAATATTTTCCTTAAGCAAGTTCTCGCTTGAATTTTTCTAACTCTGATCTAATGATATCAATTAGGTTGTTTAATTTCGTAATATCGACAGATTCTTCATGGCCACCCAAAATCATTATATAAGAACCGTGAATTTTACTAATTAGAGTAACTCCTTTCTCTCTTAGAAGAATAGTGGTGTTTAATGGATTTAGCTTTGCTTGATTGAGTAAGGCAGCTCTGAACATGGTTTTTAGTTTATCAATATCAAAATTCTCATTTTTAATATCCTTGTCGAGTATATTGGTGTCTTCATCGAATATTAAATAACCATCAACACCTTTAACTTTATTTATTAATGAGAATTCAAACATTAATTTACTTCTCTTCTTTAATGGCTTTTTTAATTACTTCTAAACTTTTCACTTCAAGCCAAGGTTCACCCAGGGCTACAGCATACACTTTTGAGGTTAAATGCAGTTTATCTCCATACTCAATTGAAATATTATCGTTTTTGAACATTTCTAATGGAACTGAGATCTTCAGCTCTACCAGAGGAATTTCAGGCTCATCGGGCCTACTCAAAATAATACCAATATACTCTTTGGAATCTTTTTGTGCCTTTTGGTAGTCTAAAGAAAGGGAGCTGAAAGAATTAAAGTCCCCCTCTATTTCAACTTTCTTATTTAAGTATAATTTAGGTGAAGCAACTAAATCTTTTAAGCTAACAATCACAGAATTTTTTATTTCTTTAGCTTGAACATTTGAGTTAAAAAATGTAAAAAACAGGGAGTAAATACATATATGGAGGCAAATTCGTTTCACAATCATTATCATAGCTGAAAATTACCCTTATTTAAAGCTAGATTGTAAAATATTGTCTATAAACCAAATCTAATGCCGTCATTTGAAGATCTACAACGAATAAACAAGGCAAACTCGATTATAAATCGCTCTAATATTAACTTGGGTATCAGACCAATGTATCTACATACTGAGCCTGAAGAAGAAGTTCAAGAAGAATTATTTGAAGCATTTGAAGAAGATTTTATTATCGAAGAAGTTGAAATTAATGAAAAAGAAATTTTTCGATCAAATTCTTTAAGCGAAAAACTCAGACAAGACATTAAAGAAAAACTTAAAGAAGCAAAAGAAAAAGAAATCATCACAGCGGAAGAATATTATGCTCAGGCTAATTCATTAGATGAAGATTTTTGTGTTGAGGAGTTCACGAATCTCCAAGAAGAACATGAGTACTTTGAAGAAGCAGCAGAATACTATCAAGAAGAAGAGCCAAGTCCTAAAGTAGAAATATATTACAAACAACCTAGAAACTTTTTTGATGCAGAAGAACTAAATGCTGAACCGTTATTTGCAAATTCTCAAAAAATTTCTAAAGCAGAGGAATTTAAAGTTCAAACTAGTTTATCTTTCAGTAAAACAGCTATTTATACAGCTTTCGCAGTTATTGCAGCAGTATTTTTAATTTTTACTTTCAAGCCTGTAAGCACAGCTCCTGACATAAATATAAAACTTGAGGAAACTAAGCTTCAAGAATTAACAAAAACGATAAACTCAAGCGAACCAAGAAGTTTGATTATTACTAGTGGTAGTTTTTTGAAAAAGGGAGAAGCTGAATCCTATAAACAAGCCCTCAATTCTAAATTAGGAGTTCCTCTCAAAATCGTTGCTGAAGAGAATACCTTTAGTGTGCAGATTGGACCTGCTTATGCAAATCACGAAGATGCTTTACTAGTTTTTGATGAACTCTCAAGATATTCAGTCAAGAAGTTATCAATTAAAGTAGCAGCTTAGGTCATTGCTGTAAGGGTCACGCAATTCGTTGACAGTATAAGTGTAGTAAATTCAAAAGTTTTCTTCAAATTGCAACGACCCTTCCGCATTCGGCGCGGCTGCTGTGATGATGTTTTCGTTGTTTTGCTTCGCAAAACTTAAATGCTACATCAATCCGATATGCTTCAGGGTGTTGCGAATTTTATGAAAACTTTTTTGATTTGATTGCTTAGGCAGCCCGAATTTTTGCGACGGGCACGGTTAAGTTAGCTTAAGTTATAAATCCTGATTAAAATCACAGGTGTCCGCAAAAAATGAGCGGTTGTCTAAGTAATCAAATCATTTAAAGTCAATTTCAAAATAATTCTGCTTAATTGTAAATGTCAACGAATTATGTGACCCTTACAATTGCGAGGATTTCAGAGATCGGTGGAACTTAAAATATTAAGCATTTATCGCTTTGCCTCTGTGAGCTACGAAGCAGCGAGTGACTTAGATCTAGCGTAAAGAAAATGCGCAGCATTTTTAGCGGCAAAGTACTTATTGTTAGCGACGACGCGGCAATCCAGATAAATCTTGTGATTACAATTAAAGTAGATACAGATATGGCGACTTAGGTTAAAATAGTTTCGTATGCTAAAAGCCCTTTCAGATAATTTTTTACTAAGAAGATTACATTCACTTTCAGGAATAGTACCTGTTGGGTTGTTTGTTTGCTTTCATCTGTTTGCAAATAGCACTGCAATCTTTAGTGCTGATAACTACAACTTCATCATCAATTTTTTAAGGAGTATTCCTTTTTTGCATTACGTTGAATGGGCAGCAATTTTTGGACCTCTACTTTTTCATGCAGTCTATGGAATTATAATTGCATCTTCAGCAAAACCAAACCACGTGAGGTACGGTAACTCTGAGAATTGGAGATATTTTTTAATGAGGGCAACAGGAATGATTGCTTTTGTTTATATACTTTTCCATATTTTCCAATTCAGATTAGTTGAAGAACTTGATTATAATTACATGGCAAAATCTATGGTAAGCATGCAGGATATACCTTACCTTCCAGCAATACCCTTTATTAACCCGTTTAGCGTTTATTGGTTTTATATTATTGGTATCGTCTCGATAACTTTTCATTTTGCAAATGGTGTTTGGAGTTTTTGCATTACCTGGGGAATCACCGTAAGCAAAGAATCTCAAAAGGCAGTAGCTATTTTAAGTTTTGTAATTTTTGCTGTTTTGACTTTCTTGGGCGTAGCTACCACAAATCATCTTGCTGATGCTGGCGCACAGATGCTTGCAGCGGGCTAATTTCAAATGAAAGTACTCATTATAGGTTTTGGACCACTGGGCGCAAGGCTTGCCGAAAACTTGCTTGATGATGATCGTTTTGAACTGAAAGCTATTGTTGATAGTGATCCTACTAAAGCTGGGCAAAACTTTGGAGATTTAAAAATCGAAAACAACTTAGAAAAAGTTCTAGCAGAATCTAAGTTTGATATTGCTTTTGTTGTAACTAGTTCCTTGGTTGAGAAAATCAAGGATACTATTTTTTGCTTAGCTCAAAGCCAAGTGAGCGTCATCTCAAGCTGTGAGGAATTGATTTTTCCGCTTCTAAGTCATCCTGATTTATCTAAAGAGATCGATGAGCAGGCAAAAGCTCATGGCATAAGGGTTCTAGGCACAGGTATTAATCCTGGTTTTTTGATGGATTATTTTATTTCTGCTCTTGCAAAACCATTTCTAAAGCCGCGGAAAGTAACTTATATAAGAAACATCAACACTAACTTTAGAAGAAGTTCTTTTCAAAACAAGGTTGGGTTGAACATGACTCCAAGTGATTTTGAGGCTAAGAAAACCGCTGGGTTTATTGGGCATGTAGGTTTTAGACAAAGCGTTGATATGATATCGCATTACTTTTCTTGGGATTTATTAAACTATACCGAGACCCTAGAACCCGTTATAAAAGAGGGGCTAGTCAAAGGTATAGATCAAAAAGCTTTATGTCTGTTTCATGGTGATAGGACTATTGAATTGAATTTTACGGCAGTTGAAAATTTAGAAGATCATGACAAAATAATTCTAGAATTTGAAACTATCACAAAGCCTGTTGTGATTGACATCCCAAGCGGTATTAATGGCGAAACTGGTACTGTGTCTATGTTAATGAATACTGCTGCGAAGCTTTTGACTTTGAGTCCTGGACTCAAGACTATGCTGGATCTTTGATTATTCTTATAGGAAATATGCTTACTAACTACGCATAGAATTTCCTAATTCCCCTTAATTCCTAACCACAGAACTAAAAAGCTCATGAATGGGTGTGTAGGAGCCAATTACACAAGCGTAGAGCATTCTTGAGAAGATTGATTTTAGATCAAACCTCCTATTGAAGCGGTATTGAAATT
>CAIYXB010000240.1 GCA_903930015.1 uncultured bacterium | reverse complement strand
GTATAATCTTTCCAATCTTTTAATTGTTTACCATTATTCCAGCCTTGACCTGTCCAATGCGAAGTATTAATTTTTAATCTTTGAATTAATCTTTTTGCATTAGCATAATTACCTCCTATAGGCTTTAATTTTAAAGCTTTTAAAAGTCCTGCTATGCTAAATACATTTTTAGCTGCATCAATAACATCTTGATCTGTATAGTCTCTATATTTTCTCACATAGATATTATACACTAAAATGGAAGAGAATCCAGTTTTTTTCTTGTATGTCTTAAATTTTAAAGAACGTACATATCCTACTATAGGATACGCCCTTTGTCAAGGGAAAATTGGTAGTCTGGGCGGGGCTTGAACCCGCAACTTCACGCTTATAAAGCATGTACTCTGAACCAGTTGAGTTACCAGACCAACAAGAAATACGCAATAGTCTCTGTGGGCCGTGTCGAGATCGAATCGACAATCAACGTTTTATGAGAACGCTGCTTTAAGTCCAGTTTAAGCTAACGGCCCATAGAAACTACTACTTATTTTAAAAAGAACAAATTAAGAAATTGGTGCGCCCGGAGGTAGTTGCAACCTCACCAAATCGGATTAAAAGTCCGGTGCCGGTCTACTGTGGCGTCGAGCGCATTTTAAAGTACTTACTAACTCTACCCTAACCGCTTTCACTTGTCAAGAGGCTTTCAGTCTTTTCACTACTTTCACCATTCGGTGAAAACCCTTTTTTTACTGAAACCTGCTATCACTAACTTCGCGCAAACTTTACACCAAACACATCACCTTGTCAAGAGTCTTTTCTCAAACTTTCTGAAATTGGCTGCTAGGGTTCGATTCGAACGAACATCGCCAAAATTAACAGTTTTGTGAATTACCTTTATTCTACCTAGCAGTAAAAAACGAGCCTTCTTCCGGGCTTGCGCCGAACTCTGAGGTTTACAAAACCCCTGCATCGCTACCTATGCTTAGAAGGCGGATTACTTAAATTACACTAGCATCACCAACTAGTATAATTTTCTTTCTATCGATCTTATAATATTTTGCGGCTCTGTCAATAAATTTTTTGCTTTCTCGCTTGATTTGATATGGAACGCGCCTGTTCGTAGCAGAATGCATACGACCAAATGCAATGTCAATGCCGCGCTGCTTTTCGAACTTATCTCCTGCTTTAAAATTAGTATAACTCCAACCAATACTAACTAACTCTTCTGCTTGTACATTTTCAAGATGAAAAGGCATTTTAGCTGCAACTAAAACACCACGCATCTTTTTATGCTTATCTTTTACATATTGTACCAGAACTTTATTATTCATATATAATTAATTAATCTGACTATTTAGAACTTTAACACCGTTTGTGGTAATCATGCGAAGACCATCAATATGAATCAAATTTTTCTTAATCAAGAATAATTCGTGATCTTTTTGAATTGCAGTGCGAGACAAGCCTGTCTTTGCTGCAAGAGCAGACAATGATGAATGACCTTGCTGACGCAATATATTTAATATTTGCCATTCAATTCGATTCAATCCATGTGGCAATATGCCTAGAATGTAAATCAATTTGTTGGCGTCGTCAAGCGTGAAGTTAGTAACATTATAATTCTTGCAGTATAAACCAACGTCTTTTGCACGCAGCACGCAAGACCTTGGATTACCTCGCGAAGTATCAGCTAGCAATGCGAGTGCATCTTTTTCAATCTGAATATCAGGCAAATTCTTTACAAAAATCTGCTCTAGTTCTTCAGTTGAATAATCAGCGAACTCAATAGTAGTCAACCTATCGCGAAAAGGCAAGAACAACTTATCAGATTCGGTAGTCGCAAACAGTATATTGATCTTGGTAAAATCAAATGTATATGTATTGCTACCGTGATTATATTCTTTTACATGTGTCTTTTCTGTATTTAGAATAGTCAGTAAAGCGAATATAAGATTTTCAGGCAGACAGTGACACTCGTCAAAAAAGAGAATCACTTCTTTATCCTGAACATGATCAACAAAAATCTGCTCAAAAAATTGACCAGAAGTTTTGATGCTCGAACTGTTAATTTCTAGCAAAGGCTTCTTCTGACCTTTACTATTTAATAGAGTCTTAGAAAAAGACCGAACAAAATTCGTCTTACCAAGACCACGCGCACCGATAAAGTTTAAAAACGGTACAGTGCGAGAAGTTGCGTAAGCTGACGCATAGAACGCCAGCTTACGCTTTACTTCTACTTGTCCCACCAGTTCCTCAAACATATTAGCTTACGACAAACTCAATCTTGGTGTTTTCCTCAGTTGAGTTCTCAAGCTGCTGTTTGATATTCTCAGGAAGATCATCAATCTCCTTGTTAGTATCAACGTCAACGGCGTTGAACTTAGCAAACCAAGTGCGACCGACATGAAGCTCGGTAGCAGGGTTTGTGCCAACCTTAGAGAGAAGGTCTCCAAGGCTAATGGTTACGGTTGAGGTTGCGCCCTTGGGGCGACCGCGCAGTTTCTTTTGGGTATCTAGCATAGGTGAACAGATTATCAGGTTTTTAAGGTTTGTCAACACCTAAAAATCTTTGAAAAACGGCCTAAAAACGAGGTTTTTGGATATGGGTACGAAAAAGCTCCATCTTCAGAACACAGGTTTTGAACGCGCTATGGAGCTTACTGGAAACTTTGAAAAAAGTTTAGACCAGTTTTTTTTGCGCTACTATTATTTACACTAATAAATCTTAAAAATGAGAATTAATTATTAATTATTATTTAATAACCTGTTTCTTCGTCATCTGAATTAATATCATCTTCTTTAACGAAATTATCTATTTCATCTGCGTAATCTTCGTAGCAAAAAACACATACGACTTTTTTGCCT
>CAIYXB010000239.1 GCA_903930015.1 uncultured bacterium | reverse complement strand
TAAGATATAGAAAAATTGAAAGGTAGGGCTGGAAAGCCTTTCAAAAGCTTTCCGGTAGTTTGATAATAGATCATTTACTTCTGGAGAGTTAAATTCCTTGGCAATAGTAGCCATTAATTCCTCTTCAAATAATTTAGTATTTGGTAAAAGATAAGGCTTAAAGTGTGTAATTAGCAAGCCTTTTTCTTTAGCTGAACCTTCTAATTTGCTAATAAAAGAAGTTTTTCCTGATCCCCATTCACCCTCTATGCCAATCCCAAAAGAGCTTTGATTGTTAGTTGTTGTTACAATATTGTCACAGATTAGATTTGCTAATAGCTTCCCAGCCTCGTTATTATAATTATCTGAGTCCAGAGGATCATCAACAATAAAACCTTTTTGGAGATCTTGTTTTTTATTATTAGGAAAAGGTTTTTCTTTCCTTTCTAAAGATTTACAAAATTTACTAATCTGATCAATAAATTGACTTAAATATTTTCGAATCTGATCAATAAAAAAAATGTAGATAATGCACATCAATATTGTCCAACAAGAAAAACAACTTAAATAATTGAGATTAAGTCCAAGGATTGGAATTCCAATTGGTTCAAATTGTATATTAATGCAAATGGATACAATACAAGCCATACTGCTAAAGGTTAGTAAGTGCTTTACGAAGCTCAAAGATTTTATTGTAAGAATTTCGAATCCAATATAAAAAGCCAAAACAAATAATCGCCAATCAGGTAAATAATCATTAGGAATAGTTATAAACTTTTGAAAACTTTTCAGGATACCAGTTTCTATTATAGGTTCTTGGGTTTCTTTAAGAATGTAAGCATCTATTATAGATTCCTGGAAAATCGATAAAAAAATTCCTAAAGCTCCAAGTCTTAAAATGACTAGAATCAGTTTCATCTTTTAATATTGATTAAACCCATCAATCACAGCCTCTATATCACTTTCATCAAGTTCAGGATATATTGGTAAGCAAAGCACAGACTCAGTTGCTTTGATTGAATTTGGTAAGTCGATATCCTTGTAGCCAAGCGGTTTGTAGATGTTTTGTGCGTGAAGCGCAAGTGGATAATAAATTTCTGTTGCGATAGAACGATGTTTTAGAGCGTCTTTCACTAAATCTCTTGTTTCTCGATCGCTTTTAGAAGTTTTACTTTTGATTTTTATAGAGTATTGGTGATAGATATGATTTGATTCTGGGATCTTAGTTGGAGTAATAATTCCAAAATCCTTGTGATCAAGCTCGCTAAAAGCTTTGTTGTAAATCTCAGCAAGCTCACCGCGACGAGCATTCCAAGATGCTATGTGTTTAAGTTTTATTCTAAGTATCGCTGCTTGAATTTCATCAAGTCTGCTGTTTACACCAAGCTCATCGTGATAGTAACGCACAGAAGATCCGTGAGCTCTGATTTTTCTAAGTCTCTCATTAAGCTCATCAGAGTTTGTTGTCATCATGCCACCATCTCCAGCGCATGATAAGTTTTTTGTAGGATAAAAACTATAGGTACCAATATCAGCTATTGTTCCTGCTGATTGGTTTTGGTAAGTAGTCCCAAAAGCTTGCGCAGTATCTTCTATAACTTTTAAATTATGCTTGCGTGCAAGTGCCATGATCTCATCCATTTGGCAGGCTTGTCCGTATAGATGAACGACAATTATCGCTTTTGTTTTTGTAGTAATTTTTTTCTCGATCTCTTTTGGATCAATATTAAAAGTATCTAAATTAATATCAGCAAAAACTGGTTTTGCTCCTGCTTGTGTAACTGCTTCTGCGGTTGCAACATAAGTAAAAGGAGGAACTATAACCTCGTCTTCAGGTTTAATATCAAGTGCTAGTAAAGCGATATAAAGTGCATCAGATCCATTCGCGCAACCAATCGCATGTTTAGTGTTTAAAAATTCAGCAGCTTCTTTTTCAAATGCGTGTACATTAGGTCCAAGAACATAGTAACCTGATCTAAGAACATCAATAACCGCTTGCTCAACTTCAGTTTGAATTTGCTTGTATTGTGCTTTTAGATCTAAAAGTGAAACAGATTTGTTAGCTGTATTTGAACTCATAAGAGTCTAGTATCTAGGCCTTAGCTTTTTTAGCTTTTCTTTTAGCTACTTTTGCAGATCTCTTCATGCCAGCTTGTTGTTTATCGGGTCTAATTTTTTTGCTCATAATCTTTATCCTGAAGTGTAAATACTAGCATCTTGAACCTTATTTTTGTCGTTGTAAATATACAGTGCATAAAAATATTTGCCTTCGATTTGATTTTTTAACCAAATGCCAGTTAAAGAAATGGATTGCTTCGCATTCGCTCGCAATGACGCAGTGTACTCAGTATTAACTCTTAACTCTATCTAAGATAATTTTGATAATCTCCTTATTACTATTTTTAAGCTTAAGGGCGTTAATTTTTTCTTTATATTTCCCAAGGAAAGCCTTATCAACAATGGCTTTTTGCATAATATCAAGTATTTGATTTTTCAAGTCAAGCTGATCTTGATCAAGTGTGATTGCTGCTCCTTGATCAGAAATGGCGCGAGCATTTTTAGTTTGGTGATCATGTGCTGCCCAAGGCAAAGGAATAAACACACACAATATTTGACTTGCAAGCATTTCAGCAACACTCATAGCACCACTACGACAAATCGCAATATCTGCCCATCCGCAAAGTTTAGGCATCTCGTGTGTGTAGTCAAGCACTTTATAAAAAGGAAAGTCATGTCCTTCGACATATTTTTTTATGTGTTCTTGATAATCTTTCGCCCCAGTTACATGAATTATCTCAATATCAAGTTTACTAAATTCAGGAAGTAATTCACCAATCGCTTTGTTGATGCTTTGAGCTCCCTGAGAGCCTCCTGTGACTAAGAGATGTAACTTACTATCATATTGAGTTTTTTGATTTAAACTGTTTAGAAATTTTTTGGAAATAGGATTTCCAGTTACTGTGACAAATTTATTTTTTGGTTTGATACCAAGCTCGCAAACCCCCAAAGTAAGTGCGCTTGCTTCTCTAACAAAAGCTCTATTCGCAAGACCCATATGAGCATCTAAATTGTGAATGATGTAAGGAATTTTTAAATCAGCACATGCTGCAAAAACAGGCCCTGCTGCATATCCGCCAGTGCCAAAAACTAAGTCGATTTTCTTTTCTTTTAGTGAAAGTTTTGCTTTGTTTTTGTATTGATTAAACCTAATTAGCAATGCAAGTAATTTAAAAGGATTAAAACTTTTTATTAAAGCTTCTGATTCAATTCCAACAAATTCAACATAGTTTTTAAAAGGGTTATCTTTAAAGTCTTTCGTGTCGTCACTTTGTAGTAATTTTGCTTCTAGTTTTGCAGGATGACCGTAATAAAACAACTCAAAATCAGGCTGCTCTTCTCTTAAATCCTCGATGATAGCTAGATTTGGGTAAATATGCCCACCTGTACCACCGCCAGTGAATGCGATTTTTTTCATTGCAAAATTAATTATAGTTTGAGTAACTAAAATCACTGCACTTTTCTTTATAAATCCAATAATTATAATAATTCTAGCGAAAATACCCAATTACAATAGCTTAAATAAAATTTGCTAAAAACTATTAATTATTCATACAAAAATATCAAAAATGGTGAATAATATACATATTAGGTAAAAAGCACCTAATACTAAAAATTATGGTAGACGTAAAAAAAGTAAATTGGGTGACGACATTATATTTAATATTCTCACCTTTTGTCGCAGCAGCATCTTTGTATTACTGGTTAAAATCTGGCTCGTTTAATTGGGCAACGATAGTACTGGCTTTAGTCTTACTAACCTTTATCCAAGTAAGCATCACAGCCGGCTATCACAGACTTTTTTCACATAGAACTTACAACGCAAAATGGCCTGTAAGGTTGTTCTTTTTAGTTTTCGGTGGAGCTGCTTTTGAAGGAGCTGCTTTATCTTGGTCTTTAGATCATAGAATCCATCACAATCACGTAGATGACAATGGCAAAGATCCTTATAGTATTGGAAAAGGTTTTTTCTGGGCTCATATGGGTTGGTTATTGTTTAAGCATAATTCTGAATTAACACAAAAAGAAAAAGAACGTGGAGGAGACTTAATGAATGATCCTCTAGTAGTTTGGCAATATAACAACTGGCTACCAGTTGGTTTTTTTGCGGGGTTTATTCTACCTGCTTTGATTGCTCTTTTATGGGGTGATTTCTTTGGTGGTTTATTTATTGCAGGTGTTGTACGTTCTGTTATTAATCACCATTCAACATTTTTAATTAACTCACTTTCTCATTGTGTTGGTAAGCAAACCTATTCTGATACTCATTCTGCGCGTGATAACTTATTCACAGCTATTTTGACTTTCGGAGAAGGTTACCATAACTATCATCATGAATTCCCTTCTGACTATAGAAACGGAGTTAGATTCTTTGATTGGGATCCTTCAAAATGGGTTATCAAAGGACTTTCTTTAGTTGGTATGACATCTGAGCTTAAAAAAATTCCAGATGAAATCATCCTGAGAAAAAAGACTCAAATGAAAGAAAAAAGAATGAAAGCAAAACTTTCTGCTTCTAAATTAAAATTCTTTGGATCAACTCAAGAGCAGATTCTTGAAGGATTGAAAGAAAAATACGAAAACGCATTTAAAACACTTGCCAATTTAAGAGCTGAATTGAAAAAAACTCAAAAAGCTTCTGATAGTGATTTTAAATACGATAAGACTTTTATAAGCTTAGAAACAAATATTCTTCAAGATAGAATTAATGATGCTCATCGTGAATTTAAGGAATACGTAGGCGAGTGGAATGCTATGAGAAGAAGAGTTTTAGCTTATGCTAAAGCTGTTTAGGATTTAGCTACCCTTTAATTCATCCCAAGTTTTATCGTTACGAATATATTTTTCGTCATCAAAATCTTTAAAAAAGAAATCCACTAAAGGGTGTTCTATTTCTACGAACTCGCCTGCTGGAACTAGATTTTCTTGAGCTATGTAGCTAATCGCATTTGTTTTATTTATAAGGACATAAAACCATGGCTTATCTTTTGCGGGCTTAGTTTCGTCCTTGTTATAAATTTCCTCATCGTTGATAAAATACATATCGTAGTCAGTGACAACAGCGTAATAGCCATCTTCCTTGTGTTGTACTATGCTACCTCGTTGGAATCTTGGTTTATCAAATTCATTTAAATTATCAGCTAAGTAAAATCTAGGAATATCTACAAAGAAAGTATTGTTTTCTTGGTCAACGAACTCATAACTTCCTTCCATAGTTCCAAAATTAGTTTCTAAGTTACAAAAGCTCAAGTACTCATGTTTAGCACCAGGACTGAGTTCTGGTTGAAGACCAAGTACTCCAGATCCTTTTACTTCATCTTTTTTTGAATTTGAGTCGATGATAATCCAGTGTCTATTTAGAAGTTTGACGCTTTTATTACTGTTGTTCTGAATAGAAATTTTATAGCAGAAAAGAAATTTATTTTCTTTGGCTTTTGAGTAATCTTCTAAAAAAACTGTTTTAGCACTTACCTTGATATTTTGCTTTACATCTACAGATGAGCTGGTTGTCATAGTAAAAATTCTATCATCTCAATATTAAGAGTGAGCTAAAATGAAAAATTCTATATTTTTCTGTTTCTGCGGTCATTGCGACTGTTATTTGCATAGATAAGCTTGCTTGTTATTGATATAAACCTCTTTCACGCGTGTTTTATCAGGATCTAAAATATAGTCAAAAATATTTTCTTTGTTGCACCCTGGTTCAAGAAGTTCAAGCACAATAAAATCTGCAGCTTTGCCGGGCTCTAAACTACCAATATCTTGATCTCTACCTAAAATTTTAGCTGCGTCAATTGTGAGTTTGTTGAATTTTTCTTTGTTATTTAGGTGTTTGTTACTTTGGATTTCTTTTCTTAGATCTAGGTCATAGTTAGAGGCTTTTGAATCTGTACCCATGGCAAACTCAAGATTTAATTTTTGCCATTGTTCGGTTTTTGCTACTGCGTTTTTAAGGAAGGCATTACTTCGAGGGCAGTTGATGAGTTTGCTTGAGTATTTTTTTAGTGTCAGTAGGTCTTTGTCACTGCAATAAACTCCGTGAGCGAGTATTAAACCTTCAAATAAAAGTCCATTTTTATCTAAAAAATCGACTGAACTAGAATACTTTTGCCATGTTTTTTCTTTAGCTTCTAAGCTGTTAATGCTCTGCCAGAAAGCTTTTGCGGTTTTTAATCCTGCTGCATTAAAATCCTGCGCAAAAAATTCTTCTTCTTGAGTTTCAGCAATATGACTAAGTAATACTTTATTGTTTTCTTTACTCCAAGCAACACATTTGTGCCAGAGCTCTTTAGAAACGTCGTAAATTGCGTGTGGAGATAGACACAAATCTATATTTGGATTTTTGTTTTGGTATTTTTCTAATTCTTGGATTTTTTCATCAAAGATT
>CAIYXB010000238.1 GCA_903930015.1 uncultured bacterium | reverse complement strand
GTGTTTCCCCAGGGAAAAAAAAGACGCTCTAGACTTTGCGTTAACCTTTCTATGACTAGTGAGATGAATAACTTTCCGTACAGCCAGGCTTGTGAACTGTTTTCATTATGTTTTGGTAAGTGACCTAGGACTGAAAGGGCCGTTCCTATCTCTATCAATTATTCAAGTTAAAACCGGACTGAAAGCGACGACTTAAAGGGCCGTTCCTATTTCTATCAATTATTCAAGTTAAAGCAAATAGCACTAAGCCTCCAAAACCCAATTAATCATCATAACGACTTAAAGGGCCGTTCCTATTTCTATCAATTATTCAAGTTAAAGCAAATAGCACTAAGCCTCCAAAACCCAGACTGAAAGGGCCGTTCCTATCTCTATCAATTATTCAAGTTAAAACCGGACTGAAAGCGACGACGACTGAAAGGGCCGTTCCTATCTCTATCAATTATTCAAGTTAAAACCGGACTGAAAGCGACGACTTAAGACTGAAAGGGCCGTTCCTATTTCGGGACTGAAAGGGCCGTTCCTATTTCTATCAATTATTCAAGTTAAAACCCAGAGGACTTTTGACCCCCTATAAAAATAATTTACTTTAGTAAATTATTACTTAATGCCTAGAAGATTAAGAATTGAGTATCGAGGAGCTTTTCACCATGTAACCTCTAGGGGTTATGCAAGACAAACTTTATTCTATGAAGAAGAAGATTTTTCTCGTTTCTTAAGTGATTTGAACTTGGTTTATGAAGCATATAGCTTACCAATACATTCATATTGTTTAATGACAAATCATGTTCATCTTTTTACTGAGTCTCCTTTGGCTAATTTGCAATATGCAATGCAAAGGCTTTTTACTCGTTACGCTGATTACTATAAACGAAAATATAATTATAAAAATAAAGTCTTTGAAAGACGTTACGGGGCAGTCTTAGTTGATTCTGAGAATTATGCAATTGATCTACAGAAGTATATTCATTTGAATCCAGTTGGTCCCTTGGTAAAGAAGGCAGAAGATTGGAATTACTCTAGTTATAAGTATTTGGTAGGTAATTTACAAGCACCAAAATTTTTACAAAAAGACCTGATCTTAGGTAGATTTGATACTGATCTGAATAAAGCAAAATTAAAACTGAGGTGCTTTACTGAGAAAGAGGAGAGTTCAATATGGCTACCAGAAAACTTTACTTTAGGAAAAAGTATTTTGGGATCAGTAGATTTTTTTAAAAGAATAGAAAAAAATATAGAGGATAAGACACATGCTGATTATTTGAGTTTGGTTCATTTTAAGGAAGAGGAGAGGATTTGTGAGATATTTAATTTCATTAAATCCTTAGAAGTAGATGATAATTTGAAAGAATCTTTTTTGATTTATGCACTTAAAACAAAGACCTCTCTGAAAAATAGCGATATTGCCAAAAAAATACCGAGCCTTTTAAAAGCTGTATCTGTATCTAGTCGTTTTTATTGTCTTAGAGAAAGGGCTATAAGTGAGAATTTTGTCAAAAAAGTGCTTTGTGATATTGATTTACTGTGAATTATATTGAAAATTTGATGTAAAAAGGAGCGGCCCTTAATGAAGTCTTAACCATAGTTTGTTTCCATAGTTACATGGGCATAGACGGTATAAGTAATAATAGTTTTTTTGAAAGAGTAAAAGCTTCTGAGCAATTGCATTTAGGGACTAAAAAACCTCTTGATACTCAAGCTGAAGTAAATACTTCAAGCAAAGCCGATCCTAAATTACGTTTTCAATATATCAGTGCTACTGATAATGCACAAGTAGAAGCTTCTATTGATAAGACAGCAAACGCTCGTGGTAGTGATGAGTTGAGTTTAGCTTGGGCAGCTAAATGTTTTAAAGAGCCTAGTCTAGATAGTTCAATTACGAGCGTTATTGATAAGCTACGTTCTATATCTGGTGCTGCTGTTGAGCAGTCATTTACTTATAAGTTTTTTAATTTGAATCAAGGTGATTCACAAGGGACAGTTTAAGCAAGTTAATTTAGGGAGATAATTATGGGCGGAGAAATAAATAATAGTAGGATTCTTGATCCAAATCTGAAGCGTGTACAAGAGAATTCACCGCAAACAACCTCTTCTCCTGAAGTAGATAAAGCACAAATTGCCGAACCTACCTCTGCTCCACCAGAACCTAAAGCTGTAAATCCACTAGAAACTGCTAGTCCTGGATCAGCTACTGTTAAGCCTTCTAATCAAGTCGAAGAGCTTCCAGTACCAAGTCCAAAAGCTAATAAAGCTTCAGATCAAGCTTGGGGAGCTATGGGAGCAACAGCACTTAGTAATAGTGGTCCAAAAGCAGTCCCAGGGAGTGAAAATACAATAGATACGGACGCAGAGCGTACTCATAGCGATCTAAAAAGGACTGTAACAGAGCTTGGAATAAGACAAGCTTTAGAATCTAATGGTGCACCAAAAGATAAATTAGACTCACTTACCAAAAGTGTTGTAGATAAAATGTTTAGAGGTGAAGGTGAAACTCCTGGTGGTAATGTAGGTTTTGCACTTGCTAAAGACGGAGGCATTGTTCATAAAGGTGCTGATGGTAAAGATTATTATGAATTTGGTATTGGGGGAGAAGGTTCTAGTTTAGATTTAAATGGTGATGGTAAAAACGATAGCTCAAGACAATTTTTCAAAGTTGATAAAGCTTTAGTTGATGGTTTGTCGGGTTCGACAACTCCAGTTACCGAAGCTGATGTAAGTGCTAAGCCGCAAACACCAGTTACTGAAGCTGGGATAGTACCAAGTAGATCTGAGCTTAAAAAAATGGCTGATGATGGTATCCAAAGATTACAAAAACTAACCGAAGGAGTTTTAGGTAAAAATCTCTCTGAATCTACTGCTAAACTTGCAAGTGCATATACTGATTCTGTTTTGCGTGGTCCTGCTGGAACATTGCTAGATGCTGCAAAACCAGGTCTAGAAGCTGGTGCTCAAAAAGTACAAGAGCTTGTTAGTGGTCTAAATCAAGCAAAAGATCAAATAGATTCCTTGCCTGCAAAAGTATTTGATGCTGTTAAAGATGCTCCTGAATTAGCAAAAGCTCTAAGTCCAATACTGGCTCACTTGAATTTAATTGTAAAATTGGCAGCTAAATTTCATAATAAAGATGTACGTTCTTGATAGAATGATCTTATGCCACAAAAAGCTAAAGTAGAAATTTACACTTGGGATCACTGCCCTTACTGCCAAAAAGCATTAGGACTTTTAAAATCAAAAAATATCAATTTTACTCAACATCGACTTGATGGAGATGAAGCTGCTCGTGAAGAGATGTCCAAAATCACAAAAGCTAATCGCAAGTCTGTCCCACAAGTTTTTATTGATGGAGTGAGTGTTGGCGGTTGTGATGATACTCATGCACTTGATGAGAGTGGTGAACTTGATAAATTAGTTTTTTAGTGGGTTCCTGGAACTTAAGAGGACATTTAAGTAGATGCACTGAAAGTTTGCTTTCCATCAGATCATATTGCTAAAAATAATTCATGGTCTATAAGCATCATGAATCTGAGAAATTTAGAGCAAGTATGTTTTTGTTTGTTGCATATACT
Source organism: uncultured bacterium (assembly GCA_903930015.1). Classification (GTDB taxonomy): domain Bacteria; phylum Cyanobacteriota; class Vampirovibrionia; order LMEP-6097; family LMEP-6097; genus CAIYXB01. The sequence continues at coordinate 26,117 of CAIYXB010000238.1, read as the reverse complement.
TTATGTTCGCCTTTTTGTATTTTGGTTTTAAATTCAATTATTGATTGGAGTTTTGGTAATATTTATAGATTTATACCTGCGATTATTTTTTTACTAGTTGGATTATTTTTAATCTCAAAAAGCTATGATATTATGACTAAGAAGGAGTTTCTTTGATGATAGGTTTGGATGCTAATAGTCTTTCTATATATGGTTTGTGTATTTTTTTCTTACTTATCGTTTTTATTGGTCTAAAACCTATTTGGGATGGACCAGAAGCTAGAATGAAAACTTTAAAGAAAAGAGATGAATCTAGAGCAAAGAGCTAAAAATTTCCGCAAACAGCATTCGCTTGGACAAAATTTTCTTACTAGTGAGAAAATTCTAAATCAAATTATCAATGCTTCAAAAATTTCTAAAGAAGATGTGATTATAGAAATCGGTGCAGGAATTGGTTTTCTTACAGAATTGATTATCCCTAAGTGTAGAGAGCTTTACTCGATTGAGCTTGACCGTAACACTATTCCTTATCTCAAAATTTTAAAAGCTGTAAATAAAAATTTCCATTATCTACGAGATGATTGTTTAGCTCTAAGTATAGAAGACGTACTTTCATTAAACACCTATGAGCAAAAGAAAAAAGTCTTTATTGAAGAATCTGATAATGATGAAGAAGAGTTAGGTATTGAGATTGAAGATACTGAGATGATTAGCGAGCAAGAGAAATCTTATTCAATTGACCTTTTGAATGACTTAAAAGCCAGCAATAAAAAACTCAAAATCGTCGCAAATATCCCTTATCAAATAACTTCTAAGATTCTTGTGCATTTACTGGGAGATATCGGAGATCTAAATCCTAATCGTGAACTGCTTTCTGAGATAAATATTTTGGTGCAAAAAGAATTTGCAGATAGATTATGTGCAAAACCTGGCACTAAAGATTATGGATCTATGACACTACTAGTGCAGTATTGGGCAGAAGTTACACGTGAAGTGGACGTACCTCGCGAGTCTTTTTCACCAGCACCGAGAGTGGATTCGACTTTTATAAAAATCATACTAAGAGACAAACCACTTGTTGACGTTGCAAATCCTAAGCAACTAAGACGTTTTGTTAAGGCAATTTTTGCTAATCGTCGTAAGAAACTGCTTAACGGCCTTAAAGCGGCTGGTTATCATGAAACTGAGCTTGAAAAACTGAATTTACCTGAAAACCTACGTGGGGAAACACTTACTCTAGAGCAAATAAATCAATATATCTCTAAGCTTTGAGAGACACTGATTTTTGGCGCTCGCAAGCCTTGAATCTGAAGTTATTCAGGGCTCGCTTTTGTGTAAATTTTGATTTTTTGGGTAAAATGTTTATAGTAGTTAATGCAAGATTTACTAAATAAATTCAATTTAGAAAAGAATAAACGTATTCTTTTGATATTTGATGTTGATGGTACTTTGCGACCAGATACTGTTGAATCTCTTGACCATAGATATCCTAAAGTTGATCCTACAATTGCAAAGCAGTTAATGAATCTAAACACGCTTGATAACGTCAGCATACTGATCCTGACAGCAAGAAGTCCTATAGATTTGTATCGCTCTAATTTACCGAAAAATATTAAGAAGTATTGTGGCTTTGGTAAACAGCTTATGGAAGGTGAGCACCTTAAGTATACGCGTGAGGATTTTGCTTCAGCTGATTCTGAAATAGCCATGTTTATTGAAATACTAAAGGATATTATGGGTCCAAAAATGACAGCAGGTATAGATTTTTTAACGACACCAGGTGATTTCGCAATCTATTTTGAATCACAGGATTTTCAAGAACAAAAAATTGCAGTTACAAAAATATTAGAAATGGTCTTAGTTAATTCAAAAAGATGGCAGATTCTAGATTTTGGTAGAGAACTAATTATCAAAGATGCTAAGTATCCCTACACTAAAGGAGATGCTATTTTTGATATTTTGAATTTTATGGATTTATCTGTACTTCACCAAGTCTTCTTTTTTGGTGACTCAAATGATGATTATAAAGCGATGGTCGCCCTTAGGCAGTACCAACAGATTTTCCCAAATAAGCGCATAAAAGTTAATAATATTTGCGTTGGTCCAGCCCTCAAGGGTAAAGAACTCGTAGATTTTGAATTTATGTCATATAAAGATACAATATCTTTTGTAAATTCATTATATGCAAAGCTCTTTAAAGAATAAACCAAGTTACACGTTTAAAAAAGCAAGCTTTTTAAAAAGACTCGCTTCTTTTTATCTGGCTACAATTTTGATTATTTTTCTAAGTTATCTTTTTAGCTATTTAATGACTGAAATGGGGATACTTGGATTTACACTCTATTCAAAATCATTTTGGACTTTATTTACTACTCTTATTTTTTTAGGCTTTTTAACTGATGAGTTTTTTAAAGCAATACTAACTTTTAATTTAGCTTATTTGATTTTAGGTTTAAGGCTTGTTGATGAAAGAGATTTTACTTCGATCGGTTTTAGTCGAGCTTTGTTCAGGACGGTATTTGCTTTTCTTAGTTTTCTTTTTGGTGGACTAGGTTTTATTGCAATTTTATTTAATCGCGAGAAATTAAGTATGCACGATATGCTTGTGCATAGTAATGTCGTTGATTTAAGTGATAATTTATTTACAAGAATTATTAGTGCACTATCCTCTTTTTTAATTGCATTGCCGGGTGTTTTAGTTACTATTTCCTTCTTCTTCGTAGTTATTAGCTCACCACTTTTCTTATGGTCTAGTGTTAAGGATTATGAAAACCAAAAAACCATCGAGCTTGCTGAATGGTTTGATAAGCCTAGATCCCAATACTCAATTAGCTTACACGAGGACTCTGAGTATCATAAAATTACTTTTCTGATTACAGATACAGGCGCTTATCATGACAATTTTAAAGTTTTACCAAATTATCAAGAATCGACAGTGGATATTAACAGTTTTGATATCAAATCTAATTTGAAGAAAATTAAATTTGATTTGAAGAAATTCTTAGACTCTCGCGATTTCCTGAAAAGTTTTTACCTGAAATTTGACAAAATAGTTTTTAAAACAACTGCTAATTATGATTTGAGTATTCGAAACCCAAAATTCTTTTTAGCATATGAGAATGTTATAGGAGATGATTTGCTCTCTACTTTTGATTATAATTTAGTTGAGCAAGAAGATAAGCTTGATCTGACTATTTCAAATAACTTAGGCTCTATACTTAAGGATACAAAACTTAGTTATTTATTGAAGTCAGAGTATATAAAATCCGTTTACTATATTGATTCACAGTGGACTAAATTTTTATATGATCTTGATATAAACGAAAAGGCAGAATTAATGCCTGAATCTAAAAAGCTTTCAAATAAAGTTAAAATTATTATCGACCCTGATAATGGCTATATTAAGCAGTTTGATATCATAGATCCAGGTGAAAATACTCTGTTCAATAGAATCACAAATAGGTTTCTAAACGATCTTCAATTTAAGGTTTTAGATCCAAAAGATTTAAGTCCTGAAGATGCGGAGAATAATATATTAGATATTACCCTCGTCTATAAAGAAGTTATTTAGTTGAGAAGGACTTACGGGCTTGGCTTGTTACTGCGCAAAATAACGCTAAAATTGCTACGCAATTTTTAACGCTGGATTATTAGTCACACGGCACTTCGTGCCTTACCGAGGGCTAAAAGGGGACTTTGAAAACTTAAATTGTTCACGACCTCGGGAATCATTTACAAACCAGTAAACTGCGCTTTTTCGCCTCGAATATGCCTTGTACTAAGCCAATCGCGTAAGTCCTCTAAAACCTAAGTCAATAGCTATTGCGAAGGGCGAAGCCCTGAAGCAATCCAAATTCTAAAATCTCTAACCAGCGCTAGTGCTCAGAAAAGTTTTCGAAAAATTCGCAACACCCTGAAGCATATCGGATTGGCGTTGCATATTTGTTTTGCGAAGCAAAACAACAAAAACCTTGCCACAGCAGCTGCGCCGAAAGGGTCGTTGCAATTTGAAGAAAAATTTTGGGTTTACTACGCTTACTCTGTCAACGAATTAAGTGATCATTACAATTACCAGCGCATATAAAGCAAACCTTAAAGTGCAACTTTAAGGTTTGGATTCGATAAGTACGGGGCTGTTAGTATAAATACTGAGCTCGATTCTCATAATTTCTAAAAATTAGGTTCTTGGCTTCAGTTTTACTCATTTTAGAATTATTTGTAAGATTAAAAATTCGCTTTTGTAAATCTAGATTATATAGACTGTAACTCTTTTTCTCTAAAAGAAAATTACTTGTAATTAAATAATCTAAATCTGATTTATCTAAATGGCAATTTTGTTTTAATTCATCAAGGTTATTTACTTTGACAATAGCAAGAAATTGTTTTTCTGCCTCTAGTCTTTCAGTCTCAGTCATTTTAATAGTGATTATGTTTGTTGACAGCTTATCTCTAAGCCTAAAATCTTTTTCTAATTTCTTTGTTATTACTTGATCAAAGTATTTTTTTAAATCTATATCTTCAATAAATTTGATTTTAGCTTGATCTATATTATAGTAATTATTTTCAATGAAATTTTGCATCTCAATAGGGCTTGTGAAATTGTGTTTTATAAAATTCTGCCAATTGATTTCAATTTCACTATCATTAACCTCAAGATTGTTTTCTTTCATATAGTCAAGAATTTGATCTCGTAATTTTTGATCTTTAGTCTCATATTCTTTTTTGAAAAAACCAACTCCAACTTCTTTTTCGTAAAAGATCTTATAAAAATCAATAATATTTTTACTACTATAAGCAAAAACATTTTGCTGAGCTATTAGAATTGATATTAGAAGTATTATACGCATTTACTTATTCAAGAAAACTATCTTTCATTAAATGTAGAATATCTTTCAGGCTTTGTAAAACTATCTCTATATCTAGTCCTGAGATATTTACTAAAATCATCGAATCAGAGCTTCTTGCCCCAACAGCCCCAGGTCTGAAATTTAGTCTTGGTTGTAGGGATACAGGTAATTTTCTTTGGATTTTTAACCAATTTTGTAATCTAAGATTATTATGAATGCGAATTGAGTCACCATCTTGATTGATAGATTTTGCCATTGCTTGTGATGCAAGATTTTTGATTTTAGATACCTCAATTAAATTTTGAGCTTCAACAGGCATTCTTCCAAATCTATCTATCCATTCATTAACTAAATTATCAAGCATTGCATCAGAGCGGGTGCTAGCAAGTCTCTTATACTCATTCATTCTTTGTCTTTCGTCAGCTATCCACGTTTCTGGGAAATAAGCGTTGATTTTTATCTCAAGATTGCAGCTGTTTTCATATTCTTTAACAGCTTCAATATTACCTTTAAGTTCTTCGATAGTATCAGAAAGTATTTTGCAATATAGATCAAATCCAACACTCAGCATTTGACCATGTTGCTCTGCACCAAATACATTACCCACTCCCCTAATCTCCATATCGCGTAGTGCGATTTGATAACCAGAACCTAGATTAGTGAGTTCTCTAATTGCTTTTAATCTTTGTCTTGCTGTCTCTGATATCTCTGATTGAGAGCTGTATAGTAAATATGCATATGCCTGTACATCACTACGTCCAACTCGTCCTCTTAGTTGATATAACTGTGATAAGCCAAAATTATTTGCACTATTGATGATTATGGTGTTTGCATCAGAGATATCCAGACCCGTTTCAATAATTGTTGTTGAAACAAGCACATTAAATTCATTGTTAATAAAAGAGAACATCACGTCTTCAAGCTCTCTATCTTTCATTTGACCATGAGCGAATCGCACCTTCGCTTCAGGTACCATATCTTGAATTTGGTAAGTTACTTCCTCTATGTTTTCGACTCTGTTATGAACAAAAAATACTTTACCTCCGCGTTCCAGTTCATGTAGAATAGCGTTTCTAATTAGTGAGCCTTTAAATTCACCAACATAAGTTTTAACAGGTTTTCTGTTTGTTGGAGCTGTTGTAATTAAACTAATATCCCTGATCCCAGATAAAGACATGTGCAATGTCCTTGGTATAGGTGTTGCTGACATAGATACAACATCTAGATCTTTTCTGATTTGCTTCAATTTTTCTTTATGAGCAACACCAAACCTTTGCTCTTCATCTATAACTAGCAATCCAAGATCTTTAAACTGTAGATCTTTTTGTAGTAGGCGGTGAGTACCGATGACTAAATCAACTTCTCCAAGTTTAAGTTTTTGAACAACTTCTTTTTGTTGAGAAGCAGATCTAAATCTACTTAAAAGGCCTATTCTAATTGGGTAAGGAGCATATCTATCTGAGAAAACATCAAAGTGTTGTTGTGCTAGTACTGTTGTTGGTACGAGGATCGCAACTTGCCTACCTTCCATTATTACTTTAAAAACAGCTCTTAAAATTACTTCTGTTTTTCCAAATCCAGCATCACCACAAATTAATCTATCCATTAATTTGTGAGACTCCATGTCCATTTTTAGCTCTGTTATAGCTTTTAATTGATCTTCAGTTTCTTGGTATGGGAAAGCATCTTCTATTTCGATTTGCCATGGTGTATCGTGTGGGTATTGGTATCCAGTTTGTTTTGCTCTAAGTGCATAGAGATTGATTAAATCTTGGGCGATTTTACGTACTGATTTCTTTACCTTAGATTTTGTTCTTTCCCATTCGGTTCCACCAATCTTAGATAAACGAGGTTTTACTTCCTGGTTTACGTTGAATCGAGAAAGCATGTTTACTTGATCGACTGGTATGAGTATGCGAGCTTCATCAGCGTATTCAATAGCTAAATATTCGGCTTTAATCCTTCCTTGATCAAGTTCTACAATTTCAGTACCTTTATAAATACCGACACCATGCCTGTAGTGAACTACGTAGTTGCCGGGTTGGATCTCAGAGATATCAGTGTAGATGTTCTTAGCATTTCTTTTTGCAGCTTCATCACTAATCTTTTTCTTTTGCTTTGCAACTGCTTGTCTGCTTTTGCCGAATAACTCTCTATCAGTAAGTACTAGCAAATCTAGATCTGGGAATTGAAATCCTTCCTCAACTCCGTCTCTTTGAATATAAACTTTTTTGTTTGTGAAATTCTTTGCAACAATATCAATATCATCTTCGGCACTTAAATATTCAGCTGGAATATCCCATTCTTTCATTATTCCTAGTACCCTTTGAGGTTGCTCTGAATAAATTAAAACGGTTCTTTTTTTAGAAAGAATTTCCTTGATATAGTTAACAAATTCTTCAATCTTGCTTGCAAATCTCTCTGTAGGAAAGCATTTGATCTCATAGCTTAAATCTTCTTTTTCTTCTGCAAGAGTTTGTAAATAAAGTTTTTGTTTTACTTTCTCTATATTTATTCTTATGTAATCTGACTCAAAATATAATCTATCTTTTAGAGGCAGTATTTTATTTTTTTGCAAAGACTCATTGTAAATCTCATTTTGTTTTTCAAGGAAATGGTCAACTTGTATAAAAAGATCTTGCCATTCATCAAAAATTAAATGACAGTCACTTGGCAAGAATTGAAAAAAACCAGAAGCTTGTTGATCACTAAATTCTCGGTAGTATTCTATACCTTCCCAGTAAAGCTCTTCTGTTTCTTTTATTGCATCTGTTAAGTTTTCTTCTTTTGGGAAATTTTTAAGAATATTTTCTTTTAGGGAATCTTTTCTTGATCTTAGAAGGGAGAATTTAGGATGAATTTGAAAGCTGTCAATTTTTTTTATAGATCTTTGTGTTGCTAGATTTATTGTTCTAATACTTTCTATTTGATCACCAAAAAACTCTATTCTAACTGGCTCACCTACGATGGGATAAATATCTGTTATATCCCCTCTTTGAGAAAATTGTCCTTTGTTTTCAATTGTAATTACTTTACTGTATCCTAAAAAAACTAAATCTTCTGCTAGTTTATTTGGATCATGTTCTTTATCCTTTGATACAGTTATTTTTCTACCTTGATAGGTTTCGTAATTTATGAATTGTTGTGTGAGAGCCTTAAAGTTTACTATTGTTATTGATTGTTCTTGTTGTTGCCATGATTCTATTACTTCAAACTGGCTAGAAATAATGCTTACGTCCGAATTTATTTGATCGTAGGCAGATACTTCATGACTTAAAAAATTGAAAACTTTTTTATTGGGATTTAGATTCTTTAGTTCTCTGTAGTATGTTGCAGCTTCATGATGATTATGTGTGATAAAGACTATGGGTGCTTTTGTTGAGTTCGCTAAATTTGATAGGATTACGCTCTTTGCAGGGTTGGTTAGTCCATGAATAATTTGTCCAGATTTAAAAAGTTTTGCTTTTATTTCTGAAAATTTGTCTCTGGTTTGAATTATTTCGGTAAGCATTTATGGATCTAAGTTGCTCCTATGCTAACTTCATTGGCAAGAACAACAACTGAAGGTTTTTTACCAATTTGTGTTTTGATTAGAGTATTCATTTTTTCTCTAACTAAATCTTGAAAGTCTTCAATCGAGGCTTTTGGATTCTCTAAGCTGTAATTTTCAACTTCATCGACAAGATCACCAGAGTTCATTAAGCAAAAAGCTCTCCATTCTTTATTGTTTGAAAAAGTGCAGGCTTTAGCTGAAAAAACAGGTCCAGCAACAAGTTTCCTTTTTTTATTGAGTGTAAATGCAACCGTAACAACTCCATCTTGGGCTAAGGCATCTCTTTCTTTGACTATCTTATTATCAACTTGAAAATCCTGAGAATCGCTAAATAGGATTTCACCAGTATTTATTTGGCCAGTAACTTCTAGTCGTCCGTTGTCTAATTTGATTTGATCTCCATTGTCTAAAATGAAAATTGATCCAGGGTCAAATCCCGTATCAACAGCAAGTTTAGCGTGGCGTACAAGTTGTCTTGTTTCGCCAACCATTGGAATAAAATATTTTGGTCTTAAAAGATTAAACATGAATTTTAATTCTTCAGTCATTGCATGGCTTTCAACGTGTATGTTTGCTGCATTGCCTCCGATGATGTTTACTTTTTTCAAGAAGAGAGCATCTGATAATTGAGCCATCACGCGAACTGTACCAGGAGGTAAATCACCACTGTTTACAACAGTATCACCAGCTTTAATTTGAAAGTTTATATGTTTATCAAAAGCAATATTCTCAAGTTCTTTAATAGCTTCACCTTCTGATGCGCTACATAAAACAAGTATCTCTGAATCTTTTAAATCTTGTAAATCTAATAAGTTTACGAATTTACGATTAGGGTCAAGAATACCTGCTTTTAAAAGTGCCTCTACTATGTCTTTGGTTTCTTTGTTAAGTAGGGCAACTTTTCTACCCATTCGGTCTGCGACTCTAAGTAAGTTTTGAATGCGAATTGTATTTTCAGTGTAAGTGTTGAATATTATTCTTCCGGTTGTACTTGATAAAATTTCTTCAAAACGATTTATTATTGCTCTTTCTGATTTTGAATAACCTTCTTTTTCGACATTTGCCGAATCCCCAAAGTAAAGATCCACTCCATCACCTGCTTCAAGGGCTTCGCAACCAAGTTCGGTTATACCCACAACATCAGTTTTGACATTGTCTATTGGTGTTTGATCGATTTTAAAAGAGCCAGAATAAAATACCTTATTATTGTCTACTCTGATATATAAAGAAAAATTTGAATGACTTGATGAAGTCATAAATAATGGTCTAACTTCAAAGCTAGATTCTTTTATTATTTCTCTTGAAGCGTAGTTGTGCCACTCTCTTTTATTTGCTTCGGTTTCTCCAAGTTTTATTTTTAATAATTCATTGGTTAGTTTTGATCCATATATTTTTTTGATATTTAATTTTGTGATTACGTGATGAGCGCCACCCATATGAAAATCATCTACTGAGGTTACAAATAGCGCCTTTATTTTGTTTGATCTTTTGATCAAGTAGTTATAATCGGCCATTGTATAGTCAATACCTGGTGAGTCGTGACCTGGGAAATAAACACCTGAGTCAACAATAATCATTTCTTCGTTGGCTTCAAAAATAAACATGTTCTTACCAATTTCATGTAAGCCACCAAGTGCTGTTATTTTCAAGCTGGTATCTTTTGATTTATCTGTGTTTTTCGTTGGATTGTTCATAAATTTAAAAATGGAGTAAATTATAATTATATCGAACTTAAAGCTAATTAGTGTGTTTTAGTTTTAAACTGCTATCTTGTTTGGGTTCTAGATACTAAAATCTATATTATGACAAAAATTCTTGAAATTGAAAATTTATCCATAAAATTCCCAGATTTGAATTTCACTGCGGTAAAAAACAGTAATTTCTTTATAAACGAAGGCGAGATTTTAGCTTTAGTGGGAGAAAGTGGCAGTGGAAAAAGTTTAACTGCTTTGTCAATAATTGGTCTTGAGCCACAAAACTCTATGATTAAAGGATTTATTAAATTTAATAATAACTTCGTTTTAAATGCATCTGAGTTTATTTCTGCATTTAGGCGAAACTACACAAAAAATATTCGTGGCGTAAGTATATCCTATATTCCCCAAGATCCCTTAAGCTCACTAAATCCAATGTATACAATTTTTAATCAACTTGATGAAGCTATTAAGGTTTGTGATTCTAATATCTCTTGTCAAGAATCTTTATCTAAATGTCTAAACGCGCTTGAAGAAGTTGGTATTGCTGATCCAGATAGGTGTTTGAAATCTTATCCACACGAGCTTTCTGGTGGTATGAGGCAAAGAGTAATGATTGCAATGGCTATTATTAATAATCCAGATTTGATTATTGCTGATGAACCCACTACTGCGCTTGACGTAACAGTCCAAGCAAATATACTTGAGTTATTAAAATCTCTTAAAAAGACTTTACTTTTCATTACCCACGATCTTGGCGTTGTTGCTGAAATTGCAGATAGAGTTGTTGTTATGCAAGAAGGATTGATTGTTGAAGAGAATAATGTTTTTGATTTATATGAAAATCCTCAGCAAGAATATACTAAGCGTTTGTTAGAGGCTGTACCGAAGCTTTAGGGCAGTGACTAAGTAATCCATTTCCACGTCATTGTGAGTTTTCGCAGAAATAGTGGCAATCTATTCCTTAACCACAAGTTTTGATTTCGCTAGCTCTTGAATTCCAGGTAGATTTAGTTTGATTTCTTTGAAATTATATATTCCATTGAGATCTCGATTGACTTTTAGATAGCTACAAGGGTACTTAGAAAGACTTGGTGCGGATATGAAAAGTATATTATTCAATTCTTGTTCTTTATAATCATAATTTTCACCATAAATAAAAGCAACTAAATTTAAATGGTTAAATGTGCTTATAAATTTAATTAATGCTTCATCTGGTTCTTTATAGCTAATAATAATTAAATCCTCTCCAATATTTTCTTTCTCTAATTTTGACAAGACTTTTTTAAGCCAAATGTACTGCTCATCAGCTTCATAAGGAAGATTTTTTGGTATGACCCCTTTTAGTAGGTTATTAAGAATAATGAAATTTGTTTTTTTTGTTTGAAGGAGGTAATGTAAATCACCCATTTCTTTTTTTATATCATTTTGTCCCCTAGCTTCATTTGCGCCAAGTACTTCATAATGGGGAATTTGATATTTACCAAAAGTATCTGTTAAGCTCGAATAAAAGTAGTCTATCTGATTATTTGAATAAACTTGATTACCTGTGAAGAAAACCAAATCAAGTTTGTTTTGTTTAAATTCATCTATTTGTGCTTGAATATAATCTTGAAGTAAAAGTTGACTTTCTTTATAAAGGATCTCACTGTTAAGATTTGGTTCTTTTACTGTATATCTCAAAAGCATATCCTGTGCTTGTTTATCAAGTGCTTGAATAAAAGGGTTTTGAGCGAAGTCATTTACTTTAAAGAAATCATATTGCTGAGTATTTTCCATAAAAGGATAAAAAACTTGGTCTTCCTTTTTGTAGTATAAATTTATATTGCCTGCTAAACTAAAATTTAACTCAGGCTTAGTGATTTTTTTCAAACTACTAGCTGCTCTTTTTTCGCTAGATGTTTTAGTGTTAGAAAGCTTTCTATTGTATTCACTTTTAAAGTTCTTTTTATTGAAAAGGTCTTCAACTCCTGCGTAGCTGATTTGCGGAATAATTGCGATTATTAATGCAATAAGAATTTTCTTCATTAGAAATTATTTATTAGTTCTAGTAGTTCTTCTTGAGAGACTGTTGCGGTTCCAGGTTTTTTGACAACTAAACTTGCAGCAAGGTTACCAAGTATAGCTGCCTCTAAAGGTGTTGATTCAAGTGCTATTGCAAGTGAATAAACTGCAGCGACTGTATCTCCAGCACCTGTTACGTCAAAAACTTCACTGATATTAAATGCAGGTATTAATTGAATATTATTGTCTTCAATTAAAGCCATGCCTTTAGCCCCTCTGGTTAAAAGTAAGTTTTCGCAGTTTAGTTCAAGCTTTGCTTGATTGGCTAAGTTTAGTAATTCATCTTCACTTGTAATATTTTTTGATAAAAACTTTTCTAAGTCAGGTTGATTTGGCGTGAATGAGTAAGCATTCTTGAATTTTGATAAATCACCTGTACTATCTACAATTGTTTTTTTCTTTGCAAGTTTACATGCCGCTATGATCTCTTGGCAATTATTATTATTTAAATTGCCATTTGAGTAATCTGATAGTAATACCAGATCAGTGTCTTTAAGTGATGCTTGAAGATTTTTGTTTAATTCCTCTGCAATTTCTATGCTTATGGCTTCACTGAATTCTCTATCTATTCTGAGCACTTGTTGTTTAATGCCAGTACCTGCTTGAGGGTCTTTGTTTGATGTTGAGATTATTCTGGTTTTTGTAGTGGTGTGCTTTTCTTTGTCAATAATTGCATTTAAATTTATGTTAGATCTTTCACAGAGCTTTTTGAATTCTTTTTGATAAAGATCTTCTCCAAGAGTCCCTATTAGATTTACTTTAGCCCCAAGTGCAGCAGCGTTGTTTGCAGCGTTTGAACTACCTCCAAGTGCAAACTCTGATCTTAAAAATTTCAAAATAATTACAGGAGCTTCTCTTGAGATTCTTGAAGGGTTACCTGTTAGATACTCATCTAAAATTAAATCACCAAAGACAGTTAATTTTACTTTGTTGAATTTTTTTACTATTTCTAAAAGCTTTTTTTTATCAATTCTATTTTTATCTAGTTTTGAGATTTGCATTAATGTTCAAAAGTATCCTTGTAACCTAAGATATCAAGTCTTGCAAAGGTCGGAATAAAACTTGATGCTTTTTGTGCAAGTTCAAATTTACCTTCTCTTTCTAGCATCTCTTGTAGACCTTGGTGAATTTCAATTAGATGCAAAACATCATTAGCAGCGTATTTTATTTGCTCTACTGTGAGTTTCTCAGCACCCCAGTCGCTAGTTTGTTGGTCTTTTTTTAGTTCTTTACCAGTCAATTCTTTAGTGAGTTCTTTTAGGCTATGTTTGTCTGTATAGGTACGGGCGATTTTAGAGCCTACTTTTGTACAAAAAACATTTTCTACATTTATATCTAGGTAATAACTTAAAAACGCTACGTCAGTTCGAGCAAAGTGAAACAGTTTAAGTATGCCCTTATCTTCTAGAAGTCTTTTTAAATTTGGTGCTTCATGTTGACCTTTGGCTATTTTTACTAGGCTTACTTTTTGACTTTCATCGCCTATTTGAACCAAGCAAAGTCTGTCTCTTGTTATGTTGAGTCCCATCATCTCGCAATCAACAGCAAGTACTTTTTTACTAAGATATTGATTTAGAGTTTTTTCATCTAGATCTTTTTCATATTGAGTTATGGTCGATTGAGGCATCTAAAGCTATTTTAGCATCAGCTGAATTTTTCATTGGTGATGTTATGGAAGGTAAATATAAAGAAACTTGGTGTTTTCATCTAAATATTCCAGAAGATCTTCCAGATAAGTACTCAATGTTTTGCAAAGCTTCAGTTGGATTATAATGCATGGTAAGTACAAGTAAAGTGATTAGTTGGTTTGTTGTATTGACATCTAAACTCTTTAACACCATAAAGTCTACCATCATGAATTGCTTGTCTAGCATTGGTTATAGTAATATTTGCATTATTAAACCAATACCAAGTTCCAGGTCCTACTGATTGTCCATTACGGTCTCTTACAGCCCTGAAAACAACAGGTCCAGTTCTTGGTGGACTTATAAAGCTCCATGTCCTAGTTAAACTGTGTCCAGTATCTCTGTAATAAATTTTGTCGCATTGACTAAAGTCACCAGTTGATGTTCCCGAGCCATAGCCTTGATTTGTACCACCATCAGAGACTGAAGTTTCTGGTATGTTGTAATATCCATCTGCAGAACATCCAGTATTATTCGAAGATCCTGCACTGCTTATAATATCTATTATATCTTGTTTGCTACATATTCTGGTGCCATCTCCAAGCACTATGCATCCAGTATTCACTTCTCCGGCGAAAATACTACCATCAATTTCAGCATCATCTTTAACTAAAAGATCATCTTTACCATCTATTTTATCTGGAGTCCCACCGCCAACATCTAAAGTTGCTTTTGCATCAACTTGAGTATCTATACCAGTGAAACCTCCATCTGTAACATGATACCTATATCTATTTACAGCAGCATTGAGCTTATTTTTGTGTTGAAAAATATAAAAGGCATTAGGTCCTCCATTTGTAACAGGTCTGGTGTCTCCAAGAGATCCTATTGCCCATTTTTCAGCAAGTACTCCACCTGATCCTCTTGTGGTTGTAACGAAATCGGCATAACCTTCTGTTATTGGAATTTCTGCATAAACTCTAGTTCCTGCTGCACTTGCTACATCATTTTTTACAAATAATCCGGTTGCTTTAATTTGTTTTGAATTAATGTCTTTAGATGTGATATTCCCCGCACTTAGTATGTCGTTGTCTGCCATATTAAGGTCTCTTAGAGCACTATGATTACCTAGATTGTCAGCTCCACTTGGTGCTGTTTGCCACGTAGCATTACCAGCTGCATCTGAAGTGAGTACTTTTCCAGCTCCAGTTCCTGTTGTAAGTTTGATTTTTGTAGCTTCTAAAGATCCACTAATTATAATTGATCCATCCTTAGCAGCAATTGAGGTAGGCATTCCACCAAGAATTAAGTTACCAATATTTACAGAGTTATTAGTATCGAATGAATTTTTGATCCCGTTTCCAAGAATAATGTTGTTTCTGCCACTATAAACATTATAACCAGTTTGTACATCTGCAAAAGAACCTATAACAATATTTTCTCTACCTCCTGCCATATTTTGACCAGCTTCATATCCAATTGCTATATTGTTTTGTGCTCCAGCCTGATCGGTATTTGCCATTGCTCCATAACCTATAGCAACGTTGTTTGATGCGTTTGACATATATTTACCAGCACCAGCACCAATATTAACGTTATTGTCTCCATCGTATAATCCGCCGCCAGCAAGCTCACCAATATTTGTATTATATTTTCCATTTGCTTGTGGATTTCCTAAACCAAAAGCAGAATTAAATGAACTCATTGTTCTAGCACCTATGTTAGTGTTTCCTTCTGCTGCTGCCATTAAACCTGCTCCGGCTCTAGTTCCAATTGCCGTGTTGCCAAATCCTGTCGTTAATCCATGCATCGATAGATAGCCAACTGCAGTATTATTAGTACCTGTTGTAATTGTTTTAAGAGCATCTTTTCCTAGTGCCGTTGATCTTTGTGTAGTTGTTGTTGCATTTCCAGAATTTTCTCCAACGAAAACATTGTTTCTTGCTGAATTTGTAATAGCATCTGTTAAATCATCAAGACTTAAGCTTGCCAACTTACTTGCTGGAATATTAGGAATTCTATCTATATGTAAAACACCAGTTGAAATATTAGCTGCATTTATATCAGTTATACCTCCACCAGATCCTCCAAAGCTAGCTGCTATAATAGTTCCAGCGTTTATTATATTTCTTGTCGCCATGTCTAAATGAGTTGTAGCAGTATGATTACCTAAGTCGTCTCCGTCTCCACCAATTGCTGCAAGTGATTTCCAAGTACCAACACCGATACCATCAGAAGTTAGTATAAAATTATTTGCAGCACCAGTTGGCATGCGAAATTCCCTAGTTCTAAGTCTTCCATCGACATCAAGTAGGTCTTGTGGAGTGTTTGTACCGATACCAATTTTACCGTCTGTTGATCCACCTGCAGCAGGTCCAACAAAAAGCGTTGGTTGATTAGTTGCAAATCCAATAGCAAGAGAATTATTTATGCTGTTTGTAAGCATGTCAAGATTAGAATTTCCTGATCCAATAGTAAATGCTTGGTTACCAGTTGAGCGAACATTTTTACCAATAGCTATAGCGTTTACATTTGTTGCTTGAGCTTCTTGACCAAATGCTATTGAGTCGATACCAGAAGCTAAGTTTTGTTTACCAAAAGCTGTAGCTCCTTCACCTGTTGCTTTTGAAAAGTAACCAAATGCTGTTGAGTTTCTTCCTCTTGCCTCACTTGAATTTCCAAATGCAGTTGAGAAATTCTGATTTGCAATTGTGTTGTATCCTAAAGCCACTGAATATGGTCCCGCTGCTGTTGTATTATATCCAAGTGATATAGAAGAAATAGCGATAGCACTTGAACCGTTTCCTACAGCTAAAGAATTTTCCCCTGATGCTCTTGTATTTTTACCAAATGCTATAGAATTTTGACCTACGTTTATATCATTCCATTCATTACCTTCTGCGGTCCCAGCTCTAAAAGCAGCCTTCGCTTTATTGAAGAAAAATTTTGCATCATGACTTGAATTACCGCTATCATCCATGCTTGGAGATCCAATTAAGAAATTATTTGCGTAACTAGCTTGAGAACCATTATTTAATATTGTGTTTGCCAGAATTTTAAAAACAGAACTTTTGACGTTTGTTAAGCCAGAACCATCACCCTGAAAAGTACCATTGAAGGTACCGCCGTTAAAACTAGTTGCAGTAATATTTTTAACACTAGTGATGTCGTGAGAAGCCATGTCTAGGTTTCTATTTGCAGTATGGTTACCCATGTTGTCACCGTTAGTTTGTACCATTCCAGGATATGTCCACATTGCTTTACCATTTTTATCAGAAATAAGAATTTTACCTGCTCCTGCATTCGTTGTGATTTTAACTTGTCCTTTAAATTCTGCTATAGAATTTGTTGTGAAGGCTGCAAGACCATTAATTGTTGGGTCTTGTAAAAAACCATTATTAACTATTGAATTGTTTATAGTACTATTATTAACAACAGAATTATTTACAGTACCACCATTGAAACTACTATTTCTAATAATAGTATTGTTGATAGTTCCATTTGAAGCAGATACGCCTGTTAATCCAGATCCATTTCCTCTAAAAACACCACCGTTAAAAACATTTGCACTTATGATATTTGCGCTTGTAATGTTTCTTGTTGCCATATTTAAATTTTGTGTTGCTACGTGATTACCTAAATTATCTCCAGCAGATGTGACAGTCAGTGGATCTGCCCAAGATGCAACACCTGTTGCATTAGAGATCAAAACAAATCCAGGAGCAGCTCCCGTTGGAATTTGTAGATTACTGTTAACCAAAGCTAAACTATTAAATGTTACTGGTGATGTATTGGAAAAGCTAACTGTTCCGTCTTCAAAAAGTCCAGTACCGTTTAAATGAAAAGTTGCAGAAGGATTTTTTATCTTAATACCAACATCTTGTTGAATTATTAATTTTGTATCACCATCATCGACAGCATACGCTGGAAATACAATTGTATTTAGCAGTATAAAAGATAATATTAGATTTATTTTTTTCATTTTGTATGTGTCCACTTTGTTCTTTAGTCCGATTTGAGTATTAACTTTATAAATCTAAACAGATGATTTCTCACTGTTTTATTTAGATCATTGTGTCTATAATTTATGTACAAGTTCCTCTATTTAAACTATCCCCTATTCGCTCTAGGTAATTTGTTCTATGTATTTCGATCCATTCTCCAGCAATTGAACTATACATTAAAGTGATGCTATCTTTTGCTTTGAGACTTACCGAAATATTATTGTTCAATGCAAGTCCATCACCGTCATCTAGAGTTATAATCTCATCACTATATCTTCCAATCAGTGTAATAATTTGTCCATCAACACCAGTTGCTATCTGAGGTGAAGCAGTTAAATCAACATCGCAAGGACCAGAGGATTGTACGAAAATTACTCTGCTGTTTTGTATTGCACTTGAAGTGAGTCCAGTCACAACTCCAACTGATACTAGATTTGATACATATGCAGTTGATCCATTTATTTCTAGTGTTGATCTTGGATTTGCTGTTTTAATTGAGACTCTATTTGCAGAAGCATCGGTGTGGAACAAGAAAGTATGTGTTTGTCCTTCAACTCGTGTATCTGAATTTTGTGCCTGTTCATTTATTATGACAGAACCATCTGCATTAAATATTGTATCTGCTGTAGCAAGTGTGTTTCCACCAATTAAAATTCCTTTATTTCCAGAAAAATCAAATGGAAACATAAAATTACCTTGATCGTTCCATTCTTGATTGTATGTGATATTTGTAACATTGCTGAAGTCACCAACAAATTTTATTGCTCTGAGAGTCCCATTGCTTTCTAAGCTTACTGTTGAGCTTGCTAAGTTTGTGCCACCTACTATTGCATTCTTTGTTGCAAAATTTATTGGATATAATCCCTGTGGACCTTCTATCCATTTTGAAGCACGATTGGTATTAGTTAAATCTACGTTAGTTAGTGTTGATCCATTAATTATTCCATTAGTAAATGTGCTATTGACTATATTTGCATTGATCATGCTATTGGTGAAATTTGCTGTTGTAGCATTATCAACATTTAGAGCATGTGCAACATTTTGTGTGTCAATAAATTCCCAGCGAGTATTACCTATTGAATCGAACGCTCTTACTACATATCCATTTCTTTGACTACCGTCTCTAAGCATTAACCGTCCATTTATATCAAGCTCTGCACCTGGATTTGTGTTATTAATACCTATACGTCCATTGAAGGCATGAAAAGCTATTGTTGGAAATGGTTCTGGCTTTCCATAAAGTTCAAATTTACTACCTGCTTTATAACTAGAGTTGCCTTTAAATTCTAGGTTAGCATCAAAATATAAAGGATCAATAGGTGAATTGATATATGAATTTCCATTAAAGCTTAAAATTTCATAAATCGTTGAGGTGTAGATTTTTGCATTTCTTATTGTTACTCCATTGAAAAATAATCCAATTGTATCACCTACAAACTCACTTGCATAGATAGTTCCATCAGCTTCTAAGTCACCCCTGATGCTTAGATCGTCAGTACCATCAACAAAATCTAGTTCTGTACTACCTACTTCAAGTGATGCTTTTGGATTTGTAGTTCCTATGCCAACATAGCCATTGTTTCCAATGATCAAATTATTTTCACTAACTAGTCTCTTGCTTGCATCAGTTGCAACTAATCTATTTGGTGTCAAATCATTTAAAGTTATGCCATTTTGAGTTTTAACACCATTAGTGGTCCCTAAGAAATCAACTAGCTTAAATAATTTATCTTGTCCAAGCGCGCTTATTCTGGCAAGTACGTCACCGTTATTACCCATCGCTGAGTTTTGTGCAACCCAATATACTGAGCTTTGATTGTCTGGAGTGAATGTGTAGTCTCCAAGTCCAGCCCTTAAGCCAAAGATACCTTTTACATCTAAGCGTGTATCAGGATTTCCAATACCAATACCTACTTGATCTTCTCCTGAATCGACTTTTATTTTAAAAAAAGATTGATCTGATCCAACATTGAAATCTTCAGAAGCTATTTGTGTTGTATTAAAATGAGCTCCACCGTTTTTATGTAAAATAATTTCAGCACTAGCTAAATTATTACTACCTATCGCAACACTTGAATCTCCACTATTGTTTTTTATAAAAAGTGTATTAAATGATTCAAGCCAATGAGTATCAAAGTTTGTACCACTAGCACCATTATTAGGTGTCCAATAGCTAGTACCATCATTAGCGATAGCTAGAATATAGCGATCTGGAATTGATGGAAAATTCAAAGTGCTATTTACGGAAGTAGTACCGTTGAGATAGGCATCTTGAAAGAAACCATTATTAACTAATATGTGATTATAACTACTATTGTTTCCTGATAGTCCAGGTATGGTGGATACATCTACCCAGCTTGCAAGACCATTAGCGTCTGTTCTTAAGATTCTATTGTGAGCTTGAGTCCCATCGTCAATTAAAATTGAGCCATTTACATGTAATGCTTCTTGTGGATTTCTTTCTTTAATACCAACATTCCCGCTGAAGTATAAATGATCTTTACCATCACTTACTGCTAAACATTGACCCATGCAGTAATGAATAAAGATTAACAATATTGATAGTAGTTTTTCTTTCTTCATTCTTAAACTATTTTTTAAAAACTCTTTTCTTTACCGAAACTAAACCTTTAATTGTTATAAAATACTTGAGGGGATAGATTACTCTATGTAGTATCTGGATTAATTCTGTAATAAAATTATTCATTAAATACAAGTCCCTCTGGTAATAGTTTCTGCGGGTCTTTCTATGTAATTATTTCTAGTTACCTCAACCCACTCACCAAAGGCTGCACTATATATAAAAGTAATGCTATCTTTTGCTCTTAAGGTAAAAGATATATTATTGTTTAAAGCAAGACCACTTCCATCTTCTAGAATAAGAGCTTCATTAGTGTAAGTACCAACAAGTGTTAGTATTTGTCCGTCAACACCAGGTGCTATTTGAGGATTAGCTGTGATATTGATAGTACAAGCGTTTCCAGAGTTCCTTACATAAACCATGGTGTTATTATTCACTATAGCTGCTGGTATTCCAGCTCCAGCACTTGCATCTGCAAAATGTGCGGTGTATGCAATAGAACCATTTATATCTAAGTCAGCTCTTGGATTAGACATTTTGATACCAACTCTATTTGTAGAAGCATCTGTGAAAAATAAGTGCTGATGTCCAATACCCTCAATTCTAAAGTCTGAATTTTGAGCCTGTTCGTTGACTACTAAGTAACCACTGTCGCCAATAATAGTGTCTCCAGTTGCAATACTATTTCCGCCGATTACTACGATTTCAGCACCGCCAAGATCACCTGGATGTAAGTAACTACCTTGGTCTGACCATACGTCTGCTCCGGCACCGGTTATTCCAGAACCATCACCAACAAATTTAACTGCAGTTACTTTTCCGTTCGATTCTAGTGAGATTGTTGAACTTGCTAAAGTATTACCGCCGATGGTTACGTTTTGTACACCACCGTTGTCTCTTGGATATAATCCATCTACTCCATCATTCCATTTGCTAATACCCGTACCACTTATAATGTTTACGTTAATTAGGGTTGATCCGTTTATTAAGCCATTAGTAAAGTTACTGTTTAATATTGTTCCATTAATCATATTTTCTGCAAAATTTGCTGTAGTCGCATTATCTGCATTAATTGCATATGCTGCGTTTTGAGTATCTAAGAATTCCCATGAAGCAAGCCCGTTTGCATCTGATGTTAAAACATAGCCATTTGCTGGGTTTCCACCTCTAATTAAAAGTCTTCCGTTGATATCTAAATCAGCAAGTGGTGATTCTGTGTTTATACCAATTGCACCATTATGTGAAAAGAATGAAACATATTCTGAGCCTGGTGTTCCTGAATATAATTTGAAATAATATCCTGGCTGCATAATTGCATCACCAGCAAATTCTGTATCACCATTGATAAGTAGCGGACCTGATCCTGCTCTAATCATTGAAGCTCCATTAAAATCAAGAGTTTCATATATGGTTGATGTAAATATTCTTGCATTGCGTATTGTGTTTCCATTAAGTTCTAATCCAGAACCATCACCTACGAATGTTGCACCATAAACAGTACCATCAGCTTCAATATCATCTGCAACATGAAGGTCATTAATACCATCAATAAAGTTTATTACCCCATTACCAACTTCAAGTTTAGAGTCAGGAGTCGTTGATCCTATGCCTACATATCCTGTTGGACCTACTATGATATTTGTTTCACTGATAAGTTTTTTATTGATGTCTGTTGATACTAATCTGTTTGGTGTTAAATCAGTTAATATTAAACCGTTTTGAGTTGTTGAACCATTAACTGTGCCATCAAAGTCAATTACGGTGAAGATTTTATCCTGACCATCAGCATTAATTCTTGCCATTAAGTCACCATTACCAGCACCAAGTGTTGAGCTTTGAGCAAGCCAAAATACTGCACTAAAAGGATCTGGTGTGCTCGTGAAATCAAAATCAGTACTTCCAGCTCCAGCAGTACCAGATCTGATAGAGAAGTGTCCTTTAACATCAAGCGTTGTGTCTGGATCAGAGTGATTAATTGCCACTCTATCTTCAGAAGCATCTACAAATAACATATGTTGATTTCCTGAGCTTGATACTATAAAATCAGCGTCTGGATTTAATTGTCTGTTAAACTGAGCTCCACCATTCTTATAAAGTACGATGTCGGAATTTGCAAGATCTAGAGCACCAATTGCAACATTTTGACTTCCTACTGAATCTGCAGGATATAAAACTCCTGATAAATCAAGCCATTCACCATTTAATGTTCCACCGCTTGGTCCGAGGTTAGGTTCCCAATGAGCGTTCCCGTTTGCGTGCATAGTAAGTATGTAACCACTTGTAAATCCAGAAGTGAAAAATAAATCTCCTGCTATTGTTGTTTTTCCATTGAAAAATGCATCCTGAAAAAAGCCATTATTTATCAATAAATTATTTACAGTTCCATTATGTGTTGTTATTCCAGGAATAGCACCAGCTGGTACCCATGAAGCACGACCATTTGTGTCTGATCTCATTATGTAATTAGTAGCCTCGTTATCATCGTTCATAATTAGTGAACCATTAATATGAAGCTCAGCTTGAGGTTTACGCTCTTTTATACCAACATTTCGTTTGAAATATCTATTTCCCTTACCGTCACTTGTTGCTTGTGCAATTCCTATTGACGCAATGATAAGTGTAATTATTGTAATGATCTTATTTTTTATTTTCATTTTTATCATTGGGCTTTTTATTTATCTGATCTCGAAATTTCAATCCATTCACTATCTGCTGAATCATAGATTAATTGAAGTATATCTTTTGAACCCA
Source organism: uncultured bacterium (assembly GCA_903930015.1). Classification (GTDB taxonomy): domain Bacteria; phylum Cyanobacteriota; class Vampirovibrionia; order LMEP-6097; family LMEP-6097; genus CAIYXB01. The sequence goes on along the minus strand of CAIYXB010000238.1, from coordinate 3,019 downwards.
TAGTGAAATTAACACCAGACTCTAAGCTAACTCCATTACCTTCAACTATTGTTACTGTGTTTACATTACTAGTACCTTTCAATATAAGTAGTTGTCCATCTTGCACCGTTCCAGATACAGTAATCTGTGGATTTGCTGTTATAGTTACTGCACCAGCGTTACCAGCAATTCTTACGTATGATCTATTTGCAGTTATTCCAGAGATAGCTGTAACTAATTGAGTAGCTGTTCCAATTAAGGCAAAATTACCATCTACGTTTAGAGTTGCATTACCTTGCGTTGCACCGACACTCACTGTGTTTCCATTTACAAATAATTCTCTTGCAGCGGCATCAACATTGATGGTTAGAGACGATGCTCCATCTATAGTTAATCCAAGAGTGTTTGCAAGAAGCGTTGGACCAGAAGCAGCTCCACTTGGTAGCATAGTAAATGTAACAGCTTGAGTAGTGTCTGATAATTCTAATGTGCTTGGTCCAATTAAACCATCAGTTCTAATTGCTACGTTACCATTGGCACCTTCTATTCTAAACTCTTCTCCAGCAGCATTGAGCATTACAAAATCCTCAATACCACGTTGTTTATTAAACATAGCCCCACCATTATTGCTTAAATGTATGTCAGCAAGAGCAATTGTAGTTCCACCAATTACAATGCTTTCATTGCCACCAAGATCAGCTGGATGTAGTGCATTACCAATATCAGTCCATTCTGTTGTACCACCTGAAGAAGGTTTCCATAGAGTTTCACCATTCACGAAAGTAAGAACTTGACCATTAACTCCACCAGGAATAATCAATCTGGAACCGTTTGAGAATAGAACGTCAGTGTTACTGAAGTTAACTATGCTTTCTTCGTAAAGAAGACTTTGGTTGTAGTAGCTCGATACTCCATTGAAGTATTGTTCAAATACATCTACGTAACTAACATCTAAATTACTATGATTTTCAATATTATTAGTTGTATTAATTGTTGTATCGAAGTAATTATGAATATTGTCTACAAAAGCTAGAGATTGGTTGAAGTATACAGTGGATCCATTGTTAAATACATAAGATCCATTATCACCAGATGGTGCCCTCCATAGTGCTGAACCGTTAATATAAGTAAGTACATAGAACTGAGTACCACCAAGTATATTTAAGTTTCCTTCTATAGTCGTTGTTCCATTTAAATATGCATCTTGCAAATAAGAACCATTAGTAAAATTAATAACAGTACCGTTGTTATAAGTTATGCCACCATTGTTGTAGATACTAGAGCCATTTATATATGATATGAATGTGTCTGTATAATCATAGTAACCATTGTCAACGAGTACCGTTGAGTTGTAGAAATTATATGTTCCATTATCTACTGTATAGTTGTTATTAGTCTCGAAATATGTGCCGTTGTCTATGAAGTATGTCCCATTATCAATATTGAAAGTTTGATTTATGCTTACGACTCCATTAAATACAGCACTAGTATCTCTCCACATTGCAAGACCGTTTATATAGGTGAGTACTTGAAATTGATTTCCACCAGGTATTGCTAGTTGACCATTGATTTGTGTGTATGAGTTATCAGAGAATTGTACAAATCCATTTAATAAAGGGTCTTGTAAATAAGAACCATTTACAAAATTAATCACCGTGCCGTTGTCATAAGTTATATCACTGTTATTGAATGTTTGATAAACATCGGTAAAATTCATTAGAGTTTGATTAAAGAATACGTTACCTTGATTGAATATCTCCGTTATATTGTTATTGGTTATATAAGTATCGTTATATGTTACGTTTCCTTGGTTATAAACTTCTTTAACATCTATAAAAGTAAGTTCTGTTTGGTTGAAGAATATATCACCTTTGTTATAAACTTCGATTATATTGTTGTTTGTAATTTTAGTATTATTATTGATGATAGTTCCACCATTGTTACTGCCACCAGCTCCAAGAATTTTTCTTGTTGATCCTACTGTAAAGTATAAATTTGTCCCATCAAATTCAATAGCACCATCTACGGGTACTGTAGTTAGTGGTCCTCTGCCAATTTTTATACTTGGATATAAACTACTTCCATTTTTAACGTGTAGCCATGCTCGTGGAGGTTTTACTCCAATACCTAACTTACCTTCAAGATCTAAAAATAAATTATCGTTGAAAATTAAATCACCATTTGGTCCATAAGTTATAAATTGCGATTCAGCTAAATTATCACCAAAATTAATTGTTGATATATTTAGTGTTTCTCCAAAGTCAGCAGTTCCACCGCCATTGTTGGTTGGATCGCCGCCACCACCTGTGTTATCTTTTGTTTTTCTTCTTACTTTTCTGCCTAAAAATTTGAATTTATTTCTTGGAAAAGGAAAAGTTACTTTATATAAACCATCGTTTGTTTTAACAACTCTTGTAGATGCTTGTCTTTGTGGTTTTGCCTCGAACTGTACTCTTTGTAACAAATAGTCTATTTGACACTCACCGAAAGTTTCTCCATCACAATTTGCTTCTGCAATATTTATTCCAGTGCTTCCTGAAACCTGTGATTCGATATTGATTGCTGATATTGTTGTTTTGTACGTGTTTATAATATTTCCAGCTGTATCATAAATATCAAATTCCAATTTTTTTGTAGGACTTGTAAATTCTCCTGCTGAAATACTTAATACTCTACTTCTTTTAAAACCTTTAAAAATTGATAATTGTTGAGAACTAATGAATTTTCTCTCAGCGCCTTTATTTTCGTATACTGAAATTTTAAATGAGGCTGTTCTATCAATACTGTTATATAAATCTTTTGCTTTAATTCTTACGCGAATATTTTGTGTTCTCGCCAAATCAATAGTTTGACTTTTTTCGTTAATAAACAAATCCAACTCAGGATTTTTATCTAAGACTTTTTCGAGGGCCACATATCTATTATTTTGTGCCTCTGCTGGTCTAAAATTAAAGACATTGACCACGATTGCTATTGCTAGCCCCGTGCATATTATTTTATTTATTACTATATTGTTTTTATTCATTAGGAATTCCTAAAT
>CAIYXB010000237.1 GCA_903930015.1 uncultured bacterium | reverse complement strand
TTTCTAGGATCATTAAGATCTTTGAAATGCTCAACTATATTTGAACTGTTTTTAATCATGAGCTTATTCCCTCATGATTTCCTGTTTTTGGCCAGACCTAAATAACCTTGATTTTACTGATTATTTCATGCGCTAGCCTTGACGAAGAATTGCATTTAGGTCATCAACAGCTTCTCCTAAATTTTCTTGCCTTAATGATTTCCAATATCTAAAATTTGCGAGATGAAATCGATTTAACATTGTATCTTTTTGAGCTCCTCTGAAGACCTCGTCTATGGCATCACCATCATAAAAACTGTCTCTAATACTCAAATTCAAAACATACAGAATGTTATCACTATTATCTAAGTAAAACTATTAATTGGAGTTAAATTAACGCACTCGTATATCAATAGGGTATGGCGAAGACTTACCCGGTTTATCGTAAATAATTTTTGAGAGAATTTTTTTTTCTCGATCTTTAAAAATTTTCAAAATTGCAGTATCAAATACAGATCCTTTTTTATCAGAGCTTTTTGTATATACGAAACTTGCATAACCGGCTAACTCAGAATACTTACTTTCTGCTTTATACTGAACTCTAACTCTACCGACCTTAGTAAGAAAGCTATTGACCCATTGAGAATAGGTTTTTTCGTCACTAAAGCTTGCGGGCAAATCCCCAGGCTTAATTTCTATGGAAAACATTGATGCTGTACCCCCAGAAGACTAGCATAGTGCTTAAATTTGTAAAAATTTACTCATTAATCCTATGATCTAATCTACTTTGAACAATATTTACAGGATTTATTAAGGGACGGTTTTGAAAATCAAAAAAATTAAAAACTATCATTATTTCAACGCAAAAAAAAAGAAATGCCTTATTCCGACCAATAAACAAGGCATTTCTCACTAATTACTTTACTTAAACCCAAACCAACTCAACTGTATATTGCGGTATTGTTTAAATCTCCGCCTTGTGGACTTTGAATTTAAGCTTAAATATATTATGGCACAAATCTATTAAGAATTCATTATTTTTTTATTAATTGTGTCTAAGAAATAACAATATTAAATTAAAATTTATTAGTCAAGATATTTCCATTATTATTTACAGGGAAACTGTTTTAGAGGGTTAATAAATTGCCTAAAAAGAAGCTGATGTTAAAATTATTGATATGCCTAGCAAAGCAACTCTTAGCAAAGAAAATGTCCAAGTAACAAAGGCCATGGACGAATACAAAAAAACTCTTAAATCCCAAGGTAAGATAAAAGAATGGGACGACACTGTTCTTCTGAAATTCAGAGATAAAACAAGAGTTATAGCAAGAAAAACCAGAGGCAACTGGAGTTTTGAATTTTATGAGATGCTACAAAATCTAAACAAAGAAAGTATCAAAAGAGATTTAAATCCAGAAACAAAATAAATTAACTATAGAAATAAAAAGGTCTCAAATAATTTGAGACCTTTTTATTTCTATAGATATTCTTGAGCTAGGTTTAGTAAGTTGAAGGCTCTTCAGCTGCTCTATATGAATTCTCAACAGTATCTGCAAACTCAAGGGTTTCTCCAAGTGCTTTTAATTTTTGCTCATAGCGTGAGATTAAATTATCAAGCTCTTTTTTTGTACGATAAAGAGTTCCTAACTCTCTAGCGTATTTTTTAAATTCATCAACAATGTTTTCCATCTTAATTTTTTTTACTCCAGGGTTAGTTCTCTAACCGCAGACAATTCTCTTCTCGGAAGAATCGGCTTGGGACTTGAGCATTTTTCCTAGTAAATTTAGCTCATTAGAAACATTTTATATACTTTGCAAACCTTTAGACAAGAGGGATTGTGCCTAATTATCAAAAATCAACCATTTAACCTATGCTTATGTGTTAATTTTCTAATTTTTCTGGGTGATTAACCTCATTGGATAATAATGTCGCCTCTCCTGAAATTTTGCTACGCAACTATCAATTCGGCGACGTTCCTCGTGCCAGCTCATCCTCCGAAGCAAGCTTCGAGGTATTCGCCTCTACTTGCAATAAAATTACAAACTAAAGACCGATTTCATTTGTTGTTCTGAACCTTCAGCAACTTTAGGTCTATAGTTTTCGATATCAGACGGCGAAGCAAGTCTATCAAAACCACAACCTTTAGTATCGCTACATGCAATTTTGTCGCCTCTCTTGAGATTTTTGTACATCATTTTCTTGCCGCAGGTAGGACAATCTACATCAATAGGTGGATACCAGAAAACTTGTTCGCAATTTGTTTTTGACCAACTGTTACAACCATAAAAAATCTTACCAAAACGAGATTTCTTCTCGACTATATCACCTTCACAACCCTCACGAGGACAGTGTATGCCGGTTTTCTTTTGCAAAGGCGAACTATATTTACAATTCTCTGTAGAACAAGCAATGTAATCACCGTATCTACCGTAGCGAATTACTAGCGAGTGATTCTTACATTCTGGACAGTCTCCTTCGTTATAAGGTCTATCTTCAGGAGCAGGAGTACCATCTTTGGTTAGGTTGACGATTGTTTTACAGTCAGGATAATTTGAACAACCAAGGAAAGGTCCATAACGACTTGCTTTCAAATTCATAGGTGAGCTACAAACTGGACATTTGTGGTCGGTGGTAATCTCTACGCTTTCAATTTCATCTCCAGCTTTTTTTACAATATCAATAAAACCCTTATCCAGTTTGGCTAATTGAGCTTCTGATTCTTCCTTGTTTTTACCTCTTGCAGGTTTGATTTTTTCTCTTTTTAACCAATCTTTACCATAGTAAAAAAGTTTCAACATCTCAACCCAGTTCTGATTTTTCTCAGCAACTGAATCAAGTGAGCTTTCCATGTTAGAAGTAAAATCCACATTAATATACATACCAAAATGTTCTACAAGTAGCTGGTTAACCTGGATTCCAAGCTTTGTTGGTCTAAGACCGGTACTTGTTTCTACTTTCTCTACATACTTTCTTTCTTGAATTGTATTGATAGTAGGAGCATATGTAGATGGTCTTCCGATACCAAGCTCCTCTAGAACTTTAACTAAACTGGCTTCATTATATCTTGGTGGACCCTCTGTAAAATGCTGGCTTGGACTTGCTTTCAAGAAGTTGATGACATCACCTTTAACAAGCGCGTCTGGGAATTTAGTATCAACTTCAGCAGTTTCATTTTCCTCATGAATCTCTTGAGAACCTTCATAGACAATTGCATAACCTTGAAAGATTTTTTTACTTTGACTTGCTCTCATCAATAGATCTTCTTTATTAGAAACAATTTCAAGAGTTTTTATTTCGATTTTTGCTGGAGTCATTTGAGACGCCATAAATCTTTGCCAAATTAGTTTATAAAGCTTGAACTGTTCATCAGTAAGATACTTACGGACCGAGTCTGGGGTCTTTTCAACATAAGTAGGTCTGATAGCCTCGTGTGCATCTTGCTCATTAGCTTTTTTCACTTTGCTATAAACATTTGGCTCACTTGGATAGTAATCTTCTCCGTAATTTTTTAAAATGAATTCTTTTGCAGCTTCTTGAGCCTCAGGTGCAATACGCAAACTGTCCGTTCTCATATAAGTAATAAGACCGACAAGATCACCACTAGTACCAATTTTGACACCCTCATAGAGTCCCTGAGCAACTTGCATAGCACGCTTTACAGTGAATCCCAAAGCGTTTGATGCAGCACGCTGCATGGTAGAAGTTTTAAACGGAGCTTGTGCTTTTTTACTTGAAGGTTTTGTATTGATAGAACTAACTTGTAATTTAGCTACTTTTATTCTTTCAATAATATTATCCATTTCTTTTTTCGAGCGAATGACAATATTTTTATTTTCATCAACCTCTTTAAGTGGGGAAATAATTCTTTTTGAATCTATCTGAGCAAGCCTTACGGTGAAATCAGGTTTTTTCTTTTTATCATCAGCTTCTACATTCAAATCAACTGACCAATACTCTTCTGAAGTGAAAGCTTGGATTTCTTCTTCACGCTCACAGATCAAACGAACTGCAATAGACTGAACACGACCAGCACTACGTCCACCAATCTTGCGCCAAAGAATTGGACTTATTTTATAACCAACTAATCTATCTAAAATTCTTCGAGCTTGCTGAGCATCAACAAGTGCTTTATCAATATCACGTGGACTTTCGATAGCTTTTAAAACAGCATTTGGAGTGATTTGGTTAAAACTAACTCTTGTCATTTCAGATTTCTTTTTATTGATAATCTCACTTAAATGCCAAGCAATAGCCTCTCCTTCGCGATCCGGGTCGGAAGCTAGGAAAACTTTTTGAGCTTTTTTGGCATATAGATTTAGCTCATCAACAACCTTCTTTTTACCGACCATAATTTCATAGGTAGGTTCAAAATTTGACTTAACGTCTATACCAAGTCCTTTTGCTGGTAAATCGCGGATATGCCCTATGCTAGATTTAACAAGGTAATCTTTACCTAAGATTTTTGTTAAAGTCTTAGATTTTGCAGGTGACTCAACTATTACAAGATATTTGAAGTCTTTTTCTTGAGTTTCTGATGATTTTGTTTTGCTTGCCATAAGTTGTAGAAATAAAGTTGTACCTTTATATGCGTTTAGGATACTACAACAAATATCTAGAAGATTCAAAATTAAGTGATTTATACATTCAATATTTATAATTTTTATACTAAACATACCAACTAATCCCAGATAGATTTTTTTATATGCCTGTCGCAGAGCTAAATCGCTCCGCTTGGCACGCTAATTTAATACGCAGGGTTGATATTAGGTATTTTCACTTATTTTCAGTCAAATCGCTATACAAGTAAATACACAATAGGTTATTATATATACATATTAGATCTATAAATGACTCAAGCAAGAACCAGCTCGAATAATTTACCTAAGTTTGCCCAACGCTTTCCAGCAAATTCTGGGCCGAGTTCAAAAGAAAGAGGATTAAGTACTAGAACTAAATCTTATGAGCCTGCTCCTGAAGACAAATTGAGACAGATTAGTATTCCAGTTGGAGTAGATTATGAAAATCTAAATCCCTTACATAGAGACTATAACGAATTAGTACAAAAAATTCCACACATAGATACTGTTCAAAGACTATTAGGTAAAGCTGGTGATGGATTGAGCACAGCAGGTTCAGCGACAAAAGAAATTTTAGGAAGTCTTGGTAGCATATCAAACGTAGCAATAAGAAAAAGTACTAGTAACCCAACAGCAACAACAGTTATAGCTGGAGGTGGATCAGCAATAGCCGGGTTACTTTCATTTAGAAGTTTAATTAACACGTTCAAACATTTTACAGATCCAAAAACTGGTTCATGGGTTTTATCAGGACTGCAAGCTATCATCCAAGGCGGTGTAGCAGTAGGTTTAGGGGCACCTTTCTTTGGGAAAGGTGAAAAAAGTCCATTTATCAAGAGGATAGATGGCGAAGATGTGGTTGAAGTTAAAGCCATTTTAGGCGGGGTCGGTGCTTCATTACTTCTTTCAGCATTGACTGCATTATCACAAGATAGACTTCCAATTATTAGTAAATTACCATTTATAAACAAACTTGCTGGTGGAATTGCAAAAGATCTCAGTAACGGTATTAAGACTCTTACTTCAGGTGAACAAATCACTCAAGAAGGTATTGGCGGCGGAGCAAATCAAGCTCCATTGGGTCTAGCAGCTTAATTTACTAAACTAAAGTCCGCTTACAGTCACGGACTCAAAGCGGACTTTAGCCCAAAAGTTTAGCAAGTGTCTCATTAATAATCTGAGGTGAAGCTTTTCCTTGAGTCTTTTTCATTACTTGACCAACAAAGAAGCCTTTTAGTTTTTCATTTCCAGCTCTAAACTCTTCAACTTGTTTTTGATTTGCATCTAAAACTTCTTGAATCATTGCTTCGATCGCGCTGGTGTCAGTGATTTGAGCAAGACCTTTTTCTGCAATCAACTTTTCAACATCAGTTCCGTTTTCTAGAAGCTCACCAATAATGTCATTTTTTGCGATGTTATCAGAGATAGTGCCTTTATCAATCAGAGAAATCATCTGAGCAAGCAAGCTTGTTGTTAATTTAGTTTCAGTTAAAGATTTTTTATTTTCATTTAAATAAGCTGCAATAGTTCCGTTAAGCCAATTTGCAGCTTTAACTGCACTTGCTCCTTTAGCAACAGTCTCTTCAAAAAAATTCGAGATTGCGATTTCCTCAGTTAAATTATGCGCAGTATCTTCGTTTAAATTAAACTCCGCAATATATCTTTTTTTCCTTTGCTGCGGAAGTTCTGGTAACTCAGCACGCATTTTTTCAATTCTTTCTTGAAGTAAAGTTAAAGGAAGTAAATCTGGCTCAGGAAAGTACCTATAATCATGTGCATCTTCCTTACCTCTCATTGAGTGAGTTTTACCAGTATTTTCATCAAAGAGTCTTGTCTCTTGGACTACTTTTTCACCTTTATCAAGCAATTCAGATTGACGCTTATACTCATATTCAATAGCCCTACCTATAGATCTAAAACTATTTACGTTTTTGATCTCAGCACGAGTACCCCAAGGCTCTCCTTCTTTATTGAGTGATATATTCACATCACATCTAAGTGAACCTTCTTGCATATTACCATCACAGACATCAGTGTAAAGAAGCACTTTCCGTAATTCCTTTACATATGCGATCGCCTCTTCGGCATTTGTCATGTCAGGCTCTGAGACTATCTCTATCAGAGGGGTTGAAGCACGATTTAGATCTACTAAGGAATAATCTGATCCATGTAAACGCTCAGCACCTGCATGCACTAACTTACCTGCGTCCTCTTCCATATGGATTCTGAGAATTCTAACATCTTTATTTCCGATGTTTAACTTACCATGGTTACAAATTGGTTTATCAAACTGACTTATCTGATAACCTTTAGGCAAATCTGGATAGAAGTACTGCTTACGATCAAACTTAGAATTTAAATCAATCTGACAATCAAGAGCAAGTCCAGCCTTAATCGCATAGTTAACAGCTTGATCATTCAATACAGGGAGTACACCAGGATAACCCATACAAACAGGACAGGTATTGGCATTTGCTTCTTTACCAAATTCAGTTGAGCAAGAACAGAATAATTTAGATTTTGTTTTTAATTGAGCATGAACTTCAAGACCAATAACGATGTTATATTTTTGCGCTGTTTGTGTAGCCATAGATAAGATTTTAGCATCGCTTTAAGATAAACTCAAACCTTAACCTAGATTCATTATAATTGTATACATGTTCTTTGGATTATTTAAATCAAAACCCCAAGCTGAGACTCAAGCTAAGCCTGATCTTAAGCTTGTAGCTTAGGCTATAATTACAAGTGATGCTTGGCATTTATATCACAGCTGGATATCCAGATATTGAAACTAGTAAAAAAGCACTCCGGTCTTTAGATGACAATAATATTGATCTAATAGAGCTTGGTGTACCTTTCTCAGACCCGCTTGCAGATGGACCAGTTATCCAAAAAGCTAGCCATCAAGCACTAATAAATGGTGTTAATTTAGATAAAATTTTTTCTATGGTATCTGAGCTACAAAACGAAGGCACCAAAAATCCGGGCAAAGGCATTAACAATCTAATACTTTTTTCTTATTTCAATCCGCTCTTTGTATATGGTTTTGATAAGTTGATCGCAAAATGCAAAGAGACTGGAATTCGTGGCGCATTAATACCAGACCTGCCAATTGAAGAGGCTCAAGAGCTTTGTCAAAAATTTAAAGAAGCTGATTTAGATTTGATTTTACTTATTGCAATTACCAGCAACAAAGAAAGAATTAAAAAAATATCTGAACTTTCAAACCCATGGATCTATCTGGTTAGCCGCACCGGTGTCACTGGTTCCACTGAGGATATAAAAAATCTTGAATCCAGTAACTTAGAAAAAAACTTAGACGAAAAATTGAAAAATATTATCAAAGAAATAAAAAGTAATACTAACAAGAAAGTCGCTCTAGGGTTTGGCATTGACTCAAAAGAAAAAATCGATCACGCACTTTCACTTGGAGCTGACATGGCAATTATTGGAAGTAAAACCTTGAAACTGCTTGGCGATTCAGGCTTAGAAGAATTTTCAAAGTTTATTACTAGCGTACAATAGTTAGTAATAAACTTTGAGTTAGATAAACACTTGATAGAATTTTTATTCAGCTCAAGATGTACAGCTTCTTCTAACTCCTTAAAGAGTCTAGAGACCTATTCTAGAAAGAAGGAGAAATTATACACAAAGAATCAGGCAACATTTACCAGAGAGACTTGACGTGGATTTAACACATCACAATCATATTAAAATGAGGATTTGAGATGAAATTAAGAGTTTTACAAGCTTTCACAAGATGCTTAGTGATATTCGTGAAATAAAAGAACTCCAACGCCTACTTGAATCACACGGATTAGCTCCAAATCCAGTAGAATAGAGTTATGAAGATACTTTTCTATAGCTCACAAAATTATGATAAGGAATCATTCCAAGAAGCTAACACTAAATACAAACATGATTTTAGTTTTGATTTTTGTGAAGCACATTTGAATGAAAAAACAGCCAAACTCGCTTGTGGGTATAAGGTAATATCTGCTTTTGTAAATGATGACTTAAGTGCAAACGTACTGGAAATCTTGAAAGCGAATGGTGTGGAGATTGTTGCATTAAGATGTGCTGGTTACAACAACGTGGATTTAAACAAAGCAAAAGAGCTTGATATAAAGGTGGTAAGAGTACCAGAATACTCACCATACGCTGTAGCTGAGCATTCCTGCGCTCTTGCAATGACACTCAACAGAAAAACTCATAGAGCTTTCAATCGTACTCGTGACCTAAATTTCAAAATCTCTGGACTTAAAGGTTTTGATATGCACGCGAAAACCATTGGTATAGTGGGATTCGGTCGCATTGGACAAATTGCAGCAAAGATTTTTCATGGTTTTGGTATGGAAATACTCGTGTTTGACCCTTTTTATAAAGGTGAGCTTGAACATGGACGCTTAGTTAGTTTTGATGAATTACTAAAAAACTCAGACATAATTAGTTTGTATTGTCCACTCAATAAAGACACTAAGCACCTTATCAATGAGAATTCTATTAATAAGATGAAAGATGGAGTGATGTTGATCAACACTAGTCGCGGTGGATTAATAGATACACAAGCTGTTATTGATGCTTTAAAATCTGAAAAAATCAAATACCTCGGAATTGATGTTTATGAAGAAGAGGCTGATATATTTTTTGAGGATCACGAAGAAACAATGATTAAAGATGATGTTTTAGCAAGATTACTCACTTTCCCAAATGTTATTGTTACAGGTCACCAAGCCTATTTCACCCAAGAAGCACTTGATGAAATAGCTCGTGTAACTCTTAATAATATAAACGAGTTTATTGAAGGCAAAAAACTCATCAATCTAGTTTAAACTGGGTTCCCGAGGTCGTGGTATAACCTTAATGTAAGGATGCTATAATTAGTCCCTCGGTAAGACGCGAAGCGTCGTGTGACCTTAGGACCGCATAAAAAATGCATCGCATTTTTAGCGGAAATTAAAAACACAAAACTGTAAACTGACAATTGGTGGAAATAACTTTCCCCGAATTTTAAAAGAGACTATTGTTGCAAAACACTAGCTTGTCATTGCGAGCGACAGCGAAGCAATCCATTTCTTTTAAATTATGCGCTCTCAAATAAGTACTGGTGGAAACACTAGCTTCGTTTGAAAGCGCAAAATCGATTAATAATCGATTTTGCTAGGGGGCGTTTCAGATTTGACAATGGTCGGATTGAATAAAACGCGAGTCCAGGTAGTCTAGGCCCTGGTAAAACCAAGGCAAAAAACAAATGCAAATAATGAATTTGAAGTAACTGCGGTTAACACAACGGCAGACTACGCACTAGCTGCGTAGTAGTCCCGACAAACTGAGGACATTCTTCACCCTCTTACGGCTAACCGGTCTGAGGAGTGAAGCATAAACAGGTTGGTGCATTGATTAGAGTTTGATGAGTTTACTCTATGAGATAAAGATCATAAGCCCAGAACCCGTTGAGTGTTAGTGCTCGTGCGAACGGAATAATTGCAGACCCACTAACTACGCTCGTAGTGGTTTATTTTTGATAACTGTTGGACCCGGGGGGCAGTACCTCGGCGCCTCCACCATTTTTTTGATTAGCTTGTCATTTGGTAGACACTATTCAAAACATTTGTCTTTTGACCGTCTAAGACCCACATTCCAAAGTAAACAAAAATACCTATAGGGTTAATCAAGTTAATATCAAAAAACTGTAAAAAAACCTTTATATAAGTTAGGCTATGTCTAGAATAAACCCTTTCCCAATAAAACTGAGTAGAGCGCTAGGTGGTCTTTCGGCAAAAAAACCTGAGGCTGAAGTTTCAATGGGTGAATTAACTGATGATAAGGCTATGGTCGCTGGTTTTAGTTTTGCTTTAGAAAATATTTTAAGCGGAAAAATTACAGCTACAGAGCAATTAGCAGGATTGGTTGCTCCAAGATTCTATAATGGAAATCTTGATGGTGATAGTAAAGATATAAATTTTAGTGATGGTAATCCGATTAGACAATCAGCAGTTGGTGATGCTAGATTAAGGCAATCTGATATTCCAACTTTAGAGAAGGTTATTAAAGCTATTAAAGAAAAGAATTCTTTACGT
>CAIYXB010000236.1 GCA_903930015.1 uncultured bacterium | reverse complement strand
GATCTGGGAATCAAATAAAAAATAGAAAAATATTATGGGTTCAACAAAAAGAAAAAATTACTTGATTTACATACAAGAGATAATCAATTAGCCGAAAGAAGATTAAAATTTAGGCAAGACGAAATTGATCATATGAATGATCTTGCTGATCTTGCTGATGGATATTTAACTTCTGTAGAATACGCAAATAAAGAATTAGAAAGACAACAAAACGCTGCTCGTACACAAGGATACAATCCTGCAATTGGCATAGCAACAAATTTTGTTAATGCAATGAGTTATAATGGAACTCAATTTTTCCAAGATTTAAATACTTCAGCGGTAGATGTTGCAAATAATATTCAAGAATCATTCTCTAACGCTTTTCAAAGTTTTGCTTCTGGTACTGTAAGTGCTGGTGATGCATTTAAGAATTTTGCAATTCAAGTCTTACAACAGATTCAACAAATCTCTACTCAAATATCAACTAAATTATTTATGGGAGCAATCTTTGGTCAATTTCAAGGTGCTCTTGGCGGTATGGGTGGAGGAGGAGGTGGTTTAGGATCACTACTTGGATTTTCAAAAGGTGGAGCAGTAAAAGGTTATGCGGGTGGAGGATATGTGAATGGTGGTTCTGGATTAGTTGATGATGTGCCAGCTGTACTCTCTAAAGGAGAATTCGTTTTAAATCAAAGAGCAGTAAAATCACTTCAACAAGCTTATGGTCCTGGATTTTTACATTCTTTAAATGCTGGAGCAACAAGAGGCATGGCAGATGGTGGTGGATTCTCCAAAAACTTTAATAATGAATTTGCTGTAACTGGCGCAGAAAATACATCTGGACTAAATACTAAAGATATGCAAGCTGGATTAAATGCTTTAGATACTTATATTAATCAATTAAGGGGCGAAAATAATGTTGATCCTGATTTAAGTAATTATGCTTTATCAGATGCAGATAGTATTAAAAATCAAGAAAGAATGCAAAAAGAAGTTGATTATAAAGATTATATTGGATATTTAATGGATAGTTATAATCAAAATACAGCAACAATGGTATCTGCACAACAAGCTTATGCAAAAGAATTAGACGCTTATAATAGACAACAAAAACAAATGCTACAAAGCGCATGGATGAGTGCTATTATGGGAATAGCTGGTGGAGGCATAATGGGGCTTGGTGGGGGAATGGGAGGAATGGGTGGACTTTTTGGACCAAAAGCTAGTGCATTTGCGATGCCAGGAGGAATGGGAGGAACATCTAGCGCTTTAGGAGGTAATTATGGAGCAATAACTAGTCTTTATGGTGGGGCTCAACAATCTGGAGGACTAAGTAGTCTATTCTCTTCTAAAAATTTACCAATGTTAGGAATGCTTGGCGCTGGTACAATTGGTTCACCAATGTTACAAAATATGCTAAGAGGTAGCGGAACTTCTTATGCATCATCTTCTGGCAGAACAAGCTCTGGATTAACAACAAGTAATAGATTTCGCTTTGCAAATGGAGGAATGGCGGAGGATGATATTCCAGCATTATTAATGGGTGGAGAATTTGTTGTTAATAAAAGCGCTGTTAAAAAATATGGCACAGGATTTTTTGAAATATTAAATAATGGTCAAGTTAGAGGTTTTGCTGATGGAGGACAAGTTGGAAATTCAGTATTAGGTGGCGGAACAGAATCTACTTTAAATATAGACATATTAACAACAGCAATCTCAGATTTAAATGAAACATTAAAAAATCAAAAAGATACTCAATCATCTTCTGCTGGAGATACTAATAATATAACAATTCAAATAAGCATGGAAGCTGATGGAAAAACAACAGAAAACTCTCAAGATAATACCAATCCATCAGACCAAAATGACGAAAATAAAAACTCTAATAAAGCAGCTAAAGAAAAGAATATGAAAGAATTTACTCAATTGATTAAGCAAAACGTTATATCTACAATTATTGATCAAAAACGTCCAGGAGGGTTATTAAGTAAAACTAGTCAAAGTTAATTATGAATCTTAATAGACCTTCAAAAGAAATAGTTCAAGCTTATACAGGTTCTTGCTTAGATCCAGTTTACTCTGGCTTTAGTACTTTAACGGGGTTATTATATAGTGGTCAGCCTTTAAATACATATTAT
>CAIYXB010000235.1 GCA_903930015.1 uncultured bacterium | reverse complement strand
TCGTTTGCTCTTGAGGTTTCCATAAAGTAACCATGCACTTTATTAAAACCAACTTTGAGATTTTTTATACCAAGTTTGTCTCTTTGTTCTTCTTCATATCTCTTCATCCAAGATTCAGAATCTTCAACCAAATTAATATATTCATCAAGCTCAGAATTATAACCATAATTTATAATCCCACCCTCTGTAATAGTGAGTGGTGGCTCAGATTTAATTGCAGACTCAACTTCACGGCAAAAACTCATTATCGAATCTGGTATAAATTTCAAACTAGAAATAATTGGTGATTTGAATTGATCGAGTAATGAAGATATCTCTACAACAGCAAGTAAAGATTCTTTGAGGTAGTTTAACTCACGAGGACTTATTAAACCACTAGAAAGCCTATTTGAAATCCTATCAATATCATAAGTTCTTTTAAGTAAAACTTTTATTGATTGTCTGTCTTCTTTAAATTTAATAAACTCTGCAACAGCATCTTGTCGAGCATTAATAATGGTCAAATCATACAATGGCTGCTCTAACCATGCTTGCAAGCGCCTTCTGCCTGGCTTAGAGGCTGTTTTATCAACAACAGCAAACAATGACCCTCTTTTGTCACCAGAAATGCTTTCTGTAAGCTCCAGATTACGTCTTGTTGATTTATCGAGAAGCATAAATTCACTAACAGTATAAGTTTTAATAAAATCAAAATTCTTAGACGAATTTAAAGCAAACTCAGATGCCAATGTCTCTTTAAAATACTCAACTAATGCACCAGCAGCTTTTAATGCAAGTCCCTTAGAATCTGGTGAGAAACTTTCTTTCACAAGCTTATCGACTGAATTAATTTCAAAGACAGAACTTAAATTCTGCCTTGCAAGATCAATATCAAAATTATCTTTATTAAAAGGTGAAAGATCTTTTTTCAAATTCAAAGCAGAAAAATCCATTTGTATTTTTTCTTCAGCAACTATCATGCCTTCTTCTTTCACTCTAGATGAAGGTGCAATAATCTCAGCAGCTTTAATCCGGGAGAGCTCTTCATCTAAAAATTTTGCACTTAACTCAGTTGCATAAAACTCTCCTGTTGAGATATCTGCGTAAGCTAAACCAAAAAACTCAGATTCTCCTTTGAATTTTTCTGGACAAATCGCAGCAATAAAATTATTTCGATAGCTTTCTAGTAAATCAAGATCATTGATAGTGCCCGAAGTGTAAATTTTCACAATCTCGCGTGGTACAAGTCCCTTACAGGTTTTTGGATCAGCCATTTGCTCCGCAATATAAACTTTATAATCTCGCTCAAGTAAACGAGCAATATAACCCTTTACAGCTTTTTGAGGTACACCTGCCATAGGCAGACGTCCACCAGGATAATTTGACTCTGGGCGCCCCGTTAATGTGATCTCTAATTCTTGTGCAATATCTTCAGCATCTTGGAAAAATGCTTCATAAAAATCTCCCATTCGAAAAAGCAAAATAGATTTCCCTGTAAGTTTTTTTCTTTCAGTAAGATACTGCTGCATTACAGGAGTAAAATTTTCAATTCTTAAATTGTGATAAGGCTCCGCCACTGAATACATCTTAGCATTCTGCGTTAGAGTTTTATTTAAAACGATTCAGGCGAGTCATCAGGATCATAGTATTCTACATCATCAAGCCTAAAGTGATCTTTTGGCGAATAAAAGAAAGCTTAAGTGTTAATTTTATGATCAGCATAACTTAGTATTTTCACTCTATCAAAATCCTTTGTAGAAAAATCAAATGCTCTAATTCTTTGGCTATGGACTTTTGCCTCTTTATCGAGAATTCTAATATCATCTGAAATCAAGACTCTTAATTTAGCCTCTCTATAATCATCACCTGGTTGTACTATTTCAACTCGCGCAAAACCATATTTCTGCAATGCTCTCTTTGGATTCTTTACATCTGATTGCCTAAAAAAAACTTGTCCAGATTCACGAAGAATTGCATTTAGGTCATCAACAGCTTTTTCTAATTTTTCTTGCCTTAATGATTTCCAATATCTAAAATTCGCGAGATGAAATCGATCTAACTTTGCATCTTGTTGAGCACTTGTGAAGACCTCGTCTATGCCATCACCATTATAAGAACTGCCTCCAATACTCAAATTCAAAACATACAGAATGTTATCACTATTATCTAAGTAAAACTATTAATTGGAGTTAAATTAACGCACTCGTATATCAATAGGGTATGGCGAAGACTTACCCGGTTTAT
>CAIYXB010000234.1 GCA_903930015.1 uncultured bacterium | reverse complement strand
CAACCTAACCGCATCAGGAGATATTGAAATTACAGATCCAACTAGAGGTATCATATTAAGATCCCCTAACGGCACAAGATGGAGAATTCAAGTAACTAATGCAGGTACTTTAACAACAACGAGCTTATAAGCCAATCACCTATTAATATTTTGGAACTGAACTTTTGGTCTTCTCCAGGATCTTTCGAAATTATGCTGATGTCTATTTAAACTAAGTTGTTGTTCTTTATATTAATTATTTTCAGGCAATTCTACTTTTTTTCCTCTAAAACTTCTTGCGCTCTTTTCCAATTTCTTCATAATATTTCTCTTTATCTAAATGACGCCTTACCTTTTAAAACTAGCTCAGGCACTGAGAAAACCTCTGACTCATTTTTATCATCTTTTCTTGTAACTATTAGTTCGATATTTTTTTCATCTAAAGCTAAGACTTGAGTCTCAAGATCAGTTGCAAAAAAATATGCTTAAGCAGGAAGACTCAGTGCCAGTAAAATTGCAATGAGTAAAAAAATTAATGAGATTTTTTCCGTGTAAGCTGCATTAATATTGTGATCGACAATATTGACTATATCTGATGCTAAAAAATCTAATTATCTTAAACCAATCCGAGTGTATATACTTTATTTAACTAAAACTTAAGAAACAATAATCTTCATCTAGACGACCTGGCCTATATCAATGTGTTTAGAACTGTGCATAATCAGAATATAAGCATCTTAATATATAATCAGTGAAACTCTAATGGATTACATCGCACTAAATCACAATTCAGAAAGAGCTAAAGGCATTATTTACAATTCCAGTAAACCGATCGGTGGTATCTACTATCAAGACGAGAAAGAAAGACCAGTTAGTGTTGAAAAAGATCCAACAACTGGCAGGAAGCAAGCCTTTGTAGAAATTGAAAGAAAATTTGCCCAAAAAGAAAGAGAGTATATTCAAAAAAATAAAGAGGAAATCAAAAAAATTGGTGAGCAGTTTTTAGAAAGTCCTGATTTAGATCTTGAAAAAAAAGAATTACTAATCTTCGAGAAAGTTGAAACGCTTAAAAACGAAAGATCTCTTTTTGAAAAAAGAATTGAAAAACAAAAACGTAGAGAATTGCAAAGAGCTCAAAGAATACTTGCAAGAGAGCATGACAAAGTCTTAATAGAAATTGCACAAAAAAAAGCTTTGGAGTTAAAACAGCAATTACAAGCTGAAACTTTACAAAATGGTCAGTACATTATCACTATTAATGATGAAACAATAGATTTTACGCAACAGGGTATTCAAAAAGCAAATTTCAGTTTAGATGAGCAAGAATGGCTTGCAAAAGCCCAGAATCATTTTATTACTGCACAGGAAGATGGCATACGAATTGGTAGTGCAGAAGAATACACTTCAATGGAAGCCCTTGAAGCTCTTTGGTCAACAGCTGTTCATGTTGGCATCGACCCAAAAAGATTTATAGTACAAATTTACAATGAAAGCCGCTTTAACCCAAGTGCTCAAGGTGCAGCTGGCGAAAGAGGCATAGGGCAATTTAAAAAAACTACTGCTGAGTTTTACGATTACGACTGGTACACCATGAAATCAGGTTTATCGGGCTATGCTTACCAAGCAAAAGCCGCTGCTGAGTTTGTCAACAGGGTTGGAGAAATTGCTTATAACGGCGGCGGCGAGCAAGCAATAAAATATCAAGAGCGAATCAATAAGCATATTAGACGTATTGAAAACAGTTCTACAAGCTGTGCTTTAAGAAATCTAGAACTTTGCATTAGCAAAAGCTGATTGAGAATGTTGTATATATAAGGTTCAGCGTCATTGCTGTAAGGGTCACGTAATTCATTGACATTTACAATGAAGCAGAATTATTTTGAAATTGACTTTAAATGATTTGATTACTTAGACAACCGCTCATTTTTGCTGACACCTGTGATTTTAATCAGGATTTATAACTTAAGCTAACTTAACCGTGCCCATCGCAAAAATTCGGGCTGCCTAAGCAATCAAATCAAAAAAGTTTTCGGAAAATTCGCAACACCCTGAAGCATATCGGATTGATGTAGCATTTAAGTTTTGCGAAGCAAAACAACGAAAACATCATCACAGCAGCCGCGCCAAATGCGGAAGGGTCGTTGCAATTTGAAGAAAACTTTTGGATTTA
This sequence comes from uncultured bacterium, assembly GCA_903930015.1. Taxonomy (GTDB): domain Bacteria; phylum Cyanobacteriota; class Vampirovibrionia; order LMEP-6097; family LMEP-6097; genus CAIYXB01. The sequence goes on along the minus strand of CAIYXB010000234.1, from coordinate 2,642 downwards.
CTACACTTATACTGTCAACGAATTACGTGACCCTTAGAGCAATGACAACATACTTAAGTTAACAATTATAAACTTTTCTAATTTACTTCACTTAAATTTTTAGAACAAGACTCAACTATAGCTCCAGCGATCTTCAAGAAAGCTTTACTTATAACATGCTCTGGATCAACGACTGTAATTGGCTTTCCTTCATCTCCACCAGATCTAACTTTAAGTTCTATTGGGATTTCTCCAAGGAAATTTACTCCTAAACTTTCAGCAGCTTTTCTACCACCACCATGAGAAAAAATCTCTGATCTTTCATTACAGTGAGGACAACTAAAGAAGCTCATGTTTTCGATAATTCCAATAACGGGAACTTTCATGTTTTGAAACATAGTAAGTCCTTTTTTAGCATCAAGAAGCGCTACATCTTGTGGTGTTGTTACAATCACAGTACCGCTCAGTGGCACGTTTTGACAGATTGTTAACTGGGCATCAGAAGTTCCTGGAGGTAAATCTATAACTAGATAATCAAGCTCTCCCCACTCTACATCACGCAAAAATTGTTTGATTACACCGTCAAGCATAGGACCACGCCAGATAGTAGGTTTATTTTCATCAACTAAAGTACCCATAGAAATCAAACGCACTCCATAAGCTTCAAGTGACATAACTTTTCTGTCTTCTGTAACATGAGGCTTTTCTGTAATACCAAGCATTAAATGTACGTTAGGACCAGTTATATCAGCATCTAAGACTCCAACTTTGTAACCAAGTTGTTTAAGTGCGATCGCAATATTAACTGAACAAGTTGATTTCCCTACTCCACCTTTACCACTATTAATTGCAATAATATTTTTGATTCCTGGTACGGGAGCTTTTGGTGCAAGCTCACCGCGTCCTTGGAGCCCGCCAAGAGGCTTGTGTCCGCCAGCTTTTTGAGTAGTATAAACATCAAGTTCTTTAAAACCTGCTGCTTTTAATTTTGTTTCTAGCTCTTTTATAATTTGTGTTTTTTTATCTGTGTTTTGCGGATCATCTAAAAGTAAATTGAAAACTACTTTATTACCGTTTTGGATCGAAACATCTCTAAATGAATCCATTCCTATTACAGAGGCTATTGTTTGTATTGCTTTTTCTTTATCAGGCATAAAGAATATTATATAGTAAACCAGAAAAGTTTTCGGAAAATTCGCAACACCCTGAAGCATATCGGATTGATGTAGCATTTAAGTTTTGCGAAGCAAAACAGGGAAAACATCATCACAGCAGCTGCGCCGAATGCACAAGGGTCGTTGCAATTTGAAGAAAACTTCTGGTTTACTATAACTATTTGAAGCTAAGTAAATCTAAATCAGTTATTAGAAAAGCATAAACATAGCGTTATTCAAGAGCTTTTGGTGACTTGGGAGGATGATCTTTACTGCATATTAAACAAACTCCAAATATACATCTTAGGCTCTTTTGCAAAAACTTGTGCCAGTACATAGGCGAATCTAGCTGCTTGCTGGTAGCGAATACTACTATCTTTTATTGTTTTTGTTTTTATTTTATCAAGCATCTCTGTTAGTAAAGTATTATCAAAGCCCCTCTTTAATTTAAGAAGATATTTTTTCTTAATACCAAACTTTATAAACAGTATTTTGTTTTCTTGATAAAAGCGACTAAACTCTGATTGTGGTTTGAGATCAGCAAATTCTTTTTTTAATTGAGTTATTGTGAGTTTAAGATCAATATCACCAGATAAAGCTTTGCTAACTGCTTTCAGAGGATCGGGGTTTTTTTTGGGTTTTAAAAATACTCCTTGAAATTTTTCTGGATTTGTATCTTGACGAAGAACTGCCATAGTTGCAAGAAATTCTAATCTATCTTGCGCTGAGCGTTTATCGTTAAAACCAAGCATCTTCTCGTCACTCAGTAACTGCAAATCAGCTAGTCTATCAGTCTTCTCAAGCTCTTTTATTCTAAGGGCTTGCAATGTTAAAAGGGTTTTAGTCAGATCAACTATCGATAAAGAATCATCATTAAAAGCTTTATCTAATACTCTACCTATTAAGCGCATGTATCCTGCATCATCTTTTGTTGCCTTAATTAATTCTGTTACGCTCAAATCAGTGTCATTAAGTAAAGAAGCTAGTTTTTGCCTAAAAGCCTCTAAATAAGGGCTTTGCTGAGCATCAACCAATACAGTATCAAATTCACTGATTTTATTTGCAACCAAACTCACTTCATCAGAAAGACTCTTAGTTAATTTTGTAAAAATGGGAAAATATTTTTCAACATAAGTTTTATAATTTTCACTATCTTGTTCAAAATCTGGACTTATGCTATCTATAGCTAAGAATTCACGTAAAACTGTAAGCACATCCCTTCTGTTTATGCTTTCAAGTCCTGCAAAAGCTGCAGGGCTAAACAATGATTCAACTTCAGGCAGCGCAAGTCTCTCAAAACTTAAATGATCATCTAGAATTTGAGTTTCATAGAGATCTTGTAATTCTAAAAAAGATGTAATTAATTCTGAAATATTCTCTGCAGATTTTTCTGTTATTAAACTATAAACATCTTTTGGCAGTTTATTAATTTTCATTCTGCCTTCAAAAGATTTTTTTGAATCTGATTTGCAAGAGACTGAACGCTTTGAGCTTGTGCATAATTTTTTT
>CAIYXB010000233.1 GCA_903930015.1 uncultured bacterium | reverse complement strand
TTGGCTGCATCAAGATGAAGCGTTAAAAATATTTCTAGAAAAGCGTGCCGGTATTTTAGAAATGGCAACCGGTACTGGCAAAACTAAAACTGCATTAAAAATACTTCAAAGGCTGCTTGAGTCTAATGAGGTTGATAGGGCAATTATTACGACGGACGGCAATGATTTATTAACACAATGGTATGACGAAGTTTGCACTAACCATGTGTATGAATCAGGTTTCATTAAAAGGATTTTTAGGCAGTTTTATACCCATGGAGAAGGTCAAACTTATCTGCTCCATCAAAGCGGGTCAATTTTGATTGTTTCCAGGGAAAATCTGGGTGGTGTAATCAAAAAAATAAAAGCCGAAGATGGAAAAAGAACGTTAATTATTCACGATGAAATCCATGGATTAGGTTCGCCTGGCATGGTTAGCTCTCTGAAAGGGGCGCATTCAATTTTTAATTACCGGTTAGGATTAAGTGCAACCCCCGAGCGTGAATATGATAATGATGGTTCTACGTTCATTGAAACCGAAATTGGCCCAGTAATTTTTAGTTTTAGCATTGAAGATGCAATCAAAAAAGGAATCCTAGTTGAGTTTGACTATGTTCCACTTCCTTACGAGTTATCAGATTCAGATAAATTAAGACTCAAAAACATTAAGGCTAGGGAGTACGCTAGGGCTCAAGAAGGCAGGCCGATGTCAAAAGAAGAGCTTTGGCGCCTATTGGCAGATGTATATAAAACTGCTGAATACAAACCGCTTACGTTCAAACATTATTTAGCTGAGCACGCTGATGTAATCAAAAATAGTATTATTTTTGCTGCGGATAGAGAGTATGGTGAAAGAATTCTAGAAGTTATTTCAAAAATTTCTTATAACTATAGAACTTATTATGCAGAAGATGATAGGGACAATCTAATTCAATTTTCTGCCGGGAAAATTGATACTCTAATTACATGTCATAAAATTTCTCAGGGTATAGATATTCAAAAATTAAAGACAGTTATCTTATTTTCTTCAGATAGGGCCAAATTGGAGACAATTCAAAGAATTGGAAGATGTCTAAGAAGAGATAAAAGCGACCCGGGACAGCGCGCATTAGTTATAGACTTTTGCAGAGAAGATGCTGATGAGAAATCTGCAGATTATGATAGAAAAAATTGGTTAACTTATTTATCTGGAATAAAGAAAGTATCAAATGATTGATTCAGAAATTAAAAATGCAATAAGAATTGCTTGTGGCCAGGATGGTCAGGATGATGACTTCGCAAATAAGTTAATTAAATGGGTTGAAGCATTAAGCTCGAAAAGCATGAATGCAAGTCAGAATAGCGACCATTTGAATGTTGTTATCAAATCAATTAATTTAGGTAAAGATAAGCAATGAAAATAACTATTAATGGTTGGGAGAGTTTTGGCCTTAGGTGTCCAGATGTAAAGGTTAATTTATTAAAGAACTCAACTCCAAGCCGAGTAGCATTGATTCAGATGCCTAACGGTACAGGTAAAACTACAACACTTAAGTTGATAAGAGCCTCTCTTACTGGTGCAGCGCAAAATTGGAGCAGGGATGAAATCACAGAACTAAAATCTCTTAAAAATCCTAATGTGCAAACAGGTAAATTTATTCTTGAGTTATCTGTCGATGAAAAACCGCTGGTAATCGAAACTATCATTGATTTTGTTGAGGCGAAGGTAAGGTATAGAACATCATCTATATTGTTGGGCGGTGTGGAAGATGGTTGGAGGCCGCCTCCAAACATCAAAAGATTCCTTGAAGAAAAATTCGTTTCTTTATTTATTTTTGATGGCGAATTTGCCGCTGACTTACTCGATTCAACTAAAACTAAGGCGACAGAGGCTATTGAAACGTTAAGCCAGCTGGACTTGTTCGATGAAGTTGTTTCTGAAGCTGATTTTTTTTGGGAGAAACAGAAGCGTGATGCGAGTGGCACTAGTAAGCCATATTTAAATTCTCTTAAGGAGAGAGAGGCTGCTCTCACCAGGAGATTAGCAGAGCTCAAGAAGTCCAGGGAAACTGCTCAAAATGATGTTGCTTCTTTCAGCAAAAGACTCGCTGAGGTCGATGCTCAGTTAGATGAGAAGATTGGTCAGAATGAAACTATCCGAAGTGAGAAAGATAGGTTATCTAAAGCAAAATCAGATGCAGACGCTGAGTTATCCACTGCACTTGAAAAATACATGCAAGACTTAAGATACCCACATAAGTTATATGATGGATTTGTTCGTCACTTAAATACATTTAAAGTAAGCCTTGATCAAGCTAAGCTTCCGGATACAAGTTCTAGGCAATTTTTTATTGAATTGTGTGAAGAGATTAACTGTGTTTGCGGACGCCCCATTGGACCAAATGAGCAAAATCACATTCGTGAGCATGCTGAGCACTACCTAAGCGGCGATATATCTGGCGTATTAAACGCAATTAAAAATGATATAAATATTTACGCAAATCAGAATTTTGATGAGCCTTTAAGTGATTCAAGACTTAAATTATCAGATGCGCAAGCTAAGTTTCATGATGCTTCAACTGGGTTTAGTAATTACATGCTGAAAATTAAAGATTTTCAGGATAAAGGTTATGAAGAACTGTTGAAAGAGAAAGCGCAAATTGAACTTGAAATAAGAAGTCGTGATAATTTTCTTTCATTCATGTCGGCCCCCTATAAGTCATCTGATGATGAAAAGTCATCAAGTGTTGTTTCTATCGAGACACAGCTCAGGGATATGCAAGATAGAATCGCAGAAGTTACCGATACCGTAGAACTTAGAGAGCGTATTAATTTGTTGTCTAAGATTGCTACAAATGCAAAATTAATCGCAAAGAAATCATTACACAAACAGTTAATTGATGAGTGTAACGAGCGGCTGTCAAAGGTTTTGGTTAATAGTCCTCTTCAAATAGAGGATATAGATAATCATATAAAGTTAAAGGGGCAGGCGGGTGGAAGTGTTGGTCAAACTCTTGCGGTGGCTTATGTTTTCCTGACGGCGGCTCTTCATAGGGGTAGCCACCAGTTTCCGCTAGTTGTAGATAGCCCTGCTGGTTCTTTGGAACAGTTGGTGCGAAAAGAAGTAGGTAAGGTGATACCGGAACTTTGCGAGCAATTTATATCTTTTATTATCGATACAGAAAAAATTGGCTTTGTTCCTGCTTTGGAAAGCGCCTCAAACGATAGTATTTCTTATTCAACAATTTTTAGATTAAATCAGACTTCAGAAAAATTAATAAAGAATGTTCCAAATGAGAATATTCAGATGAATGGTGATTCAGTTTTAGTAACGGGCAAGGAATTCTTTGTTCAATTTACCTTGGATAAGGAAGAGTAATTATGTTTAGATTAAAGCCGGAAGTTGAAAGTTGGTTTAGTAATATTTTCCCAAAAGGAGCCCTTAAGTCTAAATGGGATTTATATTACTTGTGCCTTATGGTTGGATTAGGGGGTGGCAGGTCGGAACCAGTTACCGGCGAAAGAACGGATATGGTCGACTATTTTATTGAAGACTACAAAAAGTCTCAAAAGTTAATTATTAGTCTTTTTATGTGTGCTGAATTGGGTAAATTTGGCATTCAATTTTCTGATAGATTAATGGCCAAAGAAATTTTGGATAAATATTTAAATCCAACAAATCCTTCATTTCTGACTAATAATGCATTTCAAAGGATGAATGAGTACTCTTATGGAGGCTTTCTGTTGCTCGCCGAAAACTTAGGTAAGCCAAATGACCAGGCTACATTTTTGATGCAATACGAAGACTTGCTTAATCGTCTTGCAAATGAAAACGCAACCTGGGCATAGTTATTTGGTAGCAACTAGAGTCATTAGCTTTGAAATTGATTCACCTGAAGAACTGTTTAAGTAAGAAATACCTCTGTGAAGATGTAGCTTAAAGTAGTTATTAATTTTTACTGCATCATTTGGGATTGAGTCTGCTTTTGCTCTTTGCATTAGTAATGATAAATAAAGTGCTTCATTTCCCCCGGCAAAAGTTCTCCAGGTCATTTCCACAGAACTATCTGTAATGATATCTTCATTGGGTGGCGCTGATTTTTCAGATAACGACATGCAAAATGCCCATCTACAAAGGGTATTCCAGTTTTGGATTCCTGTTCGTTTCTTTAAGGTGATTAATTGGTTTCTTGCTTTTTCAGAAACTTTAACTGTCTCAATCATTTGTTGCCTCTTCATTAAAGTAGCCAGCTTCAAAGCTGGATGATTCAGTATCTTCGCTGTAATTAATCTTATATTCTGAAGCAATAAATGGCTTGAGGGCTAAGTAATGCTCCGGAGTGATTTCCTCGTCTGTCGAAAAAATTAGAACTTGACTGCTAGCTTTAGGAAAATAGTTTGAAATAAGTTTTTGCCTGTGGGGCCCGTCAAGCCTTCCTAGAGGGGTATCTATTACAGTCGGCAAGATTTTTCCTGATGACTTTGCTAGTGCCCAAAGAATTGCAACGGATAGTAATTGTCGCTCCCCAGCAGAGAGTGTTTTGGCTGAAATGATAGTGCCGTCATTTTTCTGAATATTCAAATTAAAGTCGCTAGGGTCAATTTGGAATTTCAATTCAAATTTATTTTTTCTATGTAAAAGTCTAAAGCACTCCGTTATTTGCTCCCCTAAGGAAACGATATGTTTTTGAATTAGTGCTTCTTTGTAATTTACAAGGGTTTCTCTTGATTTTTGAGAGTGATTAATGATTCTTTGGCTAACAATTTCATTGGTTTTTTTATTTGCTATGTCCATTAACTTTGCGGATAAAGTTTTGCTTACTTTATCCTGCTCAAACGTAACTTGGTCATAATCGGCCCGCAGCACCTCAAGCTTACCCAAATTTTTGTCTTTATTCGATTGAGTTAAATTTAGTTTTTCAACAATTGATTTAACCTTATCCTCAGCAGGGACGGCTAGCAAATTCTTATTGATAAGTTCAAGTTCGACATTTACTTCATTTAAGTCGGTTAGCTTACTTTTAATTTTTTGTTTTAACTCATTTAATTCATCGTTGGTAGGAATTTCACTAGTATTAATTTCCACCGCATATTCATCTAAACCATCTTTAATTTCTTTAATACGGTCAGAAAATAGATTTTCAATATTTTGGCTTATATCATTCGTGAGTAAAGACTTTATTTGTGTAGAGGCTTTCATAAATTCACCCTCGACTAGAGCAAGCGATTTTTTATTAAACCCTGAGGATTTCTCCTTTATCTCTCTAAGCTCGCCAATTAGCTGCTGAACAAATATAAGCGGGGCATCCTCTGATGCTAAATCAACAAGTTGAAGATTTAAGGACGAATTTTTCTCAATTAATATGGCTTGTTGTTCTTGTAAATTGTGTCTATTCGTTAGTAGGTCTGCACCTGACGACTTGAGTTCGCTTTCAATTTTGGTTAACTCTAAATTATTTTTATCAATTGATGCTTCAATTTGAGCTATTTCAAATACTAGTTTTTCCTTTTTGATGCTGAGGTCTTTTGCTAGCAGCTCCTCGTTTTTAATGATATTTTTATCTTCATCTTTGCTTATTTCTAATGCTTTTTTTCTCTCTATCTGATTCAAGCTTTTAATTAGGTTA
>CAIYXB010000232.1 GCA_903930015.1 uncultured bacterium | reverse complement strand
TCGCCTTTCGCCTTTTTAATGAAAACATCTAGTCTTTATATAGGCTAGGTATTTTCCTAAAGTGGTATAAAAAAGGCGAAAGGCGAGACCTGACCCCGAGTGGTCGAGTGGTAGTCTTTGTGACAAATTATGCTTCAAAATTAAATACTATCCAAATTTAAAGTACTGAACTAAAATTCCACGACTTTTTTAAAGTAGTACTTCAAATTTGGGTATGATATAGCTATGGCTGAGTTTATTCCTAGAACACTCAAATTACCGACAGATCAATCCTTTTTTCTTTTTGGGCCTCGTCAAGTCGGTAAAAGTACTCTTCTTAAAAAAACATTCTCGACAGATACTAGTATTTTTATCGATCTATTAATTTCAAGTGATTTTCAAAGATATCTCAAAAAACCTGATTTATTAAAAGATGAAGTTCTAGCGCTTGATAAAAAAATCACTCATATAATCATTGATGAAGTTCAAAGAGTCCCTGAACTTCTGAACACCGTTCACCATCTTATTGAAAATGATCAGACCAATGTAAATTTTGTCTTAAGCGGATCTTCAGCTAGAAAATTAAAAAGAGGGCAGGCTAATCTTCTTGCCGGAAGGGCACTGAGTTACTCACTTTTCCCACTCAATCATTTTGAGCTAAAAGAAAACTTTAATTTACTAAAAGCCATTGATAGAGGGACATTGCCAGCCATTTACTTTGAAAAAGATGCAGACATCGCCAAGCAAAGGCTGCAAGCGTATTGTAAGACTTACTTACATGAAGAAATTAAAGCTGAAGCCTTAGTTAGAAACCTTGCTGGTTTTATGAGTTTTGTTGATTTTGCTGCAGAGGAAAATGGTAATGAAATTAATTACTCAAATATTGCTGGAGATATTGGTACAAGTTCAAGCACTGTAAAAGAATATTTTCAAATACTAGAAGATACTTTACTCGGCTTCTTTATCCAAGCCTATGCTAAATCAAAAAGAAAAAGACTAAGTAAAAGACCAAAATTTTATCTATTTGACACTGGGGTACAAAGAGCACTTGCCAACAGACTTTCACTTGCAAGTGTTGAGTCAAATACTAATTTCGGCAAAAGCTTTGAACAATTTATCATCAAAGAGATTTATGGAATTTGTCAAAATCTCAGAACAGATTTTGAATTCTCTTACTATAGAACCAAAAGTGGCCAAGAAGTTGATCTTATTCTTGAAAGCCCTTCAAGAGGGACTTTTGCTATCGAAATAAAAGCAAAAGATGCCAATCTTAAAACTAAAGACCTAAGAGGGCTTCAATCCTTTAAAGAAGAAAAACCAGAAGCTAAATTAATTTGCTGCTGCCTTAGCCCGCGTAGAAGAATCGAAAATGGAGTTTTAATTTTACCTTGGCAGGAAATTTTTTTAGAGCTTGGTTTAATAGCTTAAGCAACAACTTTATTTTCTGAAAAATGCGAAAGCTCATAAACTCTCTCAAAAACTTTCACCGCAAGTTCAGTGTATTTATAATGTACTAACTTCACACCAAGTTTATTGAGTTTTTTGAGATTATTATAGTTGCAAGTAAAACTACGACGCATCATTCTTTGAAAATTTTCACCTGGTACAAATTCTGCAGTAGAATTTAATTCTTCTAGATTATGCGCCGTTAACATTTCTGGTAATTCTTGCTCATAGATTGCTTTTGCACTTGCTGATGATTTACTGAGCTCAATAAAACTATTTTGATCTTTATTAACCATAGTTTTATCAAAAACTTTTAATCTTAATAAAGCTTCGATAGACTGACAAAAAATATCAGAAAGAATTTGAACATTCGTAACCTCTTCACTTATAGAACTCCATTCAAAAACTTCAAACCAATAATACATAGCATCATCAAAGTTACCAACATCTTCATATGTTTTTGCAAGTCCCGCAAAAAATGGCGCTTTATACTCAACTAACTCCAAACCCTTTTTGTAAGCTTGTTCTGATTTAACCATCTCACCTTGATTGCGAGCAATAATTCCTAAATTGAGGTACACAGATGGATCTAAAAGATCTATTGATAAAATTTGACTCGCGTTTTTTTGAGCATCTTGCCAATTTTTATTATTAATATTCTCAGTTAATTTTTTATAGAAATCCCATTTACGGATAAAAGATTTATAGGGTTTATACTCATCAGAATAATCTTCAGAAATCAGTGCTTTCATCGCCTCAACACTTGCTTCCCAATTAAAACCTTCTTTTTCTAATTTTTTTTGATCCTTCTCAAAATAAGGCACAAAATTAGGCAAGTGGTAAAACTCAGCCTCGAAAGGTTCTAACTCAAGAAGTAAGTATTTTTTCTTGAACACTAGCTATAAAATAGCCCTTTGCCAGGTTTTGGTCAATTAAATAGTGTTCTTTTGAAATCCATAAATGGATCCAAAAGAACATTTGCAAAATAGGTAAATCTTTAGTAAACTAGACTCAAGGGACTAATCAGACAGCTAATACTAATCAAGCACCAAGAGAGTGCAGCCTGGTAATACTTAGCAAGTTACATCACCTGCACTATCAAAACCTTCGGTTTTGTGTTTTTGTTTAGACCTGTTTTAGCTCAAGTTGCACTTTCGCAACAGGTCTAATTAAGATCAATGTCGGCTAAGCCAGATCCTCAAGCGAATCCTGCTTATTAACTCTCAATTCCCAGGGTAAACCCTATTTTTTTACTTTATTTTAGATATTTATTGTCAAAAGACTTGCTTAATACGTATTGACTAATATATAATTGGAGTTTATATGGCACTTAGAGACTTTTTCAAAAAGATGAGAGAAAAGAAATTTTCTTCGCTTAAGGCAAATACAGAATCAACACTTAACGGATTGTCCGATGTGGAGATCGCAGCTAACTGGCACAAGTGCAAAGGTTGCAGCGCAACTTTATACAAATCAAACTTCAAAGAAAACCTAAATGTTTGCCCAGAATGCAATCATCATGGACGTTTTTCAAGTCAAGAGCGTATCGACAACCTAGTTGACGCAGGAAGCTTCAAAGAAATTAACTCAAGCATAAGCTCGCTTGATCCTCTTAACTTTAATGACGGTAAGCCATATCCAGTAACTCTAAAAAATGCTCAGGAAAAAACCAATCAAACAGACGCTCTTATTACTGGCTTTGCCACAATAGACGGGGTTCGTGTTGCGTTTGCTGTTATGAATTTTGATTTCCTCGGCGGCAGCATGGGAAGCGTTGTTGGTGAGAAGTTTACTAGAATCGCTGAAGAAGCTATCAAAGAAAAATTGCCTTTAATTTCTGTTTCAGCATCTGGTGGTGCGCGTATGCACGAAGGTATCTTGAGTTTGATGCAAATGGCTAAAACCAGCATCGCACTTGAAAGACTAAGCAAAGCTGGACAAATGTATATCTCAATATTAACGGATCCTACTTATGGTGGGGTTTCTGCAAGCTTTGCGACACTGGGTGATTTGATTATCGCTGAACCTGGAGCAAGAATTGGTTTTGCTGGAAGAAGAGTTATTGAAGAAACTGTTCGTGAAAAACTGCCAGCTGATTTCCAATCTGCTGAATACTTACTTGAACATGGACAAATTGATTTTATTGTTGCAAGAAAAGAAATGAAATCAAAACTTTCAAGCATACTTCGTATTCATGGTTATACACCAAAGAATATGTCAATCCCAGACAGTATTTCATCAATCAACACTGAAGAAATCAACATAGCTGCACTTCAACCAAATAAAGAAATCCCTCTTGATTTTGAAAAACCATTACAAAAAATTCAAGAAGAAATAAAAGCTCTTGAAAAATCAGTTTCAAATAATGCAGACAAGGCTTTGTTGAATAAACTAAATCAACAATACAAAGAAGTTGAAAAAAATATTTTCCAAAATCTAAGTGCGATCGATATTACAAAAATCGCAAGACACCCAAATAGACCTAATATTGAAGACTACTTAAATTGCTTTATTGGCAGCGACAAGTGGATTGAGATGCATGGAGATCGCGCTGGGACAGATGACCAAGCAATTTTAACGGCACTTGTTGAAATGGACGGAATTGCTTTTATGGCAGTTGGTACACGCAAAGGTAGAACTATCAAAGAAAACCAAAAGCGTAATTTTGGTATGCCGCAACCAGAGGGTTACAGAAAAGCAAAAAGAGCTTTTGAGCATGCAAATAAATTTAATTTACCAATAGTTACTTTTATAGATACTCCTGGTGCTTATCCTGGTTTAAATGCTGAAGCCAACGGACAATCTATTGCGATCGCTGAAAATTTAAAATCACTTGCCTCACTTAAAGTACCTGTACTTTCAATTATTACCGGTGAAGGCGGCTCCGGAGGAGCTCTTGCAATTGGTGTTGCAAATAGAGTAGTCATGCTTGAAAATTCTGTTTATTCAGTTATCAGCCCTGAAGGTTGTGCTGCTATCTTATGGCGCACCAGAGATAAAGCTCCTGAAGCAGCCGAAGCCCTTAAAATGACGGCAAAAGACCTAAAAGAGCTTGGTATTACTGATCAAATAGTAAAAGAGCCTTTAGGTGGAGCACACAAAGACTGGAAGATGATTTCAGAATATTTAAGAGAAGTTATTGTTTCAAATCTACAAGAGTTAAAATTAATAAAAGCTGATGATGTAGTTGAGCAAAGAATGAAAAAATTCTATTCATTTGGTCAATTTACTGAGACAAGCGTTATTTCTAATCAAAAGAAATAACTTGTGTAACTAGGGATTTATAAGCATATGCGTCATTGCGAGTCACAAAGTGACGAAGCAATCCAAATTCTAAAAGCTACTTTGTTATTTGGATCGCCACGTCGAGATAAACCTCGACTCGCGATGACGATAGCAATAAGTCAAGCCCGTAAATGCTCTTGAGTTGTTAAAATAGTTACATGCACATTTTGCTAACAATCCTAATACTTTTTCAAACAAGTAGTAATTTTGCTTTGGCAAAAAAAGAAAACTTTAAAAAAATAAAAGCTATCTCTAGCAAAAAAACTGATGTCTTTAATCACGACATTAACATCAATAGAACAGTGTTTGATAAAGAAATTGATGACATGATTTTTGATCGACTTGGTGCAGATTATAGACGTGCAAATGTTTATGATTTTTATCCAATGGAAGTAAAGGAAAAATTAGACCCAGAAGAAGAAAAAAAAATGATGGAGTACTACGACTTTGCTCGCAAGGGACTTGAAAGAATTACGAAATCCAAATTAACTAAAGTAATAAAATTAGATTTTAATCTTGATGGCAAATATGACTATGCAGTTATTGTTCAAAATACCAAAAAAGGTCAACCTTATTTAGCCATTATCAATTCTCAGAATACTCACTATCTTGAACCATGCTCAGAGGACTTTTTAGAGCTAATCAATAATGGTTCATTTCCAGCAACAATTATTACTACAAATGATAAGGAAAAGACTATTGCAAGCCCTGTCCTAAGGCTGTTCTCGTTTGCAGAACAGAAAGGTCAAGCATTTTATTATGATAGAACAAAAGCAAAATGGAAACGCGAAGCACTAAGGTTATAGATTGAAAATTTTTTGTATAGTTGGAACAAGACCAGAATTCATAAAAATGTTTCCAGTTTTTTTGGCTCTTAAAAAAAGAGCTCTTATAGATCCACAACTTGAAGTCAAGTGGGTTAGCACGGCTCAACACAAGCATTTGCTTGAAGACCTGGAAAGTTTTTTTCAAATAAAAGCTGATTTTGAATTTGAAATTCTTGACTCACAAAACCCCAAAACAAGGTTAGGCAATTTAAACTCACAATTAATCCAGCAAGCAACTGATCTTTTTAACAAAGAAAAACCAGACCTAATTTTTGTACAAGGCGATACTCTAAGTTCTCAATCATGCGCGATAGCAGCTTTTTATCAAAAAATCAAAATTGCACATATCGAAGCTGGGCTTAGAACAAATAGTGTTTACAATCCTTTCCCTGAGGAGTTTTCCAGAAGAGTCCTATCACAAATTGCAAATTTAAATTTCTCTCCAGAACCTCAAGCACAAGAAAATCTTGACTTGGAAAAAAAACTATACAAAAATCAATCACTTAATTTTCACACAGGGAATACAGTGATTGATTGCCTAAAATACAGCATGGATAAAATTTACCAAGCTGATTTCAATTGGCAAAACTTCAATTATATAAACGAAGCTTTTGATGAAAAGGTTTTTGATATTGATAACTACCTAAAAAATCTTGAACATAAAAAATACATACTTTTCACAGCACATAGAAGAGAAAATCTTATAAGTAAAGGTGGTCTATGTAAAATGGATAATCTCATTAATGCTATTAAAAGAATCTCTGAAAACAAACTAGTAAATGATTACGAATTTGTGTTTATGATACACAAAAACCCAGAAGCACGAAAACCTTTTGAAGAGTTCTATTTATATTGCAAAGAGCATCGTATCAAAAAAATAAAATTCCTTGAAGCAGCAAGTTATCCAGCTTTTTTGAAATTAATGTCACATTCACATTTTATAGTAACTGACAGCGGAGGTATTCAAGAAGAAGCGCCTTACCTAAAAAAACCAGTCTTGATTTTTAGAGACAATACAGAAAGGTTAACTGGCCTTGAGATGGGACTCACAAAATTAGTTGGCACTGATGAACTAGAGATTCATACAGAAATTCTTGATCTAATTAGTAATGAAAAAAGTTATCACTCCATGATTGAGAATGGTTTTGAACCCTACGGCGATGGACAGTCTGCTTCTAAAATCGTTGAGAATACTTTACTTTATCTGCAAAAGTCCGCTTAAGCTCCTGGACTGAGTGCCCTCTTTAACCTAAGCTTAAAGTCAAAATTCTATAAATTAATCATGGGTATAGATCAATTTCGTGGAATTCAAAGAACCGCTGAAAAGTCTAATAATTTTAATAAAAAACTAAACTCTGGTAAAGATGATAATGTCGACCAGTGTAAAGTACTTAGCTTGAGTGCTCAAGTAAGTGCGACAAAAGCTAAAATACAAAATTCTAAACAAACAAGCTTCAGTTTAACTCAAGATACGCAAGGTCTGAATTTTAATAAAGAGCTTGGTGAAAAAGAAAAAATTGATGGACCAAAATTAAAACCGCAGTCACCCATTACAAGTATTGATCTTTTTCAAGAAGAATTACAAATTGCAGAGGACTCATTGTCAAATGCAAAACTGGTTTTAAGTGAACGCATGGATGAAGCTATTCTCTCTGGCTCAGGAGAGGATATTGCTTCACTTCGAGAAGAATATCAAAATATAAATGAAGCAAGAACTCTAACTCAAGAGCAACAAAAAATATTAAAAGATACATCTGTCAAAGACCCTGATCTAGTTAAAAAAATACAAGAGAAAACTCAAGAAGTTAACAGTCTTACTTTGGATAAAGCTACGCCTGGAAGAGCAGAGTTACTAGACAATGCGAAACAAGAACTCGCTTTACTAAAAACTCAACTACTTAGTCAGCAATAGAAAATTTATGTTTCAATAAAACAACTGCCTCACAGGCAATGCCTTCTTCTCTACCAACAAAACCTAGTTTTTCTGTAGTTGTAGCCTTTATATTAATTTGATCCTGTTCTATAGATAAAGCCTGAGCTAAAACTTCAAGCATTGCTGGAATATAAGGGCTAAGCTTTGGTTTTTGGGCCATTATTGTTACGTCTATATTACCAATTGCATAATTATCAGCTTGTATGATTTCTAAAACTTTTTTTAGCAAAATCAAACTATCAATTCCAGCAAAATTTTCATCAGTATCAGGGAAATGAAAACCTATATCCCTGTGAGCTGCCGCCCCTAATAGTGCGTCACTAATTGCATGAATTACAACATCTGCATCAGAATGACCTAATAATAATTTGTCATGAGAAATAATTACTCCAGCCAATTTAAACACCGGGTTAATTCTTTCTGGATAACGCTCTAAATATTCTTCTTTTGTTACTAGTTTGTGAACATCAAAGCCATGACCTATTCTCATCAACATAATATTACAATGAAAATTGATTTTTTAACTAGAGGATGCCTTGAAAAACGAAGTTTTTCAATCGGGCGTCCAGATAAGAGGTAGCAACCATGCGGAGCATGAGTTGCCAAGTTACTAAAATTTTGTATTTTTCAATGAGTCCTAGAAAGAATAGAAAAACTGGTTTAGACTTACTAATGGGTTTATCTTAAAATGAAATTAATTACTTGTACTCTTACTCTATTTTTACTTGCAACATTAAGTGTTGCTGCAGCACCAGTTCGCGATGTACCAACTAGTCATTGGGCAAAAGGTGATGTAGATAAAGTAGTAAACGAATATGGATTAATGCAAGGTGATCCAAATGGATACTTTGGCGGAAATAAAGCGCTGACACGATATGAATTTGCAAAAACAATTTCTAGATTAATTGAATACTACAATGGTGAAATAGATTCAGACAGAAAAGATATTGAGAATATGGTTTCTATTATGGAACTTTTTCAAAATGAACTTAAAACTCTTGAAAACAAATTGTCGACTGTATCTCAAACAGTAGATGAACAAAATAAAATTATTGGTGAAATCAATGAAATCGCAGTCACACTTGGTGAAGAATTTCAAACACAAATAAAGACTGGTGAACCATCTAAACAAGATATAATGGCAGAGAGAGTTAGCAAACTCGAAGTTGATATAGATAAGCTACAAAATAAAGGCTTAATTATAGACACACTTGTAAAAGGTACTTTTAATGACGTTAAAAACCTTGGCAAAGCAACAGCAAGAGTAGTAAGTAGTTCAAGAAAAAATGTTGGTGAACCAGCAGTCAAATACCAAGAAGTACAACCAATTCAGCCAGTACAACCTAATTATCAAGCACCTCAACCAAGGTTTGTTACACCAACTCAACCAACAACAGAAAGCTCTGGTGAAGATGCGATGTCTCCAGAAGGAGCTGATAGCTCTATGTACAATCCTTATGATGTAGAAATAATGGAAGACCTTGGTGAATAAACAAAAATGATTTCCCGAAAAAATATTTGCTCAAAACTACAAATTGATTCAAATATACTTGAAGGATACTTAAACTTCATAGCGTATCCAGAGCCAAGAGCAAATGATTTTGAATTCAATGTTGCTCAAGCAATTTATAAACTCCATGAATTATTAAGTCAGGGATTTTCACTTAGTGAAGTTAGGGATTTGATTCATTGTTCAGAAAAATTTTGCGACATCGTACCTTCGCTAAAAGAATTCTTACAACTCTCTGAATCACTCAATTTAAGAGAAACTATTAGTAGTTACCACGAAATATTTGAAGAGTTTTCCTCACGCGAAGACCAATACCAAGAAAGGATTCAAGAGCTTGAATCTGATTTAATGTCTGTAAAATCACGTACTGATAAGGCTGGTTTATTAGAAGACCAAGTGAGTTCACTACAGGGTAAATTCTCTAATATGAAGAGCCAGGTAAATCAAAAAGATCTATATATCTCTAATTTGGAAATGAAAATCTCAGAATTAGAGATGGAGAATTCAGAGCTACAATACAGGCTCAATGATCATCTTGATGAATTAGAAAATCTTAAAAGCGCCCTCAACTCAAAACAAAATTTAAAAAAATCAGCTATTGACATTGAAGCTTTACTCAAGAAAAAAGAAAAAGAAGTTAGCTTAAAATATCAAAGAGAAATATTAGATTTAAAAAAACAAGTTGAATTTATGCTTGAAAATCAAGAGCAAAAATGGTTAAGAAGGAACCTAAGTCCTCAGAATTCGTCTAAATAAACAATTGTGCGTTGTCCATTTTGCCACTCCGAAGATTTAAAAGTTCTAGAAAGTCGTTCTGCTGAAGATGAAAGAAGCATACGCAGACGCCGTGAATGTATAGAATGCGCTCAAAGATTCACTACTTATGAAAGAGTTGAATTTGCTCCAATGATTGTTGTTAAGAATGGCGGTTCGAAAGAAGTTTATTCAAGAGAAAAATTAGTATCTAGTATTATTAGAGCTTGTAGTAAATCACAAATCAGTGCTTTAACAGTAGATAAAATTATAGATAAAGTCGAAAGTTCAATGTATCAAGATTTTACAAGAGAAATACCATCTCGCGATCTAGGTGAAATGGTCATGAAAGAACTAAAATCTATAGATCCAATGTCTTTTTTAAGATATGCCTCTATTTTTAAAAAAATCAATTCGATTTCTGAATTCATTGAAGAAATTTCATTGATTGAAGAAAGAATAATCAATGAAGATCTAGAATTTGCTTCATTCTCAAAAATTTAAGGATACCCTGAAAAACAATGTACTTCACGAGTTATCCTGAGCTTAACCAAGAATAGCTATAATAAATCGATATGATCAAAGTACTAACAATACTAGTTTGTCTTTTATTGAACCTAACAAAAGTATCTGCAAAAATTCATAGTGAGGAAGTTGATTACAAGACTTCAATGATTCAGTACTATCATTCTGGATCAAAAGTCAAAGTCAAACTTAAATCTTTACCCTATAATACGGCTCAGGTAATCATCTCGCCTGTTAATAACGATAAAAAGCCCAAACTCTTTATCATTGGCTCAAAGAACTTAATCCCACAGAATGATAATTCAATCGAATTTACTGTAGAACTTGAAGATCTTAAACCAGGAACTTACAATACTAAATCATCTGAGATAGCAATTACTTTATACAGCTACTTAGAAAATAATTTAGTCGTAGATGAAAAAGCAAAATTTTTCATAAGACCTATTATTTGCTCAGATGATAAAGATGAGGTTTGCGCAACAGTTGAAGTTGAATGCCATAAAGGCAAACAAAATTGTGAAAACAAAACTGAGAATATGACATTTAAGAATCGTTGTGAAATGAAAAAACAAGAAGGGATCATGATACATTCTGGAGCCTGCCTTGAAGCAGAATAAAAACTACATATTTATCAGTGTTTGATAAATTTCGTCCCAAACACTTACAACGCGAGCATTTGCAGCAAATGCATTTTGCATTTGAATTAGCATAGAAGCTTCTTCTTCAACAGATACTCCCATAATACTTTGTCGTCTGTCATCTAAAGATTGCAGTAAAGAACCTGAGTTTTCAGCATTACTTATAGCTAGGCTGCCTTGAGTTCCAAAATCACCAACAATATCCGCTATTTTATTATTAAAACTTGTTGCAGTCGAGGCATCAGAACCCTGCGAAACTTGCACGCTAAAATGTCCCGCGTTATTAGTTAGATTTGCATCATTAAACCCAGTGTTCATAACAAATTCCACTGTAGCAGCGCCAGCTGGAACAACTCCAGTATAACTAACTCTAGATTCAGGTGCTCCTGCCGATGCTGGGAAATTTATTGGACCACCAATTAGAGCGCCATTTGCGTCTCTATATTGAATTTGCACTAAACTTCCAGTACCAAAACCATTCTGACCTGCATTCACAGCGCTTCCATTATCATCGATAATACCGTCAGCATTAATTGTAATAGTTTGTCCCGGTATAAGAGCGATCACACTTGACACTGGTATTACAGGACCGACTCCAGGAGAATCAATATATACTTCTTCATTAATTGAAAAATCACTTACTATATTATTTGCACTAAAAAACAAATCTGCGATTTGAGCCATAATACTTCCATCACTAACAGCACCTGTCTTACCTTGCGCCATAAGCCCAGGGTTAGAGGCAATAGTCCTGTCGATAGCGAAGTTACCAGCATCTGTACCAATAAAGAGTGGTGCTCCTTGATTACCCGCTGTTGTTGTACCTAATTGAAGAATTTTATTAACCGAATCCATAATTGACATAGCAAAATCGGATAAAGTATTTTGAAAATTTGGCACTACTTCATTTGCAGAGTGCATAAGACCACCAAGCTCGCCACCAAAACCACGATCAGCAGTACCAACTAGAGTTTCTAAAACATCATTGGTCTTAAGCTGAAGCCTATTTGGGTTTGAACCTATATCAAATGCACCTTCTTCAACATTAAGTTTGAAATAAAGACCTTTGCTATCTAATAGAACCTCAGTTGTTGCGTCAGAACCATTTGTAACACCGGCAACTAAGCCTAGCGTTGCAAGCATAGCACCTGAACCACCAATAATATTTACTTCTGAAGTCACATTATTAAGAGAATTTGCAACTAAATTTGTTGCTATATTCAATCTTCCAGTTCCATCTAAAGAAGCTATTTCTCCCTCTCCACCAGCAGCTTTGAAAGTATTATTAATTTTGTCAACAACCTCTCTAGGAGAAGAACTTGGATCAAAATTAACCGTGAATGGACCGACTAGCGTACCATTGCCATTATTAATACTCAAATCAAGAGTATTATTACCTGGAGTTATAGCTGCAATCGAGCTATCACTATTTAAAAAGCCTACCGTACCAATTGCTCTTGATTCTGCTGCATTTATATCAACAGTTAAACGAGAAAGTTCTCCATTACCCCTTCTTTCAATTTTCAAGTCCATTATTGCGCTTATTTCATCAAGTAGTAAATCTCTTCTATCATTTAAATCTTCTGCTCTATGACCTATATTATTATTTGTTAAAGCTTGTTGATGGACTGCTAATAATTCTTCAAGTTTATTATTTAATTCATCAACAGCTGAAGGGATCATTCCATTTGGATGTCCACTAATATTATCTTTGAAAGTATCAAAAGATTTATCAACTTGGTTAAAAGCTTTTGCAAGAGAATCACCAGCATTAATAAAAACGGTTTTAGCTGTAGCTAATTCTGGGTTTGCAGCAAAATCACTTGCTGCTTGAAAAAACTTGTTCAATTTAGCTGCTAGCCCTGAATCACTAGGCTCACCTAAAATATCATTCATTGCAACAGAAATCTCAGCAACCATATTATCAAAATTAAAAGTACTACTTTGCTGGCGCACTTGATTATCTAAAAAACCATTTCTAACTCTATCTATACTTGCAACCTGCACTCCGCTCAGCAATCTTGCCTTAGTCTGACTTGTACTAAAAGTGCTACTACCTGAAATACCCTCTGTGAAATTAATCGCCCTTCTAGTATATCCCGCTGTGTTTGCATTTGCGATATTATTAGACGTTACCTGCAAACCCGCTTGAGCAGCGAGTAATCCACTTGTACTTATACCTAATCCGTCAAATCCCATATCTTAATTCCTACCTTATAAAAAATCCGCTAAACTTAGTGAAAACAAATTTGCAGTTGTTTGCACTGAGGTTTGTAACGCAATTTGCAAATTATTTAATTTTACTGTTGCGTCGACCATATCTAAATCCTGCTGCTGAGATAAATCACTTTGTAATTTCAAATTTAAATCTTCAGATGAGCTATTGAATCTTTCTGCTTGAGAAACTAAAAGCCCAGCTTTGCTTCTTGCTGTATTTAATTCACCTAAGTTGAACTTTAGTTCATAAATTAAACCTCTAATAGTAACTGAGTCATTAGCAAGCAAAGCATTTTCAAAATTTGTTAAAGTTCTAAGTAAACCAATTTCACGTCCATAATAATCTTGCCTATTAATACCTATCTCGTTAGTAAGATTACTATTGGAACTGCTTAGAACGCTGATTCTTGCTGTTTGATTTGGTGCATTCCCAGGGATTAAATTAGTATTCATTTGTAAATAACCAGCTGGGCTTTCTTGAGCTATAACACCAACACCACCAGCGCCAACATAAGCAGCATTGATTGATCCAATAATAGTTGTTAAATTGTCTCCGATGGCAGCGTTAGCGGTAAAATTAAAAATATTTCCATTACCATCATCTACTTCGAAATCCAAATTACCAGCAATTGTTGTAACTGGATTAATAATTCTATTTGCCAAAGTTGCACCATCAGCTGTGCCAAGCAATGTATCTTCTAGGGAGACGCTTGTTGGCGCACCTTCAACAGTTCTTTCTTCTCCGTTATTTTGATTATGCTTATATACGGCTTGATCAAAGCTTGCTCCATCTTGAAGTCTTAAAGTCTGTAAATTAGATTGCTTCCCAGAAAATACAAATCTGTCACCAACTTTGGAATTAATAAGCTTTACAATACTCTCTCCAACAGATCTTAACTCATCTTTATACAACAATCTTTCATTAGCAGACAAAGTATCATTACCAGAAGCAACTGCGATTTCATAAACCTTATCAGTAAGATCAATTAGATTATTCAAGGCAATCTCTTGTGCATTTAAATCTGAGATTGCGCCTTCTCTATCCCTCACCGACTGATCGTTGCTGAGTATTCTACCCTTAGCGTGAGTAGCTCCAATAATACCAACCGGATCATCAGAAGGGCTAGAAAATTTCAAGCCTGAATTAATTTTATTTGAAAGATTATAAACACCTGCTTGATTCTCCTGTATTGTTCTTGAGGAGAGGCTATATAAAAGATTTGTACTTACTCTATCTATCATCTAAAATTCCTTAAATAAAATCAAAAATGTTTTGTTGCATAATTCTTGCACCAAATTGCATTGTGTATCCTAAAACTGTTTGAGCTGAGTTTAACTGTTGTGCAATTTCAGCAACTGGTATCTGTGCGATATCAGCTTGCTGTACCTTTGCTAAATCAGCATTATAATTTTCTCTATCAACCTGCTCATTAAAAAGCTTATTTAAATTACCAATCTGAGAAGTTGAATCAATAAGTCTTTCAATATTTGCTTGTAAATCTGCAAGTGAATCTCTAATCCTCTTATTATCACCAGAATGATAAGCTGAATCTAATTCCCCAAGCGTTTGCCTTAAATCTTTACTCTCGCCAAAAACAGTTGAAGAATTAAGACCCAAATCACCAAGAGTGCCTGGCAGAGTTAAGCCATCACTTACAATGATTGATGCTGCCGAATTTTGCACATTGCCTGAAGCAAAAGCAGTATCAAAATCTAAAAAACCACCACCATCTTGAACTATGCTACCAGTACCACCTGCCGCATTAAAAGCGGCATTGATATTAGCTACAACTAACGCCATGGTATCTCCAATATTAAAATTTATATCTCCAACATAAATGTCTTTGGTTCCGTCATTAACCGTTAAATTAATTTGTGAAGCAGCTACAAGAGGTGTAACAAAACCTACACTTTGTAATTGCGCAGAAGCAGAATTTTTATTAAAGACATCTTTTAAACTAACGCTTGATTGAATGCCTTCTACTGCCCTAGAACCATTTTCGGCGACACCCTCTTTATAAACGGCATTAGCAAAAAGATCTCCTGAACTAAAATCTATAACTTTTTTATCAGACTCTAATCCACCAAAAATATATTTATCACCAATTTTTGTATTTGCAATCAAATAAACATTCTCACCAAGGTTTCTTAATTGATCTCCAAGAATTGCAAGATCCTCTGGTCCATAAGTGTCATTAGAAGCTTGCAAAGCATCAACTTTAATAGCATCTAATACATCTTTCATATTATTTAAAGCTGTTTCAGCAAGCTCTAACTCAGTTGATGCAAGACTGTAATTTTCAACTTGTTGAGTTTTTTGAGTCAATTTACCTGTGATAGCTGTTAGGTCTCGAGTCCCATTATAATTACTATAATTATTTAAAACCCTTTGGCCAGTATTCATTTGTAAACTTTTTTGAGAAAAATATAATTGATTTTGAAGAATAGATTCACGCGCAGAACCAAATTTCTGGCCGGTGCTCACTCTTCCTACGTTTATCATCTTTCTGAATTCCTTAGTTACAAGACTATTTTTGGTACTATTGCTAGTTACTATTAGAGCTAGACCCAGCAAAACTTAATAAATGCCTAGGGTATTTAATCTATTTTCAAGCTTCAAGAGGTCTATTAGTATGATCTGTGCGTTAAAATGTATTGAACTATGGCAATAGCTGCAACTAGTACAAATAGCCTAGAAAATTTTTTGCCTGATAAATCAAGCTCAAAAATAGCTGTTGCTATGAGCGGCGGCGTAGATAGCTCTGTAGCTTTATACTTACTCAAAGAAGCTGGCTATGATGTTTTTGGCATTACAGCTTGGATTGTTGCTGGTGGAGGCCGTTGCTGTGATGATGGGGTTATTGATGCAGTGAAGGTATGCGATCAACTTGGAGTTGAACACCATGCTATTGACCTAAGAAAAGACTTTTCAGAAGGAATTATCAAAGAATTTCACCAATCATATGCACGAGGAGAAACACCTATTCCTTGCATAAGTTGTAATAACGATGTCAAATGGGGATCATTACTTAGTTATTCATTATCTCAATTAGGTGCAACTCACTTAGCATCAGGGCACTACGCTAAAATCTCAAAAATTAATAAGCAAATTAAACTAGTAAGACCTAAAGAAGAAAACAAAGACCAAAGTTATATGCTTTGGGGGCTTACTGATGAACAACTATCTAAAACTGTTTTTCCTCTTGCCGACCTTGATAAAGATGAAATTAGAGAAATCGCAAAAAAAGCCAAACTTTGCGTTGCTGATAAACCAGAATCTCAAGACATCTGTTTTGTAAGTAATGGCATGACCAACTCAGAGTATTTAACAAGAATTCTTGGTGAAAAGCCTGGTGACATTATCCACGTAGAGACCCAAGAAATTTTAGGTCAGCATACTGGAAGTTACAACTATACTTACGGACAAAGAAAGGGTCTTGGAATCGCACATAAAGAACCTCTTTACGTTGTAAAAATAGATTCTCAAGCAAATAAAGTTTATGTTGGTAATAAAGATCATATAAAAGGGCAGCATACTTTTGGACGAAATGTAAATTTCATTGAAAAAAATCTTCCGATTAAATTTACATCACTTGTAAAAATTAGATATAATTCTGAACCTTCGCTTGCGGAGGTAACCATACTCGAGAACGATAGAGTAAAAGTTGATTTCCACGAACCAGTTTCAGCAATCACCCCTGGTCAAGCACTTGCTTTTTATGATCCCGAAAATTTCCAAATAATTTATGGCGGTGCATGGATTGAAGACCCAAAGGAATTTTTAGTCTAAGAGAGTATGAGTAAAGATCTTATATTACTCAGCGATTTAAGTATTGAAACTATAGATTCTATTTTAGAAAGAGGACAATATTGGTCCGAAGACAATAATTTTAGAATTTCCAATACAGCAAAAGTAATTGATAACCCCCTTGTATGTAATTTATTTTTTGAATCTAGTACCAGAACAAGGTTTTCCTTTGAAGTAGCAGCTAAAAAACTTGGCTACCATATTTTAAATTTTGAACCAAGCACTTCAAGCACCCAAAAAGGTGAAACCATGTACGACACACTAAAGACTCTTGAGTCTATGGGTGTCAATATTGCAATTATCAGAACTAAAGAAGAAAATATTTTACATGAGGTTGCTCCCAAGCTTGATCTAGGCATCATAAATGCTGGTGCTGGTGCAAATGAACATCCAACTCAAGCACTGCTAGATCTTCTTACTATCAAACAAAATTTTGGGAAAGTAACAGGACTGAAGATCGCTATTGTAGGAGATATTAAATACTCTAGAGTCGCTAATTCAAATATAATTGCTCATACAAAATATGCTAATGAAATTTTAATTGCAGGTCCTGACTTTCTTCTGCCTGAAAAAGATTCTCCTTTAATGACAAGTAACGTTCGGATTTGTAGTGTTGATGAAGCTATAGAAGAAGCTGATGTTGTAATGATGTTACGAGTTCAAAGAGAAAGACACCCTCGAAAAAGTGATTTTGATTGGGATAGTACTAGTGGTCAAAACAAATACTTCTTAAAATATGGTTTGACTTCAGAGAGATCAAAGAAAATGAAAAAAAATAGCATTATAATGCACCCTGCACCTTTTAATAGAGGAATTGAAATTGCTGATGAGATTGTAGAAGACCCAAAATCTATGATATTCACTCAAGTTAGAAATGGAGTTGCGGTCAGAATGGCTCTGCTTGAAAGGGCTTTAAAGAAATAGTTAGATGAAAAAAAATATTCTAGAGATTCAATCCAATAAAGAAATAGCGCACGAGATCTTTGAGCTTAAATTAAAAGGTGAATTCAAAAAAGAAGAGTTTATCCCTGGAAAATTTCTACACATCAAATGTTCAGACAATATCCATCCTTTACTTAGAAGACCAATGAGCATCTGTGATATCAGCGATGATGAAAAACAAATGACGGTTTTATATAGAGTAGAGGGTAGTGGAACAAAATTACTTCAGAAAAAAAGCATTGGTGACTTTCTTGATGTTCTTGCGCCACTAGGAACTGCTTATGATCTTGATATTAGAGCAGGAGAAAAAATTTTCTTGGTTGGTGGTGGCATTGGTGTACCTCCACTTTATTACCTTGGTAAAGAATTAAAAAAAAGAGGCGGAATTATAAAAAGCTTTCTAGGCTTTAGTAATAGGGCTGATAGTTTTTATATTAATGAATTCAAAGACTTAGGTGAAGTTGAAATAGCAACAGTTGATGGATCTTTAGGACATAAGGGTTTCGTAACAGATAAAATTAATCTTGATTTTGATGCCCTCTATTCATGCGGACCAACTCCAATGTTCAAAACCTTACAAACTTTAATACCAGAAGATAAAAGAGCATATATTGCGATGGAGGAAAGAATGGGATGTGGTATTGGCGCTTGCCTTGCATGTGTTTGCAAACCAAATTCTAAATATTTTCCTAATAAAGGCTATTTTAGGGCCTGCAAGGAAGGTCCTGTCTTTAAGCTACATGATTTAGAATTTTAGGTCATAAATTTCTAATCAACTCAAGAATTGTTATAATTTATATATGCAAAATAATACTGAATCAAATTTAAACGATTTGCATCAGGCTAGTGAAAATAATCCTGATCTCAAAAAAGATTTGAGCGTTAATGAAGAATGGCAAAAAAGCCATGCCGCTGAAAATAAACTTAATCTAGAATTTGAGGAATTAAAGTCTAAATATACCGAATTAGAAGATCAACACAAAAGACTTTGGGCTGATCAACAAAATATGATTAATAGATTTAATCGCGAAAAACAGGAATTATATAAATATGCAGCTGTTACTACGCTTGAGCAAATACTACCTGCTTTAGATAATTTTGATTTTGCTAAAAAGAGTATAAATGAAAATACCGGATTTAATGAAATTATCAAAAGTATTTCTATGCTTCAAGAACAACTATTGTTAAGTTTAAAAAGTGTTGGACTGGAAGAAGTTAATACAAATTGTAGTTTTAATCCTGAGCTACATGAAGCTGTTAGTAGCGTAACTGATCCCCTAAAAGAAGATGGCACTATTTTAGAAGTCCTTAAAAAAGGGTTTAAAGTTAAAGACAAGGTACTCCGAGTAGCTACTGTTGTTGTTAGCAGTAAAGGTTAATTCAAATGATGATCAAGAAAAAAAATTTTTTAGTAATAGGACTTGGTAGATTTGGTTCAAACGTTGCGAGGGTATTTTACGAAAATGGACATGACATACTTGCCATAGATAATTCCATGGAAGTTGTACAAAGTATTATCGACTCTAAAACCATTAATGATGCGGTGCAATTAGATGCGACAGATTCTAACAGTCTCAAAAAGTTAGAAGTAGAAAAATTTGAAGCTGTAATTGTCGCAATTGGGTCTAGCATTGAAGATAGCGTACTTACTACAGCTAATTTAAGAGAACTTGGTGTTAAAAAAATTATTGCCAAAGCCTCAACAGAAATGCATGGAAAAATTCTTGAGAAACTCGGTGTAGAAAAAATCGTCTACCCTGAAGCTGAGATGGGCAGAAGCCTTGCAAAACAAATCCTTGGTCTCAATACTCTTGATGAGTTTGCACTAAATGAAAATGTTAGTATCGCTGAAGTTGCTTTACCAAAAGAATTTCATGGCAAGACATTGTCGGAAACAAATATCAGATTAACCTATAATCTAAATATTTTAGCTATAAGAAGATCTGGTGGTGATTTTAGTCTCACTGTAACTCCACAAACAAGCCTACAGCCCGATGATTATTTACTTGTCATTGGTAATCATGAAAATATTGAAAGGTTTCAACATCTTAGAGAACCCCTTATAAAATAGGATAGTCTCATGTTCAACTATAAATTAACGATCGAATATAACGGTCAAGATTTTTTTGGCTCCCAAATTCAAGAAGGACTTAGAACTGTTCAAGGCGAATTAGAGAAAGTGCTCAAAGAGCTTTTAAACGAAGATATTAAAACGGTTTTTTCAGGTCGAACTGACAAGGGAGTACACGCAATTGGACAAGTAGTAAATTTTAAAACAACAAATGATTTTAGTCATGATTTCAGTAAGACCCTTTTGATGATTAATTCGCAGCTACCCGAGGATTTAGTAGTGACAAAAATAGAATCAGCTGCAGAAAATTTCAACTCTAGATTTGATGCCAAATCCAGAGAATATTTATATAAACTTTTTATAAGAAGACAAAGACCCGTCCTTCGAACTGATTCACTTGCTTGGTTCAAAGAAGATTTAAATTTTGAATTAATGCAAGAACATTGCAAGACTTTTCTCGGTAAAAAAGATTTTAGTCTTTATGCCAAGGAAGATACTCTGGATATTGATCAAGATTTAGAGTTTAGAAAAACCACTATCTGCGAAGTCTATGAAGCTGAGTTAATCAAAGAGTCTAAGATTTGCTACAAATTTCGCATTAAGGCTGATAGATTTTTAAGAAACATGGTGCGCCGCATGGTGGGTGAATTAGTTCATATAGGCAAAGGTAATATTGCTGCTGAAAACTCTTCAAAGTTCACAGTCCCAGCTTTAGGATTGACATTGATGAAAGTCGAATACTAAAAAGAGACCGCTGTATAGCTCCATCTTCTGCGTTACGCTCATCCTCAAAATCCTCATTTACAAGCAGTAAACTCCGGTTTTTCGTCTTCGCAAGCCTTGAATCTGAAGCTATACAGCGGTCTCAAAAACTCTATAGGGCAAGTCATGAATGTTAGAATTAATGAATGGCAAAAATAATTGACGGAAAAGAAACCGCAAAACAAATAAAAGCCGAATTAAAAGAGAAAATTTCTACAGTTTCTGGTAGGAAACCAGGTCTTGCTGTAATTATTGTTGGTGATGATAAAGCAAGTCATTATTATGTAGGCTCAAAACAAAAAGCTTGCTCTGAGGTTGGTATAGAATCTTTTAAAACAGAGCTTGGTTCTCAAGCCAGTAAAGAAGAATTAATCAAAGTCATAACCAGTTACAACCAAAATGAGACAGTTGATGGAATATTGCTACAACTACCTTTACCAGATTCATTGCGATCAATGACTCAAGAAATTATAGATACAATTTCAGCAGATAAAGACGTTGATGGACTTACTACTTTCAATCTTGGGAAACTCGTTTCAAAATCTCCGGACGCAATTGAGCCTTGCACTCCAAAAGGCTGCATGGAATTATTGAAAAGATATAACATCAATCCATCTGGTAAAAAAGCTCTTGTACTTGGTAGAAGTACTCTTGTTGGTAAACCAATTGCTCTGTTACTAAACAACGCAAATGCTACTGTCACTATGGCTCATAGTCGTACTGAAAATATGAGCACCGAACTCAAAGAAGCTGACATTATTATTGCTGCGATCGGACAAGCTGAATTTATAAATGGAGATTCTATTAAACAAAATGCTGTTGTAATTGATGTTGGAATTAATGCAATAGAGCGTGATGGCAAGAGAGTACTTGTCGGTGATGTTGAATTTGTATCTGCAAAAAATAATGCTTCTTTTATTACACCCGTTCCAGGCGGTGTTGGTCCAATGACAGTTGCAATGCTTTTACAAAATACCTATGAATTATTTTTAAAACATAGATAATTTATTGATAACATCTCAAGTGCTACATCAAACACTGTTATTCGCAAGAGAGAACTAATACAGTGAACCAAGAAAAGTTTCTCCAAATTTCAACAACCCTTACGCATTCGGCGCGGCGGCTGTGATGATGTTTTCGTTGTTTTGCTTCGCAAAACTGAAATGCTACATCAATCCGATATGCTCCAGGGTGTTGAAAATTTTCCAAAAACTTTCTTGGTTCACTGTATATAAAATTACTCAGCACCAGAATTAGATGATGTAATTTCTTTAATAGTCTCTGTCAGTGCCTTGTAAAGGTCACGTAATTCATTGACAGTATAGGTGTAGTAAATCCAAAAGTTTTCTTCAAATTGCAACGACCCTTCCGCATTCGGCGCAGCTGCTGTGGCAAGATTTTTGTTGTTTTGCTTCGCAAAACAAATATGCAACGCCAATCCGATATGCTTCAGGGTGTTGCGAATT
>CAIYXB010000231.1 GCA_903930015.1 uncultured bacterium | reverse complement strand
GTTATCTTTTAAATATGAATAATATTTAGAAGCATTATCGTAATTAGATAAAGTATTTTTAAATGAGTTAAAGTCGGGAGCTACATCAGCACCATTAGCTTTTAAATACTTGTAATATTGTTCAAATTGATCTGGCATTATTATTTATTTTATTTATTACTCCAATCTATACCTGCGGGACCTTTTGGTTTTGCTGCTTTACCATCAGTTGATGGTTTAGGAGGATTAGCATATGCAACATCTTCTGCTTTTACACTACTTCCTAATATTTCTTGATGCAATGACGTTAATTCTTGTAATAAACTCTTGCTTTCAGGATTGAATATTCTACTTTGTGGATTTGCAAATACAAAAGAAGTACCTCTCTTACTTTTTGTCATTGGCGTTGAATAATTCACCTTCACTTGCCCATTTGGTAATAATTCTATATTTTGGAAACCTATAATATCACCTCCTGTACCAGTTTTAGTTTGAGCTTTCCAAGGTGCAAAATAATCATTTATAAACTTCGCATCGGCTGTTTTTAAAGCAGTAACGCCACCTTCTAAAAATTTAGCTACCTCTGCTCCAGAAGATGCTCTACCTTTTTGTCTTGAAGCAATTAATTTGCTACTATACTCGGCACTTGGTCTTGCGTCTGAAGTTAATTCTTTAACTGGTTGCAAATCCCAAGTATAAATACCCGCTAATGCTTGTGCATTAGGTATTTTTGTATTATACTTTGCTTCTAGTCTTTTAACCTCATCTTTATTTGTATCAAATACTTGATTAATTTCTTTTCTTAACCCTTCATCATTGACATAATTATTATACCCTTCTTTCAAAATTGCATCTCTATATTCTGGAGAAACTTTTGATGTTGTTTTTGTATAAAAATACCCCGGCATTTCTTTTACAGGAAGTGGCACAGGAGCGCTTTCACTTAACGGTATTTTGGAATATATTTTATTAGCATATTCCATTGGGTCATGTGATTTGTAAAATTTATATTGAGTAACATCTAATGGTCTATATCTAGGATCTGTTATTGGCAAATGACTTGCTGCGAGAGCTTCAGCATAGCCATCAGGTGCATTTAAATCTTTTTGAGCTATAAAGTGTTGAGTAGCTAATTTATCTTGAGCTGCAGCTTGTTTTGATTGGTCAATAATGTTAGTCATGTCTTTAAAATTAGACATATATTGACTTTGAGCATCATAACCGTATTTTGCTGGGTTTAAAATTTTATCCCTATTTTGAATATAAAAAGCTTTATTATCGGCTAATTTTTTTAGAAATATATCAGATTCAACTTTACGCATACCTGCTGGATTAATTGATTTCTCATAATCCATAAGGTACTTATCTAACGCTTCTTTTTTAGCTTGTTCTTTTTGCTCTAATTGAATAGCTAATTGAGTTGGTTTAGATGAAATATCTAATGCTTGTGTTTTTCCGTATGGGTTAAAACCTAATAATCCTGTAGCTGCCATTTAATTATTTTTTAATCTTATATTTTTACATAGTACCATTAGAATACCAGTTTCTTTTTCGTGGCTCATCCATTCCTAGTAATTGAGTCTGATAAGGTCTTATCCCAGTCTTTGGTATCATACTAGAATCAATTGTTGGCTTTGTTGCATTAAATTGATTTAATGCAGCAGTATTTTGTCCTGTAAAATCAGTTGATGGCGCTGCTTTAGCACCTAAACCAGCTCCACCCTTCGCTATAGCAGATGATGCTAAATTAGAAGCCCCGCCTGCGATTGACTGCATGCCAGCATTATACTGGTCTGCTGCTGCTTGAGCTTTCCATTGCTTTAATTGAAGCATCCTGTTATATGGAGTCATTTGGTTAATATCAAATTTCTTATAATCTTCAGCAGTTTTCATTTGAGTCGCACCGCCTAATTGACCAAATCTTGCATTTCTTTGAGCTTCAGCTTGTGCGCCTAAATTTTGCATAGCAGCATTTTGACCAAGAGCTAATCTACTAATACCACCAATTGCTGATCTTCTATCTTGCAATGCACCTAACCCTTGAGCTGTAGCTCTTTGAGCGTTCATTGCACCTAATTGATATTGTTGAGATTGGTATGGATTTTCCTTATACCTATTCATTGCTTGTTGGTAATAATCGTCAATAGATTTACTACCCTTGTACAAAGGACTTTGTTGAGCGTATTGCTCAAGCTCTTTTGCTCTTTTATTTTTACCGCTAGATACTGCTTGATAAATGCCTGTCCCAACTTGCACCGCCGCTGCGCCTACTGCCAAATAACTCATAAAGTTTCTTTTTGATTATTTAATAAATCTCTATACTCTATATTCATATCAGTTCCAGTTACTCGCCCTGCACTGTTAATTTTTGCAACTAATTCAGCAGCGACCTCACTGTCCCCTGTGATCACCACTGCAGGTTCAAAGGTGT
>CAIYXB010000230.1 GCA_903930015.1 uncultured bacterium | reverse complement strand
TAGTCGGGAAAGCTATAACATCACGAATTGAAGCTGAATCAGTAAGAAGCATTGCGAGTCTATCCATGCCGAGCCCCATGCCAGAAGTAGGTGGCATGCCGTATTCAAGTGCTGTAACGAAGTCCTCATCCATTACATGAGCTTCATCATCGCCATCAGTACGTTCTTGAACTTGAGATAGAAATCTTGCTTTCTGATCTTGCGGATCTGTAAGCTCAGTAAAAGCATTTGCTGTTTCGCGCCCATAAATAAAAAGCTCAAATCTTTCTACCATGCCTTCTTTTTCTCTATGTTTTTTTGCAAGAGGTGAAATTTCAATTGGATAGTCATAGATAAAAGTTGGTTGAATTAATTTCTCTTCACAACGTTTCTCAAAAACTTCATTTAGCTTTTTACCATCTAAGTCCTTACCACAAGCTTCTTTTACAGCTTCATGCATAGTGATTCTTTTGAAGGGTTGCGCAAAATCAATCATTGTACCTTGGTATTCGATTTGTAGTGTCCCACAAACCTTTTGAACTACAGTTCTTATCAAATTCTCAGTAAGTTCCATCATGTCATAAAGATCAGTATAAGCCCAGTAAACTTCTATACTCGTAAACTCAGGATTATGCTTCACGCTCATACCTTCATTTCTAAAAATACGACCAATTTCATATACTCTCTCAAAGCCGCCAACAGCAAGTCTTTTAAGATGAAGTTCAGTTGCGATTCTCAAATACAAATCGCAGTCTAAAGTATTGTGATGAGTCAGAAAAGGACGAGCGGCTGCTCCACCTGCTTCTGTGTTTAAAATTGGAGTTTCAATTTCAATAAAATCTTTTGCATCAAGAAAGTTTCTAATTTCACGAAACATTTTTGCACGTTTAACTAGATTGTCTTTTGATTTTGGATTGACGATTAAATCTAGATAACGCTGTCTATAACGAGTTTCTACGTCTGCTATCCCTAGTCTGCGTTTTTTACCTTCGATTATTTCTGGAAGCGGTTGCAAGGTTTTTGCAAGAACAGTTACTTCTTCTAAGTCGATAGTAAGCTCTCCACGTGGAGTACGACGGATTTTACCGCGAGCACCTATAATGTCGCCTTTATCTAAAAGCGGTAAAAGTTTTTCGAGTGACTCTGGTCGTGCATGGGCATCAGAAAAGAGTTGTATGTGACCAGAGACATCACAAAGATCAACAAACATCCAGTCGTTACGCTGGTTATGAACACGCCCTGCGACTATTACTTCATCTTGGGTGCGCTCTTCGTTAGCTAGGTTTTTATATTTTTCTTGAAGCTCAGCACATTCGTGAGTGCGCTTAAAATTATAAGGATAGGGATCAATACCCATAGCTTTAAGCTCGTTTAATTTTCTTAAACGCTCTTGCTGTAAATTTCCTAGATCTTCGTTTTCTTTGTTCATTACTGTCATGATTTAATCCTAGACTTAAGTTTAAATATTATCATGACAAGAGTTTTAGGCAGCCAGGCTAGTGCTTTGATTTAATGCAGTCTCAAAGTCGCTAAATCCTTTAGCTAGATTTCTGTTATCTTTTTCAAATTCAGCCTTAATTAATTTATCTAGGTGATTAAGTATCGCTTTTTGAGGACTCATTACCTTTACTTCCATAGCAATTGTGGCATCACGGCAATCTCTCAATCCTTTATAGGCTTTAAGGTAATTTAGGATTTTTGCTTTAGCAAAATCTGGATCTTGTTTTAATTTATTTGGATCATGTAAAAATCGAGCAGCGTCCCGGCTTTCTAATTTATCGACAACTTTCACTAAATTACCTACAAAACTATTTTTAACTTTATTTTTGTCTTGAGATAGATCAAAATATCCCATCCAAGCTTCTACAAATGAATCTAAATGCTCACGCGTGTCTGAGGTCAATTCAGTCACTTTTGAACTAAGGTCTGATACTAGCTGATCAACTACACTCATAGTGATTCCAGAATTTTTTTGAGCATCACTAATCCAATTTTGAAACTGCTTAGCGCCAAGCTTACATGATGTCAAAACCATTTCTGCAATACCTCTCTTTACTTGGTCTCTGGGAAAATTTTTGTCCTCCTGGTTTTTGAATCTGCCAAAAACTGTAGAAAACTCTTTTAGCATTTCACCAAAATCATGAACTAAAAATGCTTTATTAAAATCTTCTATAATTTTATCTATCCCTTTAACACTGTTTAAGGGTTGAAAGATATTTTCTTGTGCATATTCAAGACCATTTACTAT
Source organism: uncultured bacterium (assembly GCA_903930015.1). Lineage (GTDB taxonomy): Bacteria > Cyanobacteriota > Vampirovibrionia > LMEP-6097 > LMEP-6097 > CAIYXB01. The sequence goes on along the minus strand of CAIYXB010000230.1, from coordinate 12,686 downwards.
GTGCTCATAGAGACTTGGTTTTTTGCAGTATCTCTGACATATTGATCATTTGCAAATCTTTCGATAGTTTTGCATTGTTCTAAAGCTGGACTTAATACCGAGATAGTTTGCTCATCTAGTCCGTCGAAACCTGGATTTTGAAAGTAGTTTGTCGCAGTCATTTTAACCTTAAGTTGCATAAGCGCCATCCTAGCTTATTATTTTGCGTCGATACAACACAAAATAATATAAATTATCTTAAATTTTTGATTTAAAGGTTAAGAAATTTAATTAACCGTTATCAAGTGCAACTATAACAGCTGGTTCACCGCGGATAATACCAAGACCAGTTACAACGTAACCACCAATCATTGGCTCTAATTCTGGTTCAGTATCAATACCAGCTCTAAACGGTCTTGCTAAAGTAACGTTAGGTTCATAGCCTAAAGTACCAGGCATATCTTGCTCAGGATCTACAACTCCTTCAATAAGCTCTATAGGCTGCTTGTTGAAAGGGTTTAAAAGTTTTTTGATTGCACCAAGTTCTTCAATCTCATATACAGATTCAGGAATAATTCCACCTGTATCGACAGCTGCAATTTGAATATTTGAAGTTAAAGCTTGCGCAGCTGCAATGACGTTCGCGTTTTTAGCTTTGTCTTGAGCTTCCATTAAGTTAGGAATTGCAATTGTGGCAAGGATACCAATAATCACAACAACAACCATCAACTCAACAAGAGTTAAACCAGATTGATTTCTAACTTGAGTTTTTAAAACTTTAACTGTATTCATATAGGTATTTTACCACTGGGTTTGATTTATATAACTCTAGCCCTATCGTTGTAAAAATCTATGAAAGGGCTCCAGTGAGCAATTATCTTGTTTGTAAAATTCACCTAGCTTTTTTCTAAAGCTTAAATCTCTTTGCTAGACTATCACCAATAAAATTAAAAGAAAAAACAGTCATAAAAATCATCAGGGCCGGAAAAATCAGTAGATGTGGATCAGTGTACAAATACTGCCAAGCATCGCCAGTGAGCGTGCCCCAGCTAGTATCAGGCGGTGAGAGTCCAAGTCCAATAAAACTCAAAGTAGATTCTGCAAGAATTGCGCGCGGGATTATAAAACTCAGTGCTACAAAAATCGAAGGTAATGCGTTTGGGTAAAGATGTTTAAAAATAATTTCTATGTGGCTTAATCCAAGTGCACGTGCGCTTTCTGTGAAATCAGCTTCTTTGTACTTTTTTATTTCTACTCTTGTTAAGCGGGCAACATCCATCCAGGAGATAAACGCAAGTCCAATTACAATACCGCTTGTTGATTTACTTAGAAATAAAGCAATCACACTTAGTACTAGCAAATCAGGAAGCGAATAAATAAAATCAATAAATCTTGAGATGATCTCATCCCAAATACCACCTAGGTATCCTGCCAAAATTCCAAGAACACTACCAATTAGTAATGCATTCAAGGCTGTTAGAAACGCAATTGCCAAGCTCATTTTAGCTCCATGAATGATCCTAATAAAAAGATCTCTGCCAAGTGCGTCTGTACCAAACCAATTAATCAGAGATGGTGAGTTTAAGATGTTTTGTGCATCAATTTGGTTGTAGTCATAATGAGAGATGCTGATACCCAAGCCGTATAGGAGGGTCAGTATGAGAATTGTAGAGATGAATAGTGAGCTTATTTTCATAAAATTATCATCCTAGAATTTCATGTGACCGCTTGAAAAACTTTCAGATGCAAGGCTTGCGAGTCCCGAGGAAGCGGAGTTTACTTGGGCTAAATGAGCATTCCGAGGGGCGAGCGTAACGCAGCAGATGAAGTTTTTCATAAGGTCTAGTAACTAAACCCATCCGCTCGGATATGAGTTGCTGGCTGAAACTCAGTACTCGTAAGCTTTCCGTTGATAACCTCACACAAAACAATAATATGATCTTGACTTTGCATCTCAGATCTATATTCACATTCCATATAGCCGATTGAGTCTTTTAAAATCGGAATCCCAGTTTTATCAGTATGAGTTTCAAGTCCATCAAAAATAGATTTGCCTTTTGCAGGTGCTTTAAAGAAAGCAGACATTGTTTTACCATTTTCTTTTGCCATGATATTCAAAACAAGTTTACCGCTTTGAGTAAGTAGCTCAAAATGTTTTTTTCTTTCTTTATTAAAAGCGATCGTTATACAAGGTGGCTGAAAACCTGCTTGTTGAACCCAACTTGCTAAAAAACCAGTTTCTTCATCGCCATTTTTTAGACTCACTATATAAAGTCCAGCAACTAGTTTGCCAAGTACGGGAGCCAATTCCAGTTTGTTCATAATAGATATTATAACTTATAAATAATTAAGCAATAAGCAGCTTGTTCTTGTTTTTGAGTTTCTGAATTATTTTGATTATTAGCTAGAGGGCTTGCTGCGAGCTTAGCAAAATTTTAGGTGAGGCGTTATTGTAAATCAGAGATACGTACTAACATCTCCATAGTATCCATTTGAGCTTTAAGAGCTTTTTCATTTGACTCATAATTTCTTTGAATTTGAATCATTTCCGTTGATGCTTTTATAGAGCTAACATTAGATTGCTCTATAAATCCTTGTTGTAACATTGAATCAAAATCAATATCAAGTATTATGCCTTCTTGAGCTGGTACAAATTTGTCTTGTGCTTTTTTAATTATCCCTACATCCTCAGGAAACTTAAAAGCATTTATATTTGTAACGAATTCACCATTTACCATGACGTTACCATTCCTAAGAAAGCTAACAGAATTGATACCTTCAAGTCCTATAAAGATAGGTGAATAGGCTGAATCTAAAACCTGGTCTCCGTGCTGGGTTACTAAAAACCCATCACTATCTAAATTAAAGTGCCCATTTTTGGTGTATGCAATTTCTCCTTGACTATCAAGTACGGCAAAAAAACCTTCGCCGCTTATTGCAAGGTCAAGAGGATTGCTAGTTTGCCTCATAGCACCAGCAGAAAAATCAAATTTAGTGTCGTATGCTTCTGAACTAGCTAAACTGTTTTTACTTTCTTGTGCTTTTAATTTATGTACAATGTTGTAGGACTTGTATCCCGAAGTTGAAGAGTTCGCGAGATTATCCGCGAGCACCTCGTGCATTTGTTTTTCATTTTTCATACCTTGAGCAGATATGTTTGCACCTTCGATCATAGTTACTTTATGCAGCGATTTCTAGTCTAAAGCTCTAAATCAAAAAGCCTAGATTCTGTAATAGACCTAGGCTTTTTGATTTAGTAATTTCTACCGGGCTAAGAAATAGCTTGAACTAGCTCTTCCCTATCATTATCAGTAGCTTGTAGGGCTTCGTCACCATCTTCTTCAAGATCAAAACCAGTACCAGAAGGGATCAACCTACCAATAATGATGTTCTCTTTAAGACCGTGTAACCAATCCACTTTACCTTTAACAGAAGCTTCAGCCAAGATACGAGTGGTTTCTTGGAATGATGCAGCAGAGATAAAGGACTCAGTGTTAAGTGAAGCTTTAGTAAGACCAAGTAACTGAGACTCATATAAAGCAGGAGCAATACCGTCAGCTTTAATTTGTTCATTAATTTGATCAACATTAAATCTCTCATGCATTTCACCATGTAATAAATGAGTATCACCTGGATCAGTGATTTTCACTTTACGAGTCATTTGGCGAACAATAACTTCAATATGCTTATTTGCAATCTCAACACCTTGAGAAATATAAACACCTTGAACTTCATCAACTAAGAACTGTTGAACATGTCCAACACCTTTTAATTCAAGTAATTCTGGAGGTGATGGTTGACCATCTGTAAGTGCGTCACCAACTTCAACTTCAACACCAGTGTCAACAATTACGTTTTGACCAGGAGTTAGTACAAACTCTTTACGCTCATCTTTACCTTGAACATAAATAGTGAAAGTACCTTCGTCGTTTACAACTTCGATCTTACCTGAAATATCAGTAAGAACAGCTGGATCTTTAGGTTTACGACCTTCTAAAAGCTCTTCAACTTTTGGAAGACCCTGAACAATATCACCAGTCTTAAGTCTTTCATAAATGATCGTCGCAAGTTGATCACCTTGCTGTACAAGTGAGAAGTTATCTACATGTAGTCTTGTACCAATGCTCACTAAGAAAGGCTGAGCTTTTCTTATTAGAACACTGTTACCGTCTATTTTTAGTACTCTACCTGATTCAGGGATAGGAGTAGATTTATCTAAATTATCACCAGCAAGAACATACTCACCTACATTTACTTTAGGCTTCGCTGAACATTCAAGTTTGAATGTGTTCTCGTCTGTTTGTACAAGAATTCTATAAGCATCTGACTCACTATAGAACACTGCTCCTGACGATTTTGCAACAGTTTGAACTCTTGCAATTGGACTTCCTGCTTTAATGAAATCACCTGGTTTTACAAGTATCTCAGTAATAGTACTTGAAGAAGAGTCTGATCTTAAAATGATATTTTCTTGGAAAATAATATCGAATTTACCATCTTCAATTTCAACAAGACCTTTTGAATCCTTATATTGTTCTTTGCAATATAACAACAATGAAGTCTTGGTAAGTGCTCCACCATTGATGTTACGCACTCTATCACCGTCTTTGAAGTTCATTTGAGTAACAGGGATTATGCTAATGCTTGCATCAGTAGTCTCTGCTTCAAAATTAACAGTCCTTGGGGCAATTTCGAATAATTGAACTTCTCTTAAAAGTAACTTAGTCTCACCAGTTTCTTCGTTAATAAAAAGAGTGATCATACTTGGCTTCTTAGTTGAGATACCAGGAAGTACTTCCACACCTTTTTTAACGATGTCCCCGTCAGAGAACTTAAGAGTGCTAGCGTCATCGATATCATAAAGTTCACCAGGAGTGATAGTCACTTCATGAACAATATTATTTTCGATAGTAACTCTTACAATACCGTCGATAGTCGCATGAACGTCTTTCACTATCTCAGTTCCAGCTGTTACAAAATCACCAGTCTTGTTATTAACAAGTGAAGAATCTTTTGAAAGTACATGGATTTCTTCAGGGATAAATATTATGCGACCGTGCTTAGTAACAATTTTACGATCATCAATTTCGAGTCCATCAAATCTTACTTCACCAGAACAAGGGAGCATAGGAGTTAGCGCGTCATCAATTAATTCACAAAGAATTTTTCCTGATTCAATAATCTCACCGCTAACAACTTTGATTTGGTATTTTTCAGACTGGTCGTTTAAAACCCAAACATTGTTACCTTGTTGATTTTGTTCGATTTTGGCATTTGCAGCACCAATAGATGAGTTGATTACATTGATCAAACGACCACGATTTAATTTCATGATTTCACGATCACCAATAGTAGTCTTTTCAACTAAAATATCAGCTGCGTATCTTACTTCACCATCGTTTTCGCATCTAACAGTACTTTCAGCAAGAGTATCTCCCTTCTCAACATGTTGACCTTTATCAACAATAATATTTCCAGCTGATGGCAAAGGAAGTACCTCACCTGCTTGTACCCAAATAGTACCTTGTTTGTTAGCTTGTTTAGAAATATTACCTTGTCTATCGGTCATTTCATCTGCATTGAAGTCTGCAAATTCAACTAGCCCAGAACTTAGAGTAATAACGTCTTTAGATGCTTTCTCTGTAAGAGCTTGCTTTGAAGAAAGCTCAGGAGCATCACCAAGGTATTGACCTTTAGTAACTTTATCTCCATTTTGAACAGAAACCCTAGAACCCAAAGGAATTTTGATTACTTGAGAAGCAACTTTCAATTCACCAGTCTTGGTAACTTGAAACATGATATCTCCGTACTTAGTTCTAATTTCACGAGTTGGGAAATCATAGCTAACTACACCATCACAAGGAGCTTGGTAAGGAACTCTTGATTTACCAGAACCAGCAACCGCACCACCCGTGTGGAAAGTTCTCATCGTAAGCTGAGTACCTGGCTCACCAATTGACTGAGCTGCGATAATACCGATAGCTTCACCAAGATTAACAGGTTTGTTGTCTGTTGTAGACCATCCGTAACACTGTTTGCAAACACCATATTTAGATTCACAAGTAAGAACAGATCTGATGTTAACTGTTTTAATTCCAGCTTCTTCAATTTTTTCTGAATCTTGTCTATTGATGATGTCACCTTTTTTAACAAGAATGTTGCCTTTAGAGTCTTTGATATCATCGACTGTAATTCTTCCAACGATTCTTCCTGAAATACCAAGTACTTCAGCTTCACCATCCATTAAAGGACCCATTTTGATTGACTTTGAAGTACCGCAGTCAATATTTCTAATGATTACATCTTGAGCAACGTCAACTAGTCTTCTTGTTAGGTAACCAGAATCGGCTGTTTTTAGTGCCGTATCTACAAGACCTTTTCTTGCACCATAAGCTGAAATCATATACTCAGGAACTGATAGCCCTTCTTTAAAGTTAGATTTGATCGGAAGATCGATAATCTTACCTTCAGAGTCAGCCATAAGACCGCGCATCCCAACTAGCTGTCTAACCTGTGAAATAGAACCTCTCGCACCAGAGAAAGCCATCATATAAACAGGGTTTAGAGGATCAAAATGCTCTACAACCGCTTCAGTAACTTTTTCGTTAGTCTCTGACCAAGTATCAATTACTTTGTTATAACGTTCAACTTCGGTAATTTCTCCACGCTCAAATCTCGCTGTTGTGATTTCAAGTTCATCCTCAGCTTCTTTAAGTAATTCTTTTTTCTTTGGCGGTACAGTTAGATCTTCGATTGAAACCGTAACAGCTGCTTTAGTTGCGTATTTAAAACCTAAGTCTTTCAAGTTATTACCAAGTCTTGCTGCAACAGCATTACCATGATTTTCATATACTTCAGAAAGTAATCTACCAAGAGCTTTTTTATCAACATTTTTATTGATAAAGCTAGGTATTTTTTCGCTTCTTGGAGTTGCCGGTGTATGTTTTTGTTCTGCCATTTTTAGTTATTCCTTAAATAAATATTTTTTCAGTGTTTGAGTATTGCCAAAAGAGGTCAGACCCTTTTACGTCATTACTACTTCTTTGCCTTTGATTGAATCGGCAATAAGTTTATTTAACATTGCACGACCAATTGTGGTCTCTATGATTTCTGCTTTACCAGAATCAGTCATAGTCGTTCTGAGTTTAACTTTCGCAAAAAGATCAGCTTGTCTATTGTAGTAAGCACAAATAGCTTCTTCTTCATTAGAGAAAATCATTCCCGCACCTTTGAATTTTTTCGGATCATCATTACCTGGTTTTTCAATTGTCAAGTAATAAATACCAATAACCATATCCTGAGAAGGAGTGATTGTTGGCTTACCACTTGCTGGCGTAAGGATGTTCGTGTTTGCCATGATCAAAGTACGAGCCTCTGTTTGAGCTTCGATACTTAGAGGTACGTGAACTGCCATCTGGTCACCATCAAAGTCAGCGTTAAAAGCTGAACATACTAGAGGGTGAAGTCTGATTGCTCTACCTTCAACGATAACTGGTTCAAATGCTTGAATACCAAGTCTGTGAAGAGTAGGTGCACGGTTAAGTAAAACTGGGTGACCAGTTACAACTTCTTTAAGAATATTCCAAACGATAGTTGGTCCTTTCTCAATTAATTTCTTAGCCGCTTTAATGTTTTGACAAATCTGACGGTCAATCAATTTGTTTATAACAAAGGGTTTGAACAACTCAATAGCCATCTCTCTTGGAAGTCCACATTGGTGAAGTTCAAGCGAAGGTCCAACTACAATTACAGAACGACCAGAATAGTCAACACGCTTACCAAGTAAGTTTTGTCTAAATCTACCTTGCTTACCTTCAATAATGTTTGAAAGTGATTTTAATGGACGACCGTTAGTACCAGTTACAACACGCCCACGACGACCGTTGTCAATAAGAGCATCAACTGCTTCTTGTAACATACGTTTTTCGTTACGAATAATAATTTCTGGAGCTCCCATGTCGATAAGACGAGCTAAACGAGAGTTTCTGTTAATAACTCTTCTGTAAAGATCGTTCAAATCTGACGTTGCAAATCTTCCACCATCTAGCTGAACCATAGGACGCAAATCAGGAGGGCAAACAGGAAGTACATCCATAACCATCCAAGAAGGATCAGTCATAGAGCTTAAAAGAGCATTTATCAATCTCATTCTCTTGATGCACTTAGTACGTTTTTGTTGAGATCCACCAACAGTCGCAAGCTCTGCTTTTAAAACTTCTTTTAATTCAACAAGTCCTGGTAAAGCTAGTAGCTGACCTCGTTCCGTACGTTTGTTTTCAGGGAATTCATATTTAGGACGAGCCATTTCTTCTAGAATTAGTAATATTGCTTCAGCTCCAATACCAACTTCAAATTGATTATGCTCAACATCTGATAACTTGTCATATTCTTCTTCAGTAAGAATTTGATTTTTCTTCAAACCTTCTACGTTACCTGGATCTAAGCAAATATATGAATTGAAGTAAGATACTTGCTCAAGATCTTTAAGAGAAATCTCTAAAAGTAAACTTAGGTAAGAAGGGATACCTTTTAAGAACCAGATATGTGCAACTGGAGCAGCTAAAGTAATAGTACCCATGCGGTGACGACGAACTTTAGATTCAGTTACTTCAACACCACAACGCTCACAAATAATACCTTTGTGACGAATTCTTTTGTACTTACCGCAAGCACATTCCCAATCCTTAACTGGTCCAAAAATCTTCTCACAAAAAAGACCTTCTTTCTCTGGCTTAAGAGTTCTGTAGTTGATAGTCTCAGGTTTTTGAACCTCACCATGTGACCAACCCATAATTCTTTGAGGAGAAGCTATCTGAATCTTCAAGCTATCAAAAACAGCATTGTCTTCAACTAGATTAGCCATAGCTAGATCATCAGTGAAGTCATCAAACGCACTACTAGTGTACGCTGCTGCTATTGAATCCATTTCCATATTATCTATTTCGCTCATTGTGTTATACCTTTTTAAACTATTGTATGAATACCTTTACTTTCTTAAAGAACTTAGACTTGGTTGAAGCTAAAACCTGCTCCTGCCGGCCTTTCAGCTTCTTCTGACTTACTTATGTCTGTAAGTTCTTTGATAGTATCTTCTAAATTCTTAGTTCTAAGATTTCTAGATTTCAGTGGATCAAAGCTATCAGCATAAAGATCAACTTCTTCAAGTAAATCTTCATCCTTGTTTTTCTTCAATGCATGAATATCAAGACCAATAGACTGAAGCTCTTTCATAAGTACTTTGAAAGACTCAGGAACGTTTGCTGGTGGAATATTTTCACCTTTAACGATCGCTTCATAAGCTCTAGAACGTCCAACAACGTCATCAGACTTAATAGTAAGCATCTCTTGAAGAGTATAAGCTGCACCGTAAGCTTCAAGCGTCCAGCACTCCATCTCACCAAGTCTTTGACCACCGAACTGAGCTTTACCACCAAGAGGCTGCTGAGTTACAAGTGAGTAAGGACCAGTAGAACGTGCGTGAATCTTGTCGTCAACTAAGTGAACAAGTTTCAGCATGTACATCACACCAACTAAAGCCGGATTATCAAACATCTCACCAGTTCTACCATCAAACAATTGAACTTTACCTGATTGTTTCAACCACTCAGCCCCACTGTGTTTAATAGCTTTGTCCATTTCGTCTTTAACTAAAGTATCAGATGCCATTTCACCAAACATCTCATCAAATGATGGTACTTCGTAGGCTTGATCAAGCATTGTTGCTGCCATACCTAAAATACACTCGTAGATTTGTCCAACGTTCATACGAGAAGGAACACCAAGTGGGTTTAAAACCATGTCAACTGGAGTACCATCAGGTAAGTGAGGCATATCTTCGATTGGAAGAATTCTTGAAATAATACCTTTATTACCGTGACGTCCAGCAACTTTATCACCAACCTGTACACGACGTTTTTGTGCAATAAATACACGAACAACTTTGTTTGATACAGGAGGTAATTCATCACCTTTGTCTCTGTCGTAAACACGAACAGCGATAACTCTACCTTTATCTCCGTGAGGAACTCTTAAAGAGTTGTCTTTAACGTCTCTTGCTTTCTCACCGAAAATAGCTCTAAGTAATCTTTCTTCTGGAGGGTTATCAGACTCACCTTTTGGAGTGATCTTACCAACTAAAATATCGTTTTCACGAACAAGAGCACCAACACGGACTATACCGTTTTCATCAAGATGTTTTAATGCATCTTCACTAACGTTTGGAATTTCTCTAGTAATTTCTTCAGGTCCAAGTTTTGTTTGACGAGCATCAATTTCATGTTTCTCGATATGGATTGAAGTATAAACATCATCATAAACAAGTCTTTCAGAAATTAAAACCGCATCCTCAAAGTTGTATCCTTCCCAAGGCATGAATGCGATTAGCAAGTTTTTACCTAGTGCAAGTTCACCTTGGCAAGTGCCAGCTCCGTCTGTCAGTGCCTGACCAGCTTTCACTGTTTGACCAACTTTAACTATAGGCACTTGATTTAAGCAAGTATCTTGGTTAGATCTCATGTATTTGATTAATTCGTAATTTTTCTGACCACCGTATTTAGTAGAGTCATTAAATTTGATTTTGATGTGAGTTGATGAAACGTGCTCAACAAAACCATCAGCGTCAGCAATAACAACCATACCAGAGTCACGTGCAACTTGTCCTTCAATACCAGTACCAATTACAGTACGCTCAGGTCTTAAAAGTGGAACAGCTTGACGTTGCATGTTTGATCCCATAAGTGCACGGTTAGCGTCATCGTGCTCAAGGAAAGGAATCAATGAAGTTCCTATAGAAACAATCTGGATTGGCGATACAGCGGTTAAATCAACACCAGTTGGATGAGCAACAATATACTCGTTTCTGTATTTAACTGGAATATCTTCTCCAAGTAATCTTCCATCTGAACTGATACGTACATCACCAGCAGCAACAGATTTGTTGTCTTCTTCGTGAGCTGTGTAATAGCGAATTTCGTTTGAAACTATTCCATTCTCAACAGTTCTATAAGGAGTTTCAATAAATCCAAATTCGTTAACTCTTGCGTGTGATGCTAGTGAACCAATAAGACCAGCGTTAGGTCCTTCTGGTGTCTCGATTGGACAAAGACGACCGTTTTGAGAAGGGTGAATATCTCGAACTGCAAAACCAGCTCTTTCTCTTGATAAACCACCAGGTCCTAAAGCTGAAATACGACGTTTGTGAGTAAGTTCAGCAAGTGGATTTGTTTGGTCCATGAACTGAGATAACTGAGATGAACCAAAGAATTCTCTTATTGCAGAAACAAGAGGTTTAGGGTTAATCAAGTTAGCAGGAGTAAGTGATTCTTGTTCTTGAAGAGTCATTCTTTCTCTGATAATTCTTTCAATTCTACTTAAACCAAGTCTGAATTGGTTTTGTAACAATTCACCTACAGAGCGAACACGTCTGTTACCTAAGTGATCGATATCATCAATTTGAGCTTCGTCAAAGTTTAATTTGATAAGGTAGTCGATAGCAGCAACGAAGTCTTCACGGCTTAGAGTTCTTTGTTCTTCTGGAGCGTTAGGTCCAAGTTTGTTGTTTAATTTGTAACGTCCAACAGTCCCTAAGTCATATTTCTTAGCGTTAAAGAATCTAGATTCAAGAAGTTGTCTTGCACCTTCTACTGAAGGGTGCTCGCCTGGACGCATTTTTTTGTAAAGCTCTACAAGAGCTTCATCTTCAGTTTCAGTTGGATCTTTTTCGAAGGTTTTAGCTAAGTAATCGTAATGAGAGAATAAATCTTTCATATCTTGTGGTCTATAGCCAAGCGCTTTTAAGAAGATAGTTACAGGGATTTTACGAGTCTTGTCGATCTTGATGTAAACATAGTCAGAAACATCAGTCTCTAATTTTACCCATGCCCCACGGTTAGGAATTAGAGTTGCGTTAAATACACGTTTACCAGAAGGTTCGATATCTCTTTTGTAGTAGATACCAGGAGAACGAACAATTTGTGAAACAACAACACGCTCAGCACCATTCACAATGAAAGTACCACGCTCAGTCATCATCGGGATTTCACCAATAAACATTTTTGATTCTTTGATCTCACCTGTGTCTCTATTTACGAAACGTACTTTGATATAAAGTTTTTTAGTGTATGACTGCTCATTTAGACGAGCTTCCATTGGAGTTTTTGCTTTGTTTGGCTCTTGATGTTCTTCAAAAGTGTAGTGATCATGTAAGAAATAAAGCTCTAGTCTTCCTGTGTAATCAGTTACTGGTGAGAAGTTTTTTAATTCTTCAGCTAAACCTTGTGTTAAAAATCTTTGAAAAGATTCTTTTTGAATCTCCGCAAGATCAGGCAGGGTAATAGTCCTCTGTCCTTCGTATGCTTTTTGTTTAGGGATTACACGCGAATAGTTTCTTTTCATAAGTTTTAAAATTTTTCCTTTGGGGACTACTTGACAAATTTAAAAAATAAATATGCCTGTACGAAATACTAATTCTAGGACAGTAAAAACCCAAATGCAATGCGGTTTTTAGCGCGATTGCGCTTTTTAGTCTTTAATTTATAATTGACAGGTTTTTGGCAAGATAATAAGCCTATTCTAGGGAAAACCTTGGAAAGAAATTATTAAGATTTTCGACAAAGCATTTTTAGCGTAAATAACGAATTTAATTTTTTTTGCAGCTTCTATAAAGCTCAGAATTATATTTTTGTTCTATCCATTCCTTAATGCTTATT
>CAIYXB010000229.1 GCA_903930015.1 uncultured bacterium | reverse complement strand
CCCCCATAAGGTATCTCTCATAAACCTTATCTTCAAAAGGCAGAATTTCTTCATCCCCGCCAATTGGTCCAATTAATTGAGCACTTAAATAATCGATAACTTTTTTCCGCTCAGCGCTTTTTTGAAACCCATCTAAATTGTCAGTCATTTTCAGTCTTTTCTCCAAGCTTTTGAAGGTAACTCGCAACGTGACTTGAGTTTGCTGCGATAATTTTATCTATGACATGTTTGATTTTTTTGGGAGTTGCCATCCAGAGATAAGCATTTGCACGAGTCATTCCAACATATAATTGTGAAACATCCTCTCGGCTACCATTAAAACTATCTAGATCAATCAGCATGATATAGCGATTTTCAAGGCCCTTAAAATTACGAATAGTACTAAATGTCAACGAAGTGCGATGCCATTGGTTTCCAAAACTGTTGTCTATAATAAAAAACTTACGTCGCCAACGTTTATCCAATTTTGAAGCTACCGAGTTTTCAAAGTCATTCATTGATAACAATGTGATGTCGCCGGGTTGCACCTCTTGCTCATCAATTAGATCCACTAGTTTCTTTTCTATAGCCTGTATTTCATCTTCCTCAGAATCATAAATGGTACTTGTGTCTACCTTGAGACCATCACCCTGAATCCTGCATCTACCTATATCGCCACCCGTATACATCATCGATTGAATAGCTATCTGTTTTGTGTTGCGACAATTGTCTAGTAATGGCCAAGCGATTCCTGCAGACCGAAGGAAAGCTAGGGCGTCCTCATCATAATGTTCATATAAAGAACCTTGATTGTTCTTGTCCATAAAAAAAAGCCAGCTGCCATTCTCTAAACCACCATCCAATAAGTTATCTATAAACTCTATAGATACCATATCAAGAAAGTCTTGGCCTTCATCTATTACCAATAATTCAAACTCAGGCTTTTCCCCTTTTTCTAGCTTTTCACGCAACCGCTCAAGACTAAATACTTCTACGCCATAATTTTGAAGGACTCCCGCAATGTGCCAAGCAAAAATAGGGCTTCGACATAAGAACAGCACTTTTTTACCTTCGGCTGACAAGCGCCGACAAGCTTCTACCGCTAGAAAAGTTTTACCTGTGCCAGCGCCACCCTCTATGACCACTCTTTTTTGAACGATCAAAATATCTAGATAACGGCATTGATCTTCAGTCAGTTTAACCATCTTATCTACAACACCACTAACCTTACTTACAAGCGATGGGACTAAATCTATTGAAGGACGAATGACTCGAATAATTTCACTTAACTCTTTATTGTCTAGCAACTCCTTGCGAGATGTTTTTTCAGCCCAGTACTGAGTGGTGTTATTGAGCCAAATAGCCAGCTTATTGCGATCAAAGTCTATTGAATCAAATATTAATTGATCGGGAAATTCAACGGAGCTTGTATTAAATTGAATGTCAGGGAAAATTACTCCGAACCCAAAATTTATTTTTTTTAGTATTTTAAAATCTATGAGTCTTTTTAGACGCTCCTCAAGAGCAAAGCGAGCACTTTTTGCTTGGTTCATTGGGCTCTCTGATTTCCTATGTTTTACTCCAAACCGATCAGTAAAAGTCCATAGCCCACCATCACAACTTACACGACCACCTTTTACCTCTAAAACAATAATTCCTTTTGGAGAAATAATGACAAAATCCGCTTCTGCCCACTGCTTATATTCATGCTCTGGTAGGTTTAAGGAGTGAAGAGCAAATGTGCTGTCAAGTTCAGTTTTTGCTATTAAATTAAATATCTTTTCCTCAGCGGCACTTTGAAAGTGAAAGACCCTTGGTGGGATCATAGTAATATTACTCATAAGCAAAGGCTCTCAAATATAGCTGTTACCGATTGTCAATAAAGTATGGTGGTTTGAAAGCAAATTTTTCTCAAAATT
>CAIYXB010000228.1 GCA_903930015.1 uncultured bacterium | reverse complement strand
GTTTGGTGATTAGTTGTGTAACTATTTGTTGATTTTTATTTTGCTTGTTGAAATTTTTGTAAGCATCGGGATTATTTTTGCTAGCAGCTTCTATAAATCTATTTAGTGCTTCTGCATCAATTAAAGTTTCTTCTTCTGAACTAAGTTTTTTCCCAAGAAATTCTCTTGGTGGTAGTCTCCAGATTATTGCTGATTGAATTTTGTGGCCTTTGGTTTTTTTTGTATTCTCAAACCCTATCTTTTGTACTATTTGAGATGACTCACTTTTTTTTGAGGGCTCTGAGAAATTCGTAAATACTGCTTTTGCTGAAGAAATGCCTATAAATAAATAAAAGATGAGAAATTTTTTGCTCACAGATTAAAGTTTTACAAAATTATTTAATTTTGTAGGGGGTCAAAAGTCCTCTGGCTAATTTCTATAGTAAAATCTTGGGTGGACGGATGCCAGAGTGGTTTATCGGAGCAGTCTTGAAAACTGTCGTAGGGCAACCTACCGAGAGTTCGAATCTCTCTCCGTCCGCCATTAAAAAAAATATAAAGAGGGGCATGTGCCCCTCTTTATATTTTTAATAGGTTGAATTGAAGGCTCGAATCTGGGTGAATGTTACCTACCGAGAATGTGCGGTCGTGTTTAAGCTGAGATTAAAAGCATTTATACCTGGCCCGCACTATCGCTGTAAAATTGCAAAGCAATTTAGGCGATAAATCTCTCTCCGTTCGCCATTAGACCTCTTTAGAAACCCTAGGTTTCGTGAAAAAGAGGTCGCAATAAAAGCTCCAAAATTAAAGATTTTGTTAGAGTTCTTTTGGACCCATTTATGGACTTCGAAAGAACTCTATTTAAAACAAAAAAAAGATGCATTATGCCTCTCTTTTTGTTTTAAGGCTAAGCTTATATAAGAATGACCTCTTTACCGATAGTTTGTTTACTTTTATTTATAAACCTTTTTTTGAGTTCTAGCTGCGCTTCTTTTAAGGTCAAGAATTCAGATGAAAATATTTCAAGAACTAATTTTGACCTTGCCTCAGATGGTGGTGATACTCAGTTCAACGGTAAATTTGAAGCTTCACTTGCGACTCTTGGGATACGTCAAAAGCCAAATGGTAAGTTTGTGCTAGTTGTAAGAATTCCTAAAATAAAAACCGATAGCTTAAGGCTCAGGGTTGAAGTAGTAGGTGAACAATTTAATGGTTTAGTTATAGCTCCGAAAAAAATTATAAAAGCTAAAAAAAATAGTAGTAAAATCAGATTTAGGCTGGTGGTAAAAAAAGGCATAAATGCTTTAATTCCTGAAGGTTCCTTTGTTGATGTGCCTATTAATGTCATAGATTTAGACAGTGATTTTCAAGATCAATTTATTATTGAAGTTAGGGACTAAAACTAATAACTTTTTATAGTATATTTTTTTAAAAAGCTGTTAAACTGCTATCTGACCACAAATTTGGAGGTGGAATATATGAAAAACAAAATTAATGTAACAAAAAAATTACTTGCTGCTGGACTAGTTCTTGGTTTAGCTGTAAACCTTACTGGTTGTGCAAAGAAAGATGCAATGGAAGCTACTGAGGCTGATACTGCAGTGGAAGCTTCTGAAGCAGCTACTGCAATGGAAGCTGATGCTGCTGCAACTGAAGAAGCTGCTACTACTGAAGAAGCTGCTACAACTGAAGAAAAAGCGGCTCATTAGTTTGATAGATTTTAATTTAGGGCCGTTAAAGTAATTATTCTTAACGGTTCTAATAAAATCTAATTACTTTTTTTCTTTACTTTCTTGTATCTCAAAAGCTCTATCGCTTACCTTAAAAATTAATCCAGTTGGCCCACCAACAATATTTCCAATAAAACTGCCACCAACTTTATCGGCAGCTAAATCAATAAAATTATCAATTTTAGATGTCTCATATTTATAAGCTTGTACTTTAATTAATTCAGGTTTATCAAAACTTTTTACAGTAGTATCAATATAGGCCCGAACTATATTTGGCACTAGAAGAGTTATAAAAGCTAGTATTAGTCTAAGCACTTAATTCTCAATATTTTATTTTTATCGGTATGCCCATGGATTATCTCTATACATGATTTGGAGATTTTAAGTTCTTTGGCAAGAAGTGTTATTACAGATTGATTGACTTTGCCATTTTCTGGTATTTGAGTCACAAATTTTTTTTATGATTGTTGACCCATCATCTTTGTTTTCAAGCTTAATTCTGTTGCTAGAGGCTTTAGGGCTCACTTTTATAGAAAAAACATTGTTTTGTTGGCTGATAAATTCTTATAAGTCCATTGGGATTTTGATACTGATCTTAAGCTTAGCGAGTATCTTCAAAGAAAATTAAACATAGAAGTACTAGTCTGGGACTTTGCTGAAAATCCAGTTATAAGTTTTGATGTTGATTCCCAAGGGAAGGTCAAGCAAATTAATTTTATAAAAAAACGCAGTAAGTCAAACGCAAGTATCTGTGCAAATGATTTGATATCGATAGAGTCTTTTCCTAAAGAGTTCAGAAATAAATCTTATACTTTTGAATGCAAACCATATCCTGATATATCAAAAAAAGAATTTGCTGATATTTGCAAATATACAAAAAAATATTTTACTCAAGTCAACTCAAAAACAAACGCTCATTGGTTTCCAGATCCTCGCAAATACAAATTAATAGCTCTAATGATGAAGGCTATGATAATTTGGCTCGCAAAACGATTGAGATGTTTTCTC
Organism: uncultured bacterium; assembly: GCA_903930015.1. Taxonomy (GTDB): domain Bacteria; phylum Cyanobacteriota; class Vampirovibrionia; order LMEP-6097; family LMEP-6097; genus CAIYXB01. The sequence continues at coordinate 1,241 of CAIYXB010000228.1, read as the reverse complement.
CGTTTTCACCGTTAGACCCCCAAATATTTACCTTCTTAAAGGACAAAGAAAAAATCAATGTTGTTTATGATTTTGATAACAGTATTAACTATCAAAATCAACTGAATAAAAGTGTTGGAGTTGGAGTCGGTAGTTATGGTACTGGACTTGGTTTTGGGCTAGGTTTTAGCGGCGGCGAATTTAGAAATCGTGGATGGAACAGACAATATTATCCTGGTTATCCTTATTGGTGGTAATCCGTAAATCTCTATTCAATAAATATTAATTCTGTTAGAAATAAGCTATGAATAAAATTAAGTCAATTATTTTAGTAGCTTTGATTTTTTCTACTAGTTCAGTTTTTGCGCGTTCTGTTGGAGGAGGTAAAGTTTTGCCATTCCTGTCAATTCCACTTTTTCAGAATGTAACTATTCCTTTGGATGCAGGTAAAATCGCTATTTCAAAGGAAGCAAAAGAGAATTTAGTAAATCCCTACGATATGAAAGTTGGTGAATCAGCTTCTCGTAATATTCTTTATCTAGTAGACATCGGTGATTCTAGTATTAAGAGTGCTGCAGAGAAGGCGGGAATTACTAAAATTCATTTTGTAGAGGTAGTGAATCAGAGTGTTTTTATTCCACTGCTATTTATACCGGTTTACGTAAGTAAGCATGTAACAAAAGTTTATGGAACATAATAAATAAGGAGAAAATATGAAAAAAATATCGTTTTTTGTTGTAATTAGTTTGTTTGCAAATATTATTTTTGCAAATCAAAGTGTAAATGCTATGGGGCTTTTCTATACAAATATAGATTATCCAATTACTGCTACAGGTGCTAGTAATGGTCAGACACCAAGCTCATTAAAGAGTGGAATTGGAAAGTCTATGAATATTCTAGGTCTTGTTGAAACAGGTGATGCGGGAATCCGTGAAGCTGCTTCTAATGGTGGTATTAAAAAGATACATTTTATAGATGCAAATGAAAAATCTGTGTTTTTCTTTTTTAGAAAAATTACTACAACTGTTTATGGTGAATAAATTCGTTTATGATTAATGAATTAAAAAGGCTTGTAGTAAATCTGCAAGCCTTTTTCTTACCATTCCTACTCTGTTTCCTTCTAACTCCAATTGGCTTGAGTTTTTGGTGGGCACATCTTTTAGTTGGAATTTTTGTTGTTTTTAATTTAAATAAAATAACAAACTACTATTTATTTTGGTTTTTGCTTGCAGTTGTTTTATTGTTCTCTACAGAAACAAGAT
>CAIYXB010000227.1 GCA_903930015.1 uncultured bacterium | reverse complement strand
TCATAGTTATTGTCTGATGAATAATCACTATCATCTTTTTCTTCAAACACCTGATGCAAATCTTTCTAAGATCATGAAATATCTAAATGAAAGTTATGCTAGGTATTTCCTTGGCAAATATCCTGATAAAGATGGGCATGTTTTTAAAGGACGTTACAAACGAAAGCTTGTTCAAGATGATTTCTATTCTCGCCAACTGAGTAGGTATATTCATCTCAATCCAGTCAAAGCTTGTATCGTTAGTCATCCACATGAATGGAAATGGTCTAGCTATAACTCATTCATAGGTCTCGCTGCTCGCAATAAATTCCTAAGTACAGAGTGGCTTTTAAAACAATTTTCTAAACATAGCAAATTAGCTAGGGAGAAAATGCTTGAGTATACCTACGAAGATATTGATTGTTGCTGGGATCCAGAAGATTATTCTTATGGCAAAACTGTTTTGGGTTCAAAGGATTTTTTTCATAAAATCATTAATGAGAATATTGATCAAGCTAAAATTAATGAAAGTATTTTAGCGGCATCGGAATTTAACATATCAAAAAATTTCAGTCCAGAGTATGTTTTTAATGAGATTGAAAAACTCGATTTACCAGAAAAAACTAAAGTTAAAGTCGTAGTTTATTACTTAAAGATACATACTAATTTGACTATGGAACAGATAGGTCAAAAAGTAAATAAAAGCTCAAGTGCTGTATCAAAAATTTTTTTGAGGGTGAAAAATAAGATTGGTTATGAAATTAACAATAAGTTGAACTTCCAGTGTTGATCTTTGATTTTGTCTTTTGACCGTCTACGACCCCATCTTAACAAATCCAGCATCGTCTTCAATCCAGGACTTAAATGCCATGGGAGTGCATCTAAGCTTTATCCCAAGGCTTTTCTGAAGTGATGGTCCCATCAGCTAATTCGTAAAATATTTTTCCGTTTAGCATAAAAGCCGAAGGAATACCAAGTCGTTTATTTTTTTCTTTTTCTTCTTGCATCGCCTCTGCTGCAATCTTATTCATAAAAGCACTGGTTTTATAAATTTCTATATCGTCAAATGATTCTACTATTTTGAGATTTTTTTTATTCATGATCTAACTCCTCTAGTATTTCTATAAACTCATTGAACAGTGGTTGAAATAAAATTTCTAATTCTTCTTTTTTACCACGTGCTACTTGCTTAAAATCATAAAATTCATTATTGAAATAAATAGAATAGTAATCAGCCTGCATTCTATAAATTTGCCAAAATCTAATTAAACCTCGGTTAAATCTTCTGATCACATCTAGGTCAGGGACATCATGTCCACCCTGTCTTACTCTAGACTTGATCCTTTCTATACAAAGATCTTTAGATCCAAGAAAGATATATGTGAGATTAATCTCATAGCCATGCTCTTTTAATTTAGTGATATGTTTCTCCAAGAATGATCCTGAGAGAGTTGATTCAATAACAAAACTCTTGCCAGCTTCAATTAATTCATCAATAGAGCGAATAACTTGTTTACCTGCAGCAATCCTTGCTTTAAGTGGATCTTTTGGGTTCATTTTTTTTGCTATTTCATCAGCATTCAGAAATTCAAACTTTGTGACCTCGAGAAACTTATGAGCAAAAGTTGTTTTTCCAGAGCCATTAGCTCCAGCGACAATAACAACTTGCTTTTTGCTATTATTTTTCACTTCAATACTATATCACAATATGTAAATATAGATAGTTGAGTCTGCAGATAAAATTCTACCTAATTCCCCTTAATTCCTAACCACTATTGAAACCTATGATACCCTTATATTTGTAAGTATACAAAGAGAGGTATAAAATCATGGCAAAAGTAAAATATCAATTTCAAGAAGGCATAAGTTTGAGTGAATTCTTGTCT
>CAIYXB010000226.1 GCA_903930015.1 uncultured bacterium | reverse complement strand
CTCTGTTACTTATGATTTGAATTCTTTTGATGAAAAGAGAACTTGAACTAAAAGTTTATCTCAAGAAAATTCTTAACACTAAGGTACTTAATATCACTTTCAATTTTGTCTTCGGGGCGAGCTAGTTTAATTACATTCATTCCAGATTCTTTCGCTGCTTTTAATTCATCACTATTGTCAGATAAAAACATTATTTCACTAGCTTTGAGCTTAATTGCTTCTGTGATTTTTCTGTATGACTCAAACTCTTTCTTAGAACCAATTTGAGTGTCAAAATTACCGCTGAATAGATAATTTAAGTCACCATAAGAACTATGCCCAAATAAAAGTTTTTGAGCGTTAATTGATCCAGACGAATATATAAAAATCTTTAATCCACTTCCGTGCCATTCAAGTAGTGTTTGATAGGCATCTTCATATACATGTCCGAAAAAATCTTTATTGCGGTATCCACTTTCCCAAATCATTCCTTGTAAATCTTTTAAGGGTTTGATTTTTTTGTCTTCAATGATCCATTTTTCAAAAAGTTTTATAGATTTTTCAATTCGAATATCTTGATCACTAGCTTCTAATCCTTCAATTTCAAAAGCTTCTGAAATGATTTTTTTGACTTCAGCTTTTGTAATATTATTTTTGATAAAACTAGATAATTTTGATCTTGCATAAGGAAATAAGACCTCGTGAACGAAATTGATCGAGGATGTTGTACCTTCTATGTCTACAAGAATGGCTTTAATTGTTGTGCTGGAATTCATCAAATAGTGGGTATTGCCTAGAAATGTCTGAACCAGTATATTTCGCTATCCAGCCAGCTTCATCCTCAAAAAATCTTATACACTTGAAATTTGCTTTTGAGCCCATGTCAAACCAGTGTTTAGTGTTAGCAGGGACGGATATGTAATCACCCTTTTCGCAGAGAACTTGGTAAATATTTTCGTCCTGGTTAATACAAAATAAACCTTGTCCATCTATGAAGAACCTTACTTCATTGTCATCGTGGGTATGTTCAGGGATAAATTTATTTTTTAAATCTTCAATTCCTTTAATGTCAGGGTTAATGCTTACAATATCGTAAGAAGAAAAATTATTTTCTTTTAAAACAGTCTGTATTTTATCTTTAAATTTTTCTTCAATTTCATCAATGCCAGATTTGTTTTCAAGAACTTCCTGAATAGCCCATTTCTCAAATTTAATTCCGATTTTACTCAGTTCGTTTGAAATAGAATCAGTGTCAATGATTTGTTTTTGGAGTTGGTTATTTTTGTAGATATTGAGAGTTGCCATTTTAATCCTTAATTGAGTTTCATCATTTCTATTTCACAACTAAAAAGAGTATCAAGTGCTTCTACATGCCTTAAACACTCCTTGTGAGTCGCTCCCCAAGTATAAAAGCCATGTCCTTCTAAAACAAAGGCATGAATGTCAGATTTTACACTTAGAAACTGTTTAACGTCCTGTGCTAGTGAAGCAATGTTTTGGCTGTTTCTGAAAATAGGTACAATTTCAGTTGTACTGTGGGTGTTAATGCCACTGAGAGCTTTTAAAAGTTCGTAATTTTCAAGTAGTATTTCTTTATTGGCACCAATTTTTTTTGAAAGTATTACACTTGCTGATGAGTGAACATGATAAATATAGTTTGCTTTTGGATAATTTTCATAAACCAAAGAGTGCAGTAAAGTTTCGGCTGAAGGTTTTTTACTGATATCTTCGACAGCTTCAGCTCTATAATTTACAAGCATGAAATCTTCTTCTGTAAGTTGAGCTTTGTCTTTCCCTGAAACTGTAACTAAGATTAGATTTTCAAATCTAGCCGAAAGGTTGCCACTTGTTGCAGGTAATAAGTTTTTTGCGGCAAGTTTTTTGCCTGCTTCTATTAATTCAGCTTTAAGTTTTTGGGTGTTTTCAACTATTTCCATGTTTTTTGATGAGATTTCTTCTAGGATCATATCTTGCTAAACCCTTTTTTGGGACAAGTTTACTGAGTTTAGCACTGTCGTGAACGCGAATACTATTATGACATATTAAGAAATATTAATGAGTGTTTACCTTGAATTTCACATTATTTATTAAGAAATATGTATAATGTATTACTGATTATATATGCAAATATTGCCACAAAATCAAAGAGCAATAAACGAGAAGCTTAGCTATGGTCCTCGTGAGGACAATCAGCCAAGTCATTATGAGTTTGAGCCTCATGATGCTGAAAAAACTATTAAGTCAACAACTACAAAAATTCCAACAAGCTCTAGTGGTGAATTTGAAATGCCTGTTATTGATGAATATGGTTTGCATTCAGCGCCTAAAGCTCAAATCACTCCTACTGAAGAGAAGGTAACTAGTAAAAATTTAAATGCTCACGAAAAATCTCCAGATCTAAATTCTATGGATTCAGTCATGAAAAACCTTATGGCTGCAGCAAATGGATTTGGTATTTTTGCTACAGGTGCCTCAGCTGTTTCTAGAGCCGTAAACTATCAAGCAAGTAAAGATAAAGAAACTTTTTTTGATAAATTAGCGGGTTTCGCTGTTAAAGGCTCAATGGGAATTAACTCAGCATTTAATGTCTACAACGGGATTCGCAAGAAAAGTATTTTTGATACTGCCGGTTTTTTAGGTGAATTAATAATCGCAAGTGCAGCACCCTATAAGTTTGTAAACTTACTTCGTGGACTCACTTTTTGTTTGTATCAAACTCCAGAATTTTTAACAAGCACTCTTGTTGGTGGCGAGCTTCCAAAGTCTGAGTCATGGGGTGATAATTGGAAAATCATGAAAGAGAGATTACCTAAAGCCTTTAGCCAAATCTTTAAAGCTGAAACTTATAGTCCAAAAATGCTCAAAACTAGTTCTGGTTTAATTACTGGTATGTGGGGTGGAATTCTATCGCTCTTAGGAGTTGGTGTTTGGGGACTTACTGGGAATTCTGAAATAGGTGGTGCTATTAAAGGTGTTGGAGAAGGTTTAGTTGACTTGTTCCAAGTTATACCAAAAGAGCATTGGGAATGTAAAAAAACAAATTATATTCGTTCTGGTTTTTCTTTTATTGCTGGAACCTCTGCTGATATTGCTTCTCGATTAATGGGCAATGAACCTTTACTGCGTGATGTTTGCTTCTTCTTTGTTGGAATTGGACGCTGGCTTATGAGTCTATCTAAGGCTGCAGGAGAATCCAACTATGGACCAGGCGGTGTCACTAAACCAAGTCCAACTGCTTTAGCGGCTTGATTGGCATAATTTTCAGAAAACTAAGTCATTTGCTCAGATTTATTACCAGAATCTTTAATAAACCATGTGTTATGACGGTCAGGTCTTTTTTGATTTATACTTTAGTTCAAGTCCATGGCTGTTAAATCTCAAAACAAATCAATAGCAAATGAAAGATCTTTAAAGAGCTATATTGAAGTACGTGGTGCAAAGCAGCACAATCTAAAAAATATAGATGTCAAAATTCCAAAGGATAGTTTGACTGTGATTACCGGAGTAAGTGGTTCTGGGAAAAGTTCACTTGCTTTTGATACGATTTTTGCAGAAGGTCAAAGAAGATACGTTGAATCACTATCTGCTTACGCAAGGCAATTCCTTGGGCAGCTGGATAAGCCAGATGTCGAGGAAATTAAAGGATTAAGTCCAGCTATCTCGATCGATCAAAAATCAGCCTCTTATAACCCTAGATCGACCGTTGGTACAGTTACCGAGATATATGACCATTTAAGGCTACTTTTTGCTCGTGTTGGAATACCACATTGTCCTGAATGTGGTGAGAAAGTAGAAGCTCAGTCTATAGATCAAATCATGGAGCAAATCCTTGAACTTAAAGAAGGTACAAAAGCAATAATTTTATCTCCGCTCATTAAAGAGAAAAAAGGTGAACATCAAAATCTATTTTCTGCATTGAAGTCTGAAGGTTTTCAAAGAGTACGAGTAGATAAAAATATTTTGACTCTTGATGAAGAAATTAAATTAGCTAAAACAAAAAAACATGACATCGAACTTGTTGTAGATAGAGTTGTGATTAAGGACTCTGCAAGAAGTAGAATCGCTGACAGTGTTGCACTTGCTTTGAAAAAATCAGAAGGTATTGTGATAGTTCATGATCTTGATCAAGAGAAAGATTTCCTTTTTTCGGAATTAATGGCATGCCCAAATGGTCATGGAAGTATCCCAGAGCTTGATCCAAAGCACTTCTCTTTCAACAATCCCCATGGTGCTTGTACTACCTGTAGTGGACTTGGAGTTGAGCAAGAGTTTTGTAAGGATCTAATTGTGCCTGATACAAAAATTTCTTTGAAACAAGGAGCTTTAGTGCCTTGGTCTAAAACTAAGAATATTTATTATGAAGCATTATTGGAGGCACTATCTAAAAAGATAGGCTTGTCACTAGATAAACCTTTTGAAGAATTAAGTGATGAACAGAAACATATTATTTTCCATGGCTATGATGACGAGAGAGTTGTTATTAATACTAAAAAATATGGATCACTTGGTTATGGTGATTACAAAGTTTATTATGAAGGTGTTATAAATCAATTAGATCGTAGATACAAAGAATCTCACTCAGATAGCTGGAAAGCTGAAATTGAGCAGTATATGGAGGAGACAAATTGCGTTAGTTGCAATGGTGCAAGATTAAATAATGTTGCTTTAAGTGTCACTGTCACAAATTTGAATATTAATGATATTTGTCAAATGTCTATTGATAAAGCTGCTGATTTTTTTAAAACTTTAGAGAATTTTCTAAATCCCTATCAAAAAAAGATTGCACATCAAGTTTTAATTGAAGTTAGTTCAAGACTCAAATTCTTGAAAGATGTTGGACTTGGTTATTTGACCTTAGCTAGAAGCGCTAAAACACTCTCAGGTGGAGAATTTCAGAGGATTCGTTTAGCTTCTCAAATAGGATCTGCTTTGACGGGTGTCCTTTATGTTTTAGATGAGCCTTCTATTGGTTTGCATCAAAAAGATAATGATAGATTACTTGCAACTTTAACTCATCTGAGAGATATTGGTAATACTGTGCTTGTTGTTGAGCATGATGAAGATACGATGCTTCAGGCAGATCATATTATTGATATTGGACCTTATGCTGGTGTGCATGGTGGTGAATTGATGGGTCAAGGTAGTATTGAAGATATTAAAGCCAATCTAAATTCAATCACTGGAGATTATTTGTCTGGTAGAAAAGAAATTCAAATACCTAAAAAGAGACGTCCAGGTAATGGAGAATTTATATCCTTAAAATCTGCAACTAAGAATAATCTTAAAAATTTAGATCTTGATCTACCACTTGGAAAGTTTATTGCTATTACTGGTGTGAGTGGCTCTGGGAAAAGCTCACTTGTAAATGAAGTCCTCAAGCCAGCTTTAATGCATAAATTAGGTTACAAAAAACCATTCCCGCGAGAATTAGAGTCTATTACAGGATATGAAAATATAGATAAGGTTATAGTTATAGATCAAAGTCCTATAGGAAGAACTCCTCGTTCAAACCCAGCAACTTACGTAGGAGCTTTTGATCCAATTAGACAATTATTTTCAACGACATCTGAAGCAAAAGCACGAGGTTATAATCCTGGTAGGTTTAGTTTTAATGTTAAAGGTGGTCGCTGTGAGTCTTGTGGAGGAGCAGGTGTTACCGAAATAGAGATGAATTTTCTGCCATCAGTTTACGTCAAGTGTGATATCTGTAAAGGTAAAAGATATAATCAAGAAACCTTACAAGTTAGATTTAAAGGTAAGAATATTTATGAAGTTCTTGAGATGACAGTAGAAGATGCTGCAGAGTTTTTTGATGCAATACCAGCAGCTCAAAAGAAGCTTCAGGCATTAAATGATGTTGGACTTGGATACATAAAGTTAGGTCAGGCTGCGACTACATTATCAGGTGGTGAAGCACAAAGGGTAAAGCTTGCAAATGAACTTTCTAAGCGATCTACAGGGAAAACTATATATCTCTTAGACGAGCCGACCACTGGGTTACATTGGTTTGATATTCAACATTTACTTGATGTCTTAAATACCCTAGTTGATTCTGGAAATACTGTACTTGTAATTGAGCATAATATAGATGTAATAAATCATTCAGATCATATTATTGATTTGGGACCAGAAGGTGGCGACGGTGGTGGTGAGATTATTGCTCAGGGCAGTCCAGAAGATTTGAAACAGTTTAAAAAATCTTATACGGCTAAGTATTTGTAAGTTATGGTCATTGCGAGTTGGAGTGAAACGACAACGAAGCAATCCAAACTCTGAAATCTCTAATCAACCCTAGCACCTGGATTGCCACGCGTTCTTCGAACGCTCGCAATTGTAAGGGCCACATAATTCGTTGACATTTGCTCAGTAATGAATATCAAGCTTTATCTCAATTATTTCAAGCTGGTCATTCCAATGGGTTCAAACTTCCTTGCACAAAGGAAAATTAGATTATTAGAGTTACTACAAAGAGATAGATTCTTTGTAGTAACTCTATGAAACCTTCGGTTTCCAATTTATATTTAGACCTGTTTTGCTCAAGTTGCACTTTCGCAACAGGTCTAGTATCTCACAAACGCATCCG
>CAIYXB010000225.1 GCA_903930015.1 uncultured bacterium | reverse complement strand
GGAGATCATGCTCCGCAACGTCATTCAGTTCTTTTATCGGTAATTGAAACTGCCAAAAAACAAGGTCACTCCTTGCTGGATTCTTGTAAATTAATGCTTAATCATCAATTGGTATTACAGGCTTAGGACTGAGTAGTTACCGAAGTTGACTTTAGAGCTTCTGAATAGGTATCACGCTTTGCAAGCAGGAAATACATAGTTTAATTAAACTTTAGATTGTAAAGATATTTATATGCCAGACCCAGTTAAACTGTATGAACGGCGTCTACCCAAATGGCAGAGCTATTTCAGGTTCTAAGTAGCTTAATTAAATAAAAAAACATCTCTCTATCTTTATGATAGTTCTTGTCATTTAGGTAGACACGGTCCAGTTATTCAGATTATAACAATTTGAAAATCATGTAACCAGAGCTTAAAAAGGATTGTGGTCGTAGCTTGCTAAGTGACAAAATTTAAAAAATGAGTTTTATTAAAATGACATTTGTCGGTCTAAGACCCCATTACTTTTAGGGACTGGTTTTCGTTATTTTAAGTAGAAATTTAAAACCCTCAAGTTATACTTTAGGGTTTTGTTGAGATTATGAGAGTAGTAACATACGTAATAATCCCCCCAATAAAGGCACCTAAGATAAGTAGTATAATTTCATCTTTCTTTCTTTTAAAAAAATTTGGTTTATTTTCTTTATAACAAAGATGCAAAACGGAAAAGGGTATCCAGCGTTTCCCAAGAAAAAGGAGTAGAACATATGATCCCAAAATCACAGCTAAAACAGTTATTAAGCTTTTTAAAAAAAACCTTGAAAAATCAATAGAGAAAAAAAGTGAACATGAAATTAGAAATATAGTCAGCATAATATATGTACTAGCTTTGATTGTTAATGACAGTGGGTATAATATATTTAAAACTTTCCTTTTTCTCTTATTTAGAATTTCAACAATACTTGCAATTACACCCCTCACCGAATTATTCTCATAGTATTCTCCAATTACACAAAGAGAAGTAACATAAGTTGTAAAATCTAAAGTAACAGTTGGAGAATAAGTTTTTATAGAGAGTGTATCAATAGATTTATTAACTTCATTAACTTCCTCAAAAGAATCATATTGATGGTCGAAAAGTTCTATGTGAAATTCAGTTGGGGAAAGTTCTTGTAACTTAGATTCTATCTTTTCCAAGTCCTCTCGAAATAATTCAACCCTCTCGAAATCCTCACTAAAATTTTTAACAATTTTTTTCATATGAAAAATCGTATCACGTAATAATTAAGAAGTTAAAGTAGATGATTGGTGTTTTAGCTTGACATTCGACAAAATTAAACAAAATCTCTTTATCTAATTTTAGCTTAAGCATTATTTATGTAACTACTCAGCCCTAAGATAAGATTTTTTTAATCAGGCCACTTTTTAAGCTTTTCAACGTCATAAGTACTATTGGAAGCTGCAATATTACTAAAAAAAATAGAGGAACTAGAAGCTCGTTGTGCCGAATGGGAGAGAAAATATTCTGAGCT
>CAIYXB010000224.1 GCA_903930015.1 uncultured bacterium | reverse complement strand
CGATCTTATCATCCTTAAACTTTAGATGCTTTGACTCTGCAGCCTTTTGATCTTCGTTATATCGGTTAAAAAAGTCAAGCGCTTTTTGTTGTTCCTTGTTTACTGATGGTTTCAACTTGATCTCATCATAGTATTTGTTTTTAAGGTCCTCTAAAAAGGTTCTTGCTTTTGCAACTTCTTCTTTAAATGCGAGTTTCTTTTTCTTGATGTCTCGTTCATCATCTTCGTCCTCGTCGTAACTAAATCTATCTTCCATGAGGAACTCAATTTCTTCGTTATCTAAATGAGGTCTAGACTTTTTATAATATTCTTTTAATAATGCTCCTGTGCTTATGGAAGAGTAGTCAGCGCTTAAACGCACATAGTCTTCTACTGTTCCACCGGTTTCTTGCATAAAAGCAACAAGCTTCCCTATGTTTTCCGGCAACTGAATACCAGAATTTTTGCTATCATATATTGCTTCGTCTAATTCTTTTGCCAACTCAGCGACAATTTCTTTAGCGGGTTCTTCTTGAGCATTGATGATTGTTACTTCTTTTTCAGGCGTTTCGGCAGGCTCTTTATGCTCTTCGTTTCCTGTGACCACTTCTTGCAATCCCACTTGGGACTGTTCTGTGCCCAACACGCTTTCATCTGTTGTTTGCTCTTGAATGGCATCCTCTTCTTTTTTAGTTGATAAATCTACCCTTGCAACTTGGTTTGTTGTGCCAAGTTTTTTCATTGCGGGTTTTCTTTTTTGAATTTTAAAATCCCCTTCTTGTTTAATTGGTTCTGACATGATATAATATTATAAAATTGGTTAATTGTTACATTTGCCCCAAACTACCTAACCCAAATCCACTAGCTAAATTATTAAACTCTGATTGGAAGTCTTTTGGTAATGTATCATTTTTTCTTTGATCAATTAATTCGCTTTGCTGTGTAGCTTGCATTTTCACTCTAGCGTCTTTGCGATCCTCAAGATCATTTATTTTTTGTTGTTGCACACCTGCTTGAGCCTGAGCTAGTTGCAAATTGTATTGAAATTCTTGAGCCATTAATTGTTGTTTAATTTGTGACTCTTGCTGTAATTTTTGAATTTCAAATTGCGATTTCGCTTGCTCTATTTGTATTTTTGTTTGCGCTAGTGCTTGTTGCTTTTGAACCTCTGACATTGCGGTTTGCTCTGCTAGTTGTGCATTTGCTTGCGCTTGTGCTTGTATATTTGCTTGCTGCGTTTGCTGATCTCTTTCTAACTTTTTCTTTCTTTTGTATTTCAAAGATTGATTAGCTAATTTAAGATTTCTTATTTGTCTTAAATCAATTGCGTCCTCAAGATCAATACCGCCTGACTGCAATGCAATTTGTATGTTTTGTTCTAACTGCGCTTTTTCTTCTTCGTCTGGTTCTAATTCAAGGAAGATGCCAAAGTCATGCAAGTTAAGTTCCATTAATTCTTTCAACGTTTCAACATTGAATGTAGATATACTTTCTCTTAATGACTGCGCAGTTAATGGGAAGCTTAGTGAATCAGCAATCCTTAAAGATATATTCTCGCAAAGTCTTAACGTTAAATATAAACTTGACTGAACAATGTGTCTTGTAGCCGTATTAGAATTTGCAGCAGCCATTTTTTGCAACCCGACCAATGACTTAGGATCAGGCGTACTACCATCTCTTGCTTCATTTAATCCCGTTACGTCTCTAATCATTTGCAAGTAATACTGATAAGTTGAAATCAATGATTGGATCTTACCATTCGCATTTGATGTTTGCAATTCTTGTATTGGCACTTTACCGGGGTTACCTGTGCCATCTTGTGTTTGTGATCTACCAACAATACTACCGGTTTGGAAATACATATTTAATGCTTCCGCTGCATTGTAGTTTGTACCATTTCCAAGATCAACTTCCGCTAACCCGTCTACATCAACAAATACACCATCAGGAACCATCCTTGATAATACTTGTTGTAATTTAAGATGTGTCAGCTGTATCATATCGGCAAATCCGGTAATACGACTAACCAAGGATTCAATTTTACCTTTGTACATTCTTGGTGCACAAATAGTGTAGTTCATTTCCACTTTAGTAGTATCTGCAACAGGGCGTGTCATATTTTCCGCCATTTCCCATCGCAACATTTTTTCGTACCCTAATACTTTTGCTCCACTATATAATACCTCAATACTTCTTGAAACTTTTTCAAAATTATCACTTGGTGGTGGATTAAATGTGTCTGGTTTCTGTAATGCCTTTTCTAATCCAAACTCTGTTTGTTTGATTTTAAAAACTTGTTCAGAATAGGTTTTATATTCAAAGTATAAAACTTGCACAGACGAACTATCATAGTCTTGCCCATAATAATTGCGAGTATAATTGTTATCACCTGGGTACTTTTCTATTTCTTTTAAATCGTCTTCACTTAAAT
>CAIYXB010000223.1 GCA_903930015.1 uncultured bacterium | reverse complement strand
GTATCCTATACCATCCATTTGGATATCTTTGGTTAGATGACTCCCAATCTGCATATAGTTTATCAATATAGTCAATATAGTCTTGTATATTGGTACATTTGTTTATCCAATAAATCATCACAAACTGAAGTGCAATCCTTCCATAAAAGAAAATATCTGGATTCGCAATATAATTAGTCAAATTCAGAGTTTCAATAAAATAATCTTTTTGAATCAACATATCGATATGAACCCAAAGATATACAAGAAGCATAGTCAAAATCAACCAAGCAGATTGTTTTCTAGTTTTTTTATTAAGCAAAGCAAGACCTAAAACAATTTCTATAGAACCTGACAAATAAACTAATAACATCTTAGCAGGCAAAATATCTGGAATAATCTCAACTAAAAAATCAACTGCTATAAAATGAGTTATACCAACACCAATATAAAAGAAAGCTGTTAACCAAAGTGCGTTTTTTTCAATTGATGACATGTAGAGATATTACAATAAACAGTAATTTTCTTTAATTATCTTTGTAAAAATAGCAGTTAATTGTCATTTAAGGATTCATTTCATCTGGGATAACATATGCTGCAAAGTTTTCTTTTTGACATGGACAAGTTGTATCATTGAGTCCATCTCCATCTGTATCTAATTCCTTAGTACAAATTACAATAATATCCTCAGGGATTTTATCCCCGTTTAAATCAATTTGCCCCCTCGAAATTGGAACAGAGGCTACACCCGAATCTTTAGCTTTGGCTTTTCTAACAGTTTCCAAGCCTGGATAAGCCCTAAATAAATCCTTGATTTCCGTTTCTGTTAAACAACGTGTTTGTAATCTATCAGGTCTTTGTTTTAATTGAGTAAGCTTATCAACTCCATAGTCAGGAGATCCATTTTGTAGACAAATAAAAGCAGCAGGAATTCCCAGTGTAGTTGCACTTGGATGACAAGGAGCAAAAAGTGCCCATAATACAGTTGCTATACCTGCAGCAGCGCCACCTGGTATTCCAAGTTTTTCGAGCACGGTTGTTGTATTTATTTTTGATGAATCACAACAACTTCCTTCTGGGCTAGGCTGGGGCCTTTTCTTATTACTAGTGAGAGTGAGAAAATTTCTTCCAAAGACTTCCATAATAATTTATTTTTAAATTTAAGATTATCCATAAACCCTAAAGCAATACTTTAGACTATAATATATTTTCAGTGGAAATAGCAAATCTAAAACCTAAAAATAAACCTAAAAATAAACCTAAAATTACACAAAATACCGATGCAAGCAATACACATTTGGCTAAATCAAATAACAACGCAGAGTCACCAACTGAACTAGCAAAAGCACCTTTAAGCATCGAAAATAAATTTGACTTTGATCCAAAACCTTTTAAAGACTTCGCAGTGAAGTTAATGGAGGCAAATAAATACAAAATGGAAAGTCCTGATCCAGGAGATGGTAAAAGAAAAAATGCTGTTACAAGCCCTGAAATAATTCGGGATTTTGAGACTTTAGTTGCTAATCAATTACTTCCATTCTATAAATCCGTACTTGAAGGTAAGAAGCAAATTCAACTTGACCCAAACCAGGAATATCCACGCATAGATATGCATATCAACACCCACTTTAAAAAGGAAAAGCACCCGCAAGATCAGTATAATTTCAAATTAAGATCATATTGGCCAAAAGGTGAATTATCAAAAGCCGACATAAAACTCAGGGATATGGCTCTTGAGTTTAGCTTAAACCCATACGCCGATATTGGTTTGAGAACTCCTGTCACTCTTCCAGACATAACAATTATTGATGAAAAAGAACCTCTAGTAAAAACAAAATATGATACCCAAGGAGTAAAACCAATTAGAAGAATAATCATGACTTTTCATGATCCAGATCATCCAAGTGAAATACTTGAACTGACCTATAATGCAGGTAAATGGCTCTGTGGAAAAGGTTCTTGCCCTCGAGAGCTTCAAATCGTTGAAAAGAAGGTTGACGAAATGGATAAACTCGTCAACGTTGGTTACAAAAGATTTATCGACCCCAAACAAAACAAGATGAGAGGTCCCCTTTTAAGAAAAATACAAGGCGCTTACCCTGCTCCGGTCTCTTTAGCTGCCTAGAGAAAAGCACATCAAACTTTAACTATGGTGGAATTGATTTTGCATACTTGCAATAGGAGCAATTTCAGTACTAATACACTCACCGATAACAGCACCACCACACATTGGGCAACCAGAAGATGTTGCAATTGCAGTTAAATCATTGTCCTTATTGATACCCAATTTATTAAACATTTCGCTAGAACTTGCTATAATTCCGCTCATCGAAAGGATTTTAGAAAGAAAAGCTAAAAATTTATTATCGATTCTATCTGCTAAAAACTCTGCAACCGGAATTGCGGTGTTAACTTTAAATTCTGTTTGCATTATTTTACTTAATATCTTTTTTGAAATACTCTCAAATATATTCTTTTGGCTAAATTCTTCTAATTTAAATTCCTGACCGATAGTCAAAACTAAAGCAATTAGAGAACGACGCAAGAAGTTAGGCATTTTAGTAAGATCACAGATAGCTGCTGATGCGACAGTTAGAGCTCCAATTTTTGGTAGTTCATTGAGTTTTTTGTCTCCCCAAATTCCTAGATACATGGAAGATAGTCCTAGAAGAGAGTTTAGATATTTAGGTAAACCAAATTTCTTTGCAAGTGAACTAATCCCGACGAGAGGTATCAAATGAGCGGCAATAATTAAAAAGTTTTTAATTATTGGTGGGGCTGAAATTTTGCTTATATACTCACCTGGACTATTTTCAGAATAATTATGTAATAGCTTTAAGATAGAATTAGTTTTCTTTGTTTCATCTTCATGAGTAGTTAGCTCAGCAAAAGCTCTCTCAGATGAAGCTGATTTATGACTAATTAATATTGGTGATTGAATACCAAGCAAGATAAATAATTATATAACTTTTTCTCATAACTCTAAAGTGTTACTATAGAGTTATGGCTATACATACTGGGAAAAGAATAATAGTTCCTGGAGATAATACCAGAGATTTCTCGCCTCTAACTAGAGCAAATAGAGGCATGTTCTTGGGTACAGTAGATGCACTTGCAGCCAGCAAGGATTATTCAAATGAATACAAAAGATTATTTTTCTTGGGTCTTGAATTAATCAAAAGCTCCGCTACTACAGATAGGTTTAAAATTATGCTAGAAGCTATCACAGCACTTATTAATAAATTCACTAATCCTCAAGCACAATCATCATCTCCTTTTACAATCATCAGCAATGGGACTGATTATACAAAAGACAGTAAACTACAGAATTTGATAAAAAACATAAAACCCCAAATAGAAGCTTTGAAAAATGTAATAGGAATCAATCCTAAAGCACGAAAGGCTTTAGAGGAATCAAAAAATAATTTCTCACAAACAATAATTGTTGACAGTTCACCTGTCGATATCACTTTTAATAGAAGTTCCAATCAGATTTCAGAAGATATGCTCATAAATGGCTTAGCTGAAATAAATCGCAAACTAGATAAAATTCAAGATTTAGGGGCAAAAGGAGATATTGAAGACCCTGGAGTCGGTCTAGTAATAAAACAAGATCTTTTACTTTATCAACTGCTCAACAGAATACTACAACCATTTAATCAAAGCATAATTTTATTTGACCTAACCCACATGGAAGAAAAACCTCTACTGGCAATGCTTGGTTTAATTACCAATTTAGCTCGATGGAGACAATACAGGCTTGGTCAATTAATACCACCAGACCAAACTAGCCAAGCATTAGATAATGTTTTATCTATTGGATCACTTGCAACAAGAAAATCAGATACAGATTCAGATTTAGTTAGAGATAGTATTAGAAAGCTTTCTGATACCCTTGGAAGTAAAGTTGGGATAGATTCAGGTCCGGATAATTGCGCAATATGTCAACCTGGTATTGGTAAAAGATTTTAATTAATTTCTTGCTTAGGTGCTGCACTACTATCACAAGCTAAAAATTTAAAAAAATCATTTGCTCTTTCCTCAGCTGTAAAACTATGTTGAGCTGGCAAATCAGGCACTTTTGAAATTCTATCTAAAACACCTTTATTTAAACCTAAACCTTGCTCTAAGTCAGCGGTTGATTTGATCATAGGAATTACTTCAATAGGTGTTTGACTTGCTGATGTATTTATAGTGGTTGAACTAGGTTGATGCACTCTAGGTATCCTTGATCTATAACTAGGAGCACAGCATGAACTAGAGTTACTTGAATTTGATAGAGGCTTAGCGATAGAACAAGTAGTCCCTGAACAACAAGAGCTAGTAGTCAATGGTTTAGACAAAGTTTTAACTTGATTATCCAAAATTAACTCTCTAGTGGCTTTTGTAGCTGGCTTAGCAGGATTAAGATTATTTTTGAGAGCTTGAGTCTTGATAATGGTACTTGAATTATTATGTTCTTGACTAGAAACAGACTTATTGAAGATTTTTTTGAACAGAATTGAAAAAAATGTTTTGAATTTCCCCCAAAAACCCTTACTATCATCTCTAATTATCTCTTCTTGAATTATCTTTGGTGAAGCAAGATTACTTCCAGCGATATTTATTAGTCTTTTATCAAACTCAACTGGTGATAAAAAATTACTCTTAGATATAGGTGCGCTTACCGTGATCATACTAATTACAAATGGCTTTACAAAAAGATATTACAACAAGTTACAAAGCAAAAGCTAAAGTTTAACTTTAGAGTTTACATCGTAGCTTATCGGACAAGAATTCAGTAGTCTTAGGGTCGTATCCGCACAGAGCACGTTTTGATTAAGGCTTCAAATGACTCAGGGTTTTGACCAAACTGCTGTTCAAACCTTTTGATCATCATCCTTGTTGCATTTGACGATTTCCCAACTAGTACACCAATGTCAGTCAGGCTCATAGAACAATACTTATACAACAAATAGGCTTTTACTCTGTCTTTTGACTGTTGATCAACTTTAAGCTTATCAACAGAACTAATTAGTTCAATTCGTTTTTGCTCGTTGTGCTTACTCGTTATTTGAATCAGTTCTTTTATACCACAGATGTTTTGAGATTTAATTTCACTCAAGTTTATATAGCGCTCACAGATATCCACGATAAAATCATCTTCACCAAGGAAAACACCGACTTTGGCATCTTCCTCAGGATTCCAGCTAGAGTTCTGATTCTCATCATGAAACTTTATAAATGCTAGAAGACTTCCAAACTGTTTTAAAGTCCATTCATAATCAACGAAATCCAGTCTATGATTAGGATTGACATATGATCTATAACTTGACCATTTCCAATCGACAAGGCTAGTAACAATATTGGCACTAACAGGATTTCGGTGAATATAGTTTAGCAGCGTAAAAGAGTATGCATCACTATCAACGATCTTTCTTTTGTATCTTCCCTTAAATACATGTCCATCTTTATCGGGATAAGTCTTAAGGAAATGGGTTGCATAAGACTGATTTAGAAACTTCATGACTCTGGAGATATTTGCATCAGGGGTTGAAAAATAGAGGTGATAATGATTATTCATTAAACAAAAGGCAAAGATTCTAATATTAAATTTGGCAACAGCATTCCTACACAAAGCAAGAAAATAATGAAAATCATCTTCTTGCCTGTATAATTTTTGTCTATTAATCCCTCTTGAATAAACATGATAGAAAGCATTGGGGAATTCGATGCATAGATCTCGTGCCATAGTGATTCACTCTGAAGCTAAGTAGAAGAATAATTCTAAGCTTTTTGAGATCCAATATACAAAACTTGCGGGGAACACGTAAAAAAATTCTAGGGGTAATACTTAACCAAAACGTGCGTTGTGCGGATACGACCCTTATTTTACCTAAAGAGGATATAGGGTGTAAACCCCTAAATTAATAAGCTTTTTAATTCAAAGACAATATATACATGGTTATATAAGGGTATAATTATGGTATAATACTACTATGGCTTATCAATTTAAATTACAAGTCCCAATATCTGAAGAATTAAATGACCAACTGAAAAAGAAAAGTCAACAAATTGGTTTTTCTTCCGTGAATGAAGTCGCAAGACTTCTACTTACTAATTTTGTTAATGGTAATTTATCATTGAGCTTTGTTGAATCTAAACCAGTAGAAAATATTCCAAATGAAGAATTAGAAAAAATCATAGCTAAAGGTATTGCTGAATACAACAAAGGTAAAACTAAAAAATTAAACTTATCTAAGTCAGTACACCAGCAACTTTTAGAGGATTAATAATGTATGAACTTGAGACGACAAGTTATTTTCGTAAAAAATATAAAAAACTTACAAGTAAAAATACTGAACTCATTACAAGAGTTGAGAAGACTTTAAATCAACTTGCAAAGAATCCGAAACAAAAAAGATTTGGGGTCGCGCCTACGACTCCCAGAAAATCAAGATAAAATTAAAACTCTAAAGTTAAACTATAGGGTTTGAGGTTGAATATAATT
This sequence comes from uncultured bacterium, assembly GCA_903930015.1. GTDB lineage: Bacteria > Cyanobacteriota > Vampirovibrionia > LMEP-6097 > LMEP-6097 > CAIYXB01. Next base: position 6,064 of record CAIYXB010000223.1, on the reverse strand, counting down.
ACCAGAACCATAACTAGTTGAGTCCTTCAGCTTCGATCTCAAGCGCAATAAATGTCCACTGGACATTTATTGCTACCCCCGACAACAAAATCCTAGATTTTTATGAAAGAGGATTGAGTCTCCAGACACACCCCTAAAAACAAAAAGCCCCCTTTCGGGGCTTTTTGTTTTTAAATGGCGCGCCCTGAAGGACTCGAACCCTCGACATTTGGTGTTGGAGACCAACGTTCTACCAACTGAACTAAAGACGCGCATGGGGTTTCTGGTTACGAACGTTTTAACTCTTTTACTTCCGTTCCTGACCTAAAGGTCACTCACTAGCAACTGAACTAAAGACGCGTACTCATTAACAATAGACCAAAATCTATTGATTTCATTTAAAAGATACCATGTCTATATGAAAATATCTATTAAAAACTATGGTCTTTCCTTATGAACCCTTGGTTTTCAAGGAAAATTTAACCTAGTCTTAAAGTAAATTCATTAGAACGATAATATGCGAGGCAATATATCGCAGGGTTCACCTGGCGCTCCAAAAAAAGGAGATAGCGCAAGCCTTGGAGAAAGAATCAATTCCAAAACAAGTGTCCAAGCAAAATTAAACACAACACAAACTAATAATTCAGAAAATTCTCAAGAAATAAATTCACAAACCAAAGAACAAGAACTAAATCAATACAACACTAGACTTCAAAAATACCAAAACGAAGATCCCGGTCTTGCTTTCATGAAAGTAAGTAATTTTGAAAAGCAAACAGATGAAACTCCAAAACAAAGCATAACTGAATTAAACGCATACTTAGCAGGAGCAGATTCACTTGCCTCAAGAATCGCCACAGCAACAGGACGTTATAGTACAGCTACACCTGGCACAGGACGTGGACGTAGTCAACTACCTGGAGAGGGTGGACAAGGAAGTTCAAGTAGTAAAAAACCACCAAAAAATGCTCTTACTAATTCACAATTATTTCTTGGAGATAAATTTAATCAATCTCAGAAAAATAACATTGCTCAGTACGGTACTTCAGCAGCAAATAGTTCAATCAGTTCAGGCTCATCAGTATCCAATATATTGAATGGAAATCCATCTAACCAATCTGTAAATTTTGAATCATATGCTTCATCTTACCTAAAAGAAAATGCAAGCTACCTATCAAGCAAATTTGAATCTGATCCAGCTTTTAAAGCAAAATATCTAGCAAACGTAGAAAAACTCTATAACGGTCTTGACGTAAGGACGCTTGGTCAAGCACCTGTCTCTGAAAGTCGTACTCCTTTGGTTAATCAAGCTGGACTAGCGACAGCTAGGGATAAAATGCAGGTTGCAAATGCATTTATGACTCTTCTTGCAAACTCCGATCAACAAATAAATAAAGTTGCAAACAGAGGTCTTTCAGTATTTTTGGCAGACTCTATTGTTTCTGACGGTGAAAGAGTAGCAGGATATTTCAGTACAGCAAATCACATGGTTCTTTCAAGAGATCCAGGCTTTGCGACTTTTAATGCAACTGCTGTGCATGAACTAACACATGTTATAGACCATAGTGATGGTAGCTTAGATGGTTATATTAATGGACTCTCACCAAATTGGACTAATTTGCGTGGAGAAGCAGAACAAAAAATAGCAAGCAGTAATGGTAATCTTTCAGGAATAGAATCAGGATTTATAAATTATTCAACAACGAATAATATGGAATTTTTAGCAGTAATGAGCCAACTTTATCAAAGTGATACTCATGATTTTCAAAAAAATTTTCCAGAGATATTTAACACACTAGATAGAATGTTTAAAGTTGCTTAGTAGAGACCACTGCATAACTCCATCTTCTGAGTTATACTCGCGCTCAAAATGCTCATTTACAACCAGTAAACTGCGCTTTTTCGCGCTCACAAGCCTTGAATCTGAAGTTATGTAGCGGTCTCTAGTATTATTATTACTACAAGTGCAAAAAAAATTCACCAGTACTTTTATTTTATTTAGCATAGCCCTCGCTGGCATAATTTTCGTAGTTAAAAATCAAAAAAACAAACTGAATTCTTTACCACAAAAACCAAACGTTGTAATTGTGATCGTAGATGATTTAAATGATTGGGTTAGTTTTTTAAACAAAAATACTCAAGCCAAAACTCCCTACTTAGATAAAATCGCAAAAGAAAGTTTGATTTTTGATTACGCATACGCTCCAGCGACTTTGTGTAATCCGTCAAGAACTTCTATAATGACAGGTAAAAGCCCTTCATCAACTGGCATCTATAATAATTTTAGAATCGGTCATAATTTACTTACCCACCTTGGACTAAAATCCTTACCAGAGCTTTTCAAAGAAAATAAATACAACGTATATGGTGCAGGGAAAATTTTTCACGCTAGTCATTATAACGATGGCTTTTGGGATGAGTACGAAAAATGGGTAAAACCTATTGAACCTGAAAAAGACATCAAGAAAAACCAATTTCCTTATGGAGTAATCAACTACGATGAAAGCCTAATGAGTGACAGCAAAGTTTTAAAATCGGTTGAAAATTCTCTAGAAAATAAAATCCAGGAACCTTTCTTTTTAACGGTAGGATATTCTCATCCACACTTCCCTTGGTTCTCACCACAAAGATTTTTTGATATGTACCCACTTGAATCCATAGAAGTGGAAGAATTGGATCTTGATGACGAGAAAGATATGCCAAGATCAGGCTATAACTTAAGACCAGGTAATCAAAAAATTCTTAAGAACATTATCAAACAAGGTAATTTAGAGGAAATTACTCAAGCATACTTAGCTTCTATATCATACGTTGATGAAAAAATAGGACTCCTTTTTGAAGCATTAAAACAGACTCCTTATTACGAGAATACTATTTTTATATTCTTTAGTGATCACGGTTTTCATCTAGGTTCAAAAAACACTTTTCAAAAAAACACTCTATGGGAAGATGCAACACATATTCCTTTCCTAATACACATTCCAAAAGAATCTAAGATCTTTAATCAGCATTATCCTAAGACAGTGAATTTAATAGATATTTTCCCGACTCTTGTAGATCTTTGTGATTTAAGAGGTGCAGCTTCAGATCTTGATGGTGAGAGCCTTGTAAACATAATCAAGGATATCGACCATAAAAGAAATAAAGCTTCCATTACCACACAGGGTCTCAAAAACCACGCCATTAGAAAAGGTGACTGGAAATACATACGCTATGCTGATGCCAAAGAAGAACTTTATAACATAAAAAAAGACCCTGATGAAAAAACCAATTTAGCTCAAATCGCCAAATACTCATCTATAAAAAATGATCTTGCCAAAGAATTACCAAAGAAAAACGCGAAAGCAATTACTTGGTTTTATGAAGGCATGGTAAAAATCCCAGGCAAAAACAGAATCAAAGAATTTTGGATTGATGAAACAGAAGTTACTAACTTAAAGTTTAGAAAATTTTTTCAAAAAACCAAATACAGAACAGAAGCCGAATCCAAAGAAATAAACGGCTCTCTTGTTTTCAATCCAAACAAGATCGATGATTCAGAAGAATTTTTCAATTTCTGGGATTTTACTCAAAACATTAATTGGCACAACCTAGGTGATCACGATAGAAACATAACTCAGCATGCTTTTTATCCTGTTGTGCATGTCACACTAGAAGATGCAATGAACTATTGCAACTATTATAAAAAAAGATTGGCAACAAAATCAGAGTGGAGACTCGCTGCAAGCATTGATCCAAATAAAATTTACGCTAAAGGTAGATGGCAAGCAAACATCTTTCAAGGTATTTTCCCAAGTCACGATAATGCCGAAGATGGCTTTGCTGGAACAGCACCTGTAAAATCCTACAAAGCAAATAAATACGGTGTTTATGATATGGCAGGAAACGTGTGGGAATGGACTTTAGGATCTGATGGTAAAGGCTACATTATGGGTGGTTCTTTTTTATGCGGTGATCACTGCCGTGGTTTTGATCCACAAAGAAGCATTGAAGTAGATCCTCAAACAAGCTCAGATCATATTGGTTTTAGATGCGTCAAGAACTAAGCGCCTAACTAAGCCGCAAGCAATTTTTTAACAGTAGCCTCAGCTACTGTTTTGATATCTTCGTCTTTTAGAATTATACTATCGCCACCTTGAGTAAAAGCTCGCAGGATCGAATCAACAGCTTTCAATAATATATTTTCAGCAGATCTATTAATCATAGGCACTATTTCTTCAGCAAACCGTGGAGCTGATACTCTTTTGGTACTTACAAAATCATACATAGTAAGCTTTTCAACTGGCTTTGCACTGACATCAGCAAAAGCAATACTATAACTAGAATCCGTTCCTACTAATCCTGGATACTGGGTGACAACATGTTGATATTTCTTACCAGCGAACTCAATTAAATCTCTTGCAACATAAACTGTATTAGGATCATTTGTACGCTTATCATAGACTAAAGATAAAGTATCTTCTAAAGCTTTATTTGAGCTGGTTGTAAGCTTCACTTGTTTCTCTTTAAGTTGTTTTGAGATTGAGTTTGAATTTAAATAAGAACTAATAAGCTTAAAAGAAAAATCAAAATCTTTTTGAGATTGGTTTAAGTTCATATTTTGGAGCTTCGATGAAACAACTTGCATAACCATTTCTTTGTCAATTTTAGTTCCAGTACGTGATATCTTCTCTTCTGATTTCATCTTCGACCAAGTTTGATCATCAAAAAGTCTTTTTTCTGAATTGAAATTTGTTGCTTTACCTACCAAGAGTGAAATCAATTGATCACAAGCGCTTGCAAGTTGACGACCGTTTATTTTCGTCTGCAACTTAGCAGTAATCTCTCTTTCAATAACTTCAGCCAATCTACGGCGATCAAAATCATAATTATTAGACTTAAATTCTTCTAAACAAAAATCACGCCAATCTATACTCTGTGAATAATCTGTCAATAAACGGCCTGCAATAATCAGAGCCTGCTCTGGTGAATCAGGGAAATCAATAAAAGCTCTATTTTTAGCAGATAGTCTATCAAACATTGGGGCTATTATTTCAGCTTCACCTGTATCAGTGTCATCAACTTTGACATGCTCAGCTAAAGATTCACGCATTTTTTCTAATTTAGTATTTGAGGTAAGTAAAATATCTTCTTGAACAAAAACCTCATTAAACTGGATCAATAAATTTCTTAGTCTTGATTTGTCGCAGCCTTTAAGAGTTCTTGTTTGTAAAGCTTTATCAAATTCATCAACAAAAATAATTAACTTTTTCTGAGGTCCTCCAATATGTGCTGCATTGTAATCATCAACTTGTTTTCTAATATCTCGAATCTGACTAATTAAAGCTTCAAGAACCATTATGCCTTGATTATTTACAAAAGATCCATTTGCATCATTGCCATAAAACTTTTTAGCTAAATCAACTAAATCTCTTTGGTCTGACATTTTTTGATCTATATAATCACTAAAATTAGCCAAATTCAATTCCGCAATAACTGGCTCATTACCTTCCATCCTAATCTGATTGGCAGTTTCAGCCATAATATGTTTTGCAGCTTCAGTTTTTCCTGTACCTTGAGGACCATCTAAAAGTCCTCCTTTTGAAATTTGTTCATGTCGAAATTTAATAGTTTCATCTAGTCCCTTTTTATAGACTAGATATTTTTTTGATTTAGCTAAACCATTAATGAGTGCCTCAATCTTGCCAGGTATATCGTTATAAAGAGTGAAGATTGTTTTACCTTTTGATTCAGCTTCTTTTAACATATACAAACCATGTTGATCACCGTAAACATACTCCATATCATGACCAAAAGTTCTACCAAAAGCAGCCGTAGCTGAACCAAGGAAAGTGATAGCGAGCGCAGCATTCTGCATCAGACTACTTATAATTCCTGGTTTACGAGGACCTATTTTTGTTTGCAAAGTATAGAAAGCAAGTCCAGCTAGACTCATTAGATCTCCAAATGCAAATTTATTTATAATGGCGTCTCTTATTTTTTCTAGACTCGATTTATTTTCATTTCGACTCTTGTCCCTAGTTATGCTTTTATAAGCAGATAAATCTTCTAAACTTACTTTTTTAAGTGGTGCAGCAAGCATACC
>CAIYXB010000222.1 GCA_903930015.1 uncultured bacterium | reverse complement strand
TAAAGGCAAATAGTTTTAAAATAAATCGCTTTTTTACTAAAGATAAATATTACGATATTGATATTGACTCTGAACTCAAAATATCTGAATTTGAAAGCTTTATACCAGCTGGGATAGCAGAACTTTTACATATGAAGGGATATTTACCTCTTCATGTAAAAGCAAAAGGTGACTCTCAAAAGTTTTATTTAGACGTTGAGGGTAATTTCAATAAAATTGAAAAACTTTCATTTGCAGATTGGTTAGAATATGACACTAAAGTAAAAGCAGATTTTAAATCCAGTTTTTCATTTACTCCAAAATTAATACTGTCAAAAAATACGGTTTTAAATCTTAAAAACATTAATTCAGGCACTACAGTTGCGGCTGATTTTGAAATTCACGACTGGAAGAATAAAGAGCATGAGTTAAAGTATTCAATTGATGCTTACACACCAATTGATGTTAATGGTAATTATATACCTGTAGATTTGGATTTAATTGAACCTCATATAAAGAGTATTGAAACCTTGAATTTAGATCCTGGTACAGGTACTGTTCAATGTCGTACAGATGGTGACTTTGATTCAAGGCATACTTTTTGTGATATTGAGTTTTTAGATAAGGCTGTCGCTAAAAATTTTGGTATCGGTGATTTAACGAGTAGTAGTTCTAGTGTGAATTTGATTTCAGTTAAGGACAAACCTGTTTTTGTAAAAGTAAGTTTAAATGATGGACTGTGGAAGATTTTGGATTTTACTCGTGTCAAGTTTGATATGGAAATTACTGAAACAAAAATGAATATAGATAGAATAAGGGCAAAGCTTGATGATGGCTTTATTAGATCAAATATTTCTTTTGATTTTAAGACCTTAGAGTCTAAGTTCAAAATTAAAGCAAATAACCTTTCTGCGCATAAGGCTGCAGAAAGCTTTTTTGCTCTTGGGTATGAAGTTCCACAAGGTACTGTGAGTGGACAGTTTGAGGGTAAAACAAAAGGGTTATTGCCAGATGAAATGTTTTTTAATTTAGAGGGTGAAGCGAGTGCTCTTGTACGAGACGGAAAGCTAAGTTCACTTAAAACAATGCAAAAACTTTTGTCTGCTGTAAATACCTTGAAGAATTTTGACTTTAATAATGTTTTTCAAACTCTAATCACATATAAAGGCGGTCTATTTCAAGACTTGGTTACCTATATAAAATTTGACAAAGGTAAAATCACTACTGATAAATTACTCTTGCGTTCCGAGGAAATAGAAATTCATCTAGAAGGCTTTGTTGATTATGCAAAGGATTACCTCACTATAAGAGGCTTGGGTGCAGTACCTGAAAGATCTAATAGCTTCCTGCAGTTACTCGGAGTTAAGCAATTCAATGTGGGAAATTTACTAAGTATTATTAATTTGAGAAATCCTGGTTCTAAAGATAAAGACTATTTTGCTTTTAGCATGAAAGGACCAGTAAATAATTTAGAAGAAGCTACCCAATCCTTAAGACAAAATTTCACTTGGCTTAATAGTTATGGTGGAAGCAAGTAAAAAAATCTTTTGCTTTTTGATTTTTGTCTTCACCTAATTTGGTGATATTATTTTTTTCAATCACAAATCTATTTTTACGTTTTTTATACCAAGAATCAAAATCAGGGTGTTTTAGAGCAGCTGTAAGTAATTCCAAAGTATGAACTTCAATTTGAAAATCATATTCAAGCATCATTCTTACCGCTCTATAGATTCTCGTGGGATCATCAATAAAGCTATAGTCATGAAAAACTCTCACAAGCTTATTTTGAATATCATTTATTCCACCAACGTGGTCAATGATCTCACCGTAATCTACCTTGTTGAGTGACATTAATAAGGCATTGATTGAAAAATCTCTTCTTGGTAAATCAGTTTCAATCGAACTGACAAGAGTGACAACTGGAAAATCAGCAGGTTCTTTATAAATTTCGCTGCGCGTACTAGCAATTTCAATCAAACAGGTACTATCTTCTGGGTGATTAATTTTCACAGTGCCGAATTGTTCAAATTCTTCCAGAATATCAAAGCTAATGTGATCATCGTTGTTATCTTCGTAATATTTTTGAAATTGTTTTGCAAAAGTAATTGCATTTGTATTAATCAATAAATCAAGATCTTGTGGTTTTGTTGAATCGTGGTTATGTAATTCTTGATAGATATGATTGCGAACAGCCCCACCAACAATATATATTTGGTGTCCTAAGAAATTAGCTCCAGCTCCTAAATCTTTTAAAAAATTTTCAATATGAGGTTTAATTTTCATCAGAGTGATAAAGCTTGTAGAGTAAATCAAAAAAATTTGGGAAAGAAGTTTGTACAAATTCGGTTTTTTGTATTTCAATTGGTTGAGTAGAGTAAAGAGCTGCTATTGCACTACTCATAGCAAGTCTATGGTCGCCATGACTATCAATTTCTGTTAGATAGCTAACCTCAAAAGGCTTTCTAGATCTCCCTTTAATAATCATTCCGTCAGGAGTTTCCTTAGCATCAACACCTAGTTTTGATAGCATGTTTAAAGTACTTGTTATTCTATTTGATTCTTTAACCCTCAATTCTTCTGCGTCTTTTATTACAGTGGTACCTTGCGCTTGTGCAGCGAGTATGGCGATTATAGGAATTTCGTCAATTAACTTAGGAATTAATTCCCCACCAATTTCAGCCGCTTTAATATTAGAAGTTTTTACTTTTATATCAGCAATTGGTTCATTATTCACTTCTCTTGGATTTATAATCTCATAATTAACATTCATTAAATCAAATGCTTCAAGAATACCTGTTCGACTTGGATTAAGCCCAATGTTTTTAACTGTGATTTCTGAATTCTCCAAAATTGCAGCAGCAACCATAAAAAAAGCAGCACTTGAGATATCACCAGGTACAAAAATTTCTTTTGGTTTTAATTGCTTATAAGCTTCTTTGCCATTGATTTTGATTTTAGTACCCTCTGTGATGATTTGGGCACCTAAATATTTCAGCATTCTTTCGGTATGGTCTCTAGATAGATGCGGTTCAGTGATTGTTGTTTCGCCATCAATACTCAAGGCAGCCAAAATCAAACAAGATTTTACTTGCGCTGAAGCAATTGGGGAATCATATTGTATTGCTTTCAAATGATTTTTTTCTTCATTGGGATTGATCTTGAGTGGAGCAAGTCCACCTTCTAAGGATTCAATCTTCGCGCCCATTTTTGCAAGTGGATCAATAACTCTTTTCATTGGTCTTTTTTGTAGTGATGCGTCCCCAGTCAGAGTTGTTGTAAATGGCAATCCAGAAAAAAGCCCAGATAAAAGCCTTATGCTTGTACCGGAATTTCCTAGATAAATATCTTTTTTGGGTTTTTGCATTGAGTCAAGGCTTTTACCTTTGATGACTAGAACCTTGTCTTTGAGACTAGCTTCAACGCCCATGGCTTCAAAAGCTTCAAGTGTATGCTTGCAATCATCACCCTGTAAAAAATTTCTTATAGTAGTTTCACCGGGAATAATTGATCCAAAAATTACTGATCTATGAGAAATTGATTTATCTCCCGGTATATCAAGTGATATGAAGATTTTTTTTTCTAACTTTTTTACAATAGTTTTCATTATTTACTAGCAACAAAACTTTTTAAATCTTGAGCTTTTGTAATTTTACCTGTAATTGCAGATGCTGCAACAGTTGCAGGGCTTGCAAGATGTGTTCTTGCTCCCATGCCCATGCGCCCAGGAAAATTTCTATTAGTAGATGAGATACATCTGTTTTGTGGGGCTACAACACCCATGCTCATGCCAAGGCAAGGACCACAGCTTGCATGAGTCCACAAAGCTCCTGCATCTTGGAAAATATCATGTAAACCTTCTTTTTCTGCTTGTCTTTTTACAAGTTGTGAACCAGGTGTAATGATAGTCGGGATAGAAACTTTTTGTCCTTTAAGAATCGCAGCTGCGATTCTTAAATCTGAAATTCTTGCGTTGGTACAGCTTCCAATAAAAGCTTGATCTAATTCAAGATCTGAAACTTTATCACCTGTTTTTAATCCCATGTACTCTAATGCTTTGTCTTCTGCGTTACTTGGGATAACACCAGATGTCTGCACTGCTTCCCCAGGATTAATTCCCCAAGTAACCATTGGATCAAGATTTGTTACATCAAGTTCAACAACTTTATCGTACTGCGCATCAGCATCAGGTTTGAAAGCAGACCATTCTTTCTTTAAATTATCAAAATCAGCATCTGAAATTTGTTCTTTGCCCTTAAGATATTTAAAAGTAGTTTCATCAGCAGCAATCATGCCACTTGTAGCACCAGCTTCGATCGCCATATTGCAGACAGTCATTCTTTCTTCCATGTCTAAAGCTTCGATTGCTTCTCCAGTAAATTCAAGAACATATCCAGTGCCTCCTTTAAACGTTACTTTTTCGATAATTGCAAGTATAAGATCTTTTGCGTAAACACCTTCTTTGCGTTTACCAGTGACTTTGATGTTCATTACTTTTGGTTTTTTAAGAAGTAAGCACTGTGAGAGCATTGCACCTGCGTTCGCAGTAGTACCTATCCCAAGTGCAAAACATGCAAAAGCACCATTGGTACAAGTGTGCGAATCACCGCAGCATAAAGTCATACCTGGTTGCACATAACCTCTTTCCGGTGCTACAACGTGACAGATTCCATTTTCGCCAATATCAAAATGTCTAATACCATGTTTCTTTGACCATTTTCTTAGCACTTCTGCTTGTATTGCTGTTGCAGTATCTTTCGCTGGTGCAACGTGGTCATTAATAGCTAAAATTCTTTTTGCATCATAAATTCTACCGTCGAATTCTTCATCAATTTGAATTGCCCCTTGTGGAGTTGTAATTTCGTGAGCAATAATTTGATCCATAAAAACCAAACTATTATTTCCAGGTAATTCTTCAACTACATGTGCATCCCAAACTTTTTCAAACAATGATTTTCCCATAAGGCTTATGATTTTAGCAATTTTGGGCTAAAGCTGATCTTAGTATAAGGCTTTCTTCTTTTTCAAGATAAAGATAATATGCTATAGTTATTATTAGGGGAAATAGTTTTCAAAGATTTGAATGTAGATTGGTTAATGGTGTTGATGCTAGTAGTAAGAGATGGGAAGCTCAAAAGCCTATTAGAGCTTCCGAAGAGAAGCTTAGTACTGTTTCAACCTCAATTGTTGAGCTTCATGAGCCTTCTTCAAAAGATGTGGTCACATACATGGGCGAAGTTAATGCTGATGATAATGGGGATAGTTTGCGTGCTCTTTATGAAAGAGTCACAGATCAAAAGTATGGCACCTTAGTAGGTAAAAGAGTAAGCGTAGAAATTATCAATCCTGATGGTTCCACTCAATGTGGATATCTGGGAAAACTTTTTAGAATAGGTATGTTGGGAAAGCAGCAATTAGATATTTCTCTAGGTAATGGTGAGTTATATAACCAAATTAAACTTAAATCTCCTGAGGATGCGGGAAAGTTGATTAAAATTCAGCAAGTCTTAATCTGAGCAATTATTTGCTAAAACAACACTTTTAACTTTAATAATTTGTGAGCACAGATCAAAAGAAATATCCACAATAGATGTTTTTACTCGAGTAGAATCTACTACCTGAGCTTCTTTGTATTTTTGTCTCAGCTCTAAAAACTCTTCACGATAATCAGAATTGATTTTTATTTGTCTAAAAATACTTGTAAGAGCAGCTTCAAGTATATCCAAGATAGGGCTGTTAGGATATGATTCTCGAAATTCTTTCAAGGCTATGATCTCGGTAACACCTCCACCTTCAGAGTAACCTTCTTTAAAAGTTGCATAAAAAACTTTTGCTGAATCCTCAGCAACTCGGACTCTTTCTTCTAAGAGTGTTTTTGTATTTTGACTTAAAATTAAACTATTAAAATTAAATCTTGGACCTGATATTAAAAAGGCTTTTAGTCCTTCATCCCATGTTATTGATTTAAATTCACCAATCTTCTCAAGAAAGAAATTTTGATCTTGTTCAAATAATTCAGATCTTGTCACGACTTTAGCTTTGCTGAGTTTTTGAATATTGTTGAATTGACTTTCACTGAGATGAGAGATTACAAAAACTCCTTCTTTGACAAGTAATTCTTCTGCTTGTTGGAATATTGATCCTGAACAAAAAACAGCTTCTATGTTTTTCTTTTTGATTTTTTTACATACTTCGAGTATTTCTTGTACGTTATTAGAAAATTTCCTTACCCCTTCATCAGTGTTTGCAGCTTCACTTGAGATAGGTTGTGGTTCAAATGAACCTTTGATCATGAGTAGACTTCCATTATTGATTCGGGTTTTTGAATTGAGATGTGCTTTTTTCTTCAATAGCAGGCCTTCTACTACTCTCTCTTCTTGATTCTTATAACCGTAAATATGATTACTCAAATCAAAAAATTCACCCACGTAATTTTTAAAGCTTTTTCTGTATAGTTCTGAAACTACTTTACTTAATTCTTCATCGTTCCTTGAAGCAATACGACTTGCAAAAAATAGATGGGAATCTTCAATGTCTTCGATTTTCTTTGAATTTTTTTTGATTATGGTTTTGATTATTTCTTTGGCGATTTGAATTTCTTTAGAGAGTTTAATTGCGCCAATATCTTCGGTCTTTAATTTTTCAATGCATTTTTTTAAAATTGCTTCAAGCATTACGCAAACACTGGTAGTTCCATCTCCTACTCTTTCTTCTTGAGCAAGGGCAGCATCTTTTGCATATTTTGCGATCGGATTTTTTATTTGTAAATTACTTAAAATGGCAACACCATCATTTGTACAAAATGAGCTACCAAATTCGTCAACAAGCATCACATTGAGACCGTCAGGTCCGAGTGTATCAGCAACGATGGCCGTTACTGACTGAATTGCTTCATAATTCTTATCAAGAGTTATAGAATGCTTAGAACTTGCCTGCATATTCAATAATTCTAGCAATTCTGTGACTTTAATTCACCTTAACTTCACCTTAAACTGAAACTGCTATACAAAAATCACGTAACAGAGGACTATAAAATCATGGAAAGTACAACTCATAATCAACTCGCTCAAACTGCAACCAACAATGCAAACCAAGCTAATATAAAAGCTTCTACTATCAATAGAGAATTAGATTCTCTTGGTGAAGAGGATGGTTCTAAGCAGAATAGCCTAAGAAGTAAAATTCTTTCATTGCAAAACGAAGCTAAAGGATATCAAGCTGAAGCAGCAGGACATAGAGCAGACGCAAGTTCTGCTGAAATTAAAGAAAATGTTGAAGCTTTTAAGGAAATTGAAAAAGAACAACATGATATTCAAAAAGAACAAGAAAAGCAAGAAGCTAAACTAGAGAAAGAATCTGAGGAAAAAGCTAAACTGCCGAAAGAATCTAAGTTTAAATTCGATGCTAAAGTCGAACCAAATGAAGACTTACTTTTCTTAAATGAAAGTAGAGATATAGGAAGTAAAGTTACTACAGATAAAGTAGCTTTTACCGCAATACCTAGTCCAGCTAAGGATCAAGCAATTGATCCAGGTGCAAAATCTAAAAAAGATGAAGAATCAATTAAAGGCGCTGGTGCAGCTGCGACCGGATCTTAATTCTCTTTTGTAAATTCTCCCTCCCTCCCTAAAAGACACTTCTAATATTAGAAGTGTCTTTTTTTTGTTTCAGGACTTACGCGTTTGACTTATTACTGCGTTAATTCTCGGCTCAAAATGCTCATTTACAACCAGTAAACTGCGCTTTTTTGCCTCAAATATGCCTTGTACTAAGCCAAACGCGTAAGTCCTGTGTTTATAATTTCTTCTTTTCAAAACCTTTTTTTAGACGAAGAGTCATTTAACTAATATTTAAATTTGAAATGCTATACCAAAGAGTAATCCCCAAATAGGAATTTTAATTTGTCAGATTTAATTAATCCAAATGCTTTTTTACAAAGTCAAGCTGGTTTCACAAGCTCGATTTTTGATGCAGATAAATCTTTTAAAGATACTCTTAAAGAATCTCGTAACCAGGATTCTAATAGAGAAAGAGTCTCTGATTTAGTAAGGGATGCTAAAGAATCTCTTACAAGCTCTGGTACTAAAGGCAATAGCTCTATTAAGTATGATTTCTCGCAGTTCTCTCAAAAAAATTCAATTGCGGAAGCATAATCTCTTCAAATTCATAACCAAATTTTAACGTGTTTTTTTTACAATGTATCTGTAATGTCTGGTATTGGTAATCAAGCTGGGTCTTTTCAAGCCCCTCATATCCCACAAAAGTCAGCTGCTCAACAAGCGCAGCAGCAGGGTGCTGCTATTGCAAAAACTTCAACTACTGTAACTAAGCCAGTTTCACCAAACCCTGCTAATACAGTCGCTCCAAAACAGTTAACTGAAAAACAAGTTGAGCTTGCAGAGCAAAAGCACACTGAGACGGTAAAAGATATTAGATCAAGTATTTCTGAAGCAAGACAAAAGACAGATTCTTTTCAGCAAAGAATAGTTTCTGGGGATGTGACCGAAAGAGCAAATTCTATTAGTGAGCTTGCAAGTAAAGTAAAAAAAGATGAAGACTTAAAACAAAGAGCTACTGAGTTTGCTCAAAAAATTAATAATCAAGAATCATCAGTCTTGAATTTAAGAAAGCCTGCTGTCGACAAGCCTGAAGCGCAGCAAAATCACCAAATAGCAGCGCAAGCAGTTCAAAGCCAAGACCCAGAAGCACAGAAAAAATCTAATAAGAAAACTAAAGACCCACTTGACGCGATGCTTGAGAAAATCTTTACGCTAGGAGGCGATAGAGGTAAAAAATTTGTTGCCTTTATTCAGCGTGAACAAGCGAAGGGTCCATTGCTTGACTCTACTAAAGAATTAATTCATGATTTTCATGCAACTATTAAAGGTGATAGTTTATCAACGTCAGAATTACTTGCTACAGGTGGGGAAAATATTAATTTAATGAGGTCAATGGTCTCAATAAATAATCCAAATGAAGTTGAGTCAATTCAAAATACATTATCAACTTCGATCGCAAATTCAGCGGGTGAAAGGGCAGATTTGCTAGCAGTGAGAAATTTAGAAAAAAACCAATCAAGAATAATTCCACCAAGCCCATCAGCGGCACCAAAAAAATTACCAACAGAGCTAGCGATAGAATTTGTTAGTTCAATTGATTTTGGTGTAATTAAAGCTCCTTGGGATGTTCCTTTAAAAGTTGCCTAGCTGCTGTTGACA
Source organism: uncultured bacterium (assembly GCA_903930015.1). GTDB lineage: Bacteria > Cyanobacteriota > Vampirovibrionia > LMEP-6097 > LMEP-6097 > CAIYXB01. The sequence continues at coordinate 25,208 of CAIYXB010000222.1, read as the reverse complement.
AAGCCCGATAACTGCGTTACTCTCGCAGCTCAAAGTCATCATTTACCACCAGTAAACTCAGCCTTTTCGCTGCTCGAAAGCCTTGTTCTCGAACTTTGTTAACAGCAGCTAAGTCAAGTTTTGTTTTAGCAGAAGTCTATTGTATTATTGATATTGCATGACGGATAAAAATCCGAAAGAAAAGAAAACTCCTGCTGAGCTTAAGGCTGAGATGGAACTTTTAATGGCAAAAGCTGCTATTAAAACAGCAATAATTAGTTTTGATAAGGGGACTAATCAAAAACCAGTTCCTGAATTACAAGAATTTTGGAGATCTTTAGATCCTAGTGGATGGAAGGATCATCTCGCTCTGTTTAAAAAGGAATTAAAAACTTACAAAAATGTAACAGTAAAGAAAATTCTTTTTGACTTAGATCATTATGTAAAAGATTGCCGTAAATTAGTGCCAGGCTTTGCTAGAACTAAAGAAGAAATTCTTTTAATGGTTGCTATCGGTCAAATAAAAGTTGCAGACTTCAATGAAAACCTGAGCAATTTACCTAATAATAGAGAAAAGTTAGATCGAAAAATTCATAAACAAATTAAGGAACTAGATTGGCAAGATGATTTGTCTTTAATTAGGCTTGATGAGTTAACCAAAAAATTGGATCAGCCAAGAATTAAAAAATCTGAGATTGAAGATATCGAAGCTGAGATTGTACAAATTGAAAATGATATTACATCTCGTAAGGCAAAACGTGATGAACTTGCAATTAAGCTTGTAGAGTGGAAAGCACGAGGCAATATCGATATTGCTGGTGATGATGGTAAGTTTCGTTTGGATGCTTGATTGCTGCATATTTTGAATTTAGGCGTCATCGTTGTAGGGGTTATGTAATTCTTTGACAGTATAAGTAGTCTCAATTAACACTAATAGCTTTATCTCAATTATTTCAAGCTTAAAATGGAAATGAGGTGAAAACGACTGAAGCAAAGAAAAAATTCATGATTGGCGAACCAGTCTAAAATCATTTGTGTGCTTAAAGTACAATTCCTAGCGGACGCGTTTGTGAGACAATCATAGAATTTTCCTTTGAGTAAGGAAGTTTGAACCCATTGGAATGACCAGCTTGAAATAATTGAGATAAAGTGAGAAATTCATTATTGAGTAGATGCTAACGAATTATGACCTTTACAGTAATGACGGTTTGAAATAAGTAATGGATCTACCATCATCAAAAGCTTTTATCATTATTGCTAAGGTAGGATTGCCACTTTAATCGCATCACCCGAAACCATCAGCATAAGAGCTTTTTGAAGATCTTTAAGTTGCATCTCGTGTGTAATAATGCTCTCTACATCTATTAAATCACTTTGTAGTATGGTGAGAGCTTTTTGAATATATTTGGGATTATGGTGAAAGCTGCCAGTCAGAGTGATTTCTTTGTAATGTAGATCATAAGTTGAAATCTCGATTTTTGAATCATGTGGGCAACCGCCAAAATAATTAATTAGCCCTCCTGGGCGAATAAGTTCAATGCATTGTTGCCATACATCAGGTTTTCCCGTTGCTTCGATAATTTTATCAGCTCCAAATTCAGAGATTTTTTGAATTTCTTTTTTCAAGTCATCTTTTTTATAATCAAAAACATAATCAGCACCACTTTTTCTTGCAAGTTCTTTTTTCTTTTCTGAAGAGCCAATGGCAATAATAGTTATGTTCTCTCTAAGAGCTTTGCATAATTTGATAAAACAAAGCCCTATTGCTCCAATGCCATATATACAAACAATATCTCTATCCTGAATTCGTGTTCTGTCAAAGCCAAGCATGCATACTGCCAGTGTTTGAGTAAAAGCTGCTCTTTGTGCGCTCATGCTTTTTGGATATTTGTGAAGATTGTTTTTTGTGATATCTACCGGGATTATAATTTCTTGGGCGAAAGAACCATTTAAAAATTTTAAATTCATGCAAAGTTCTTGTTGGTCTTTACGGCAAAAAAAACATTGGTTGCATGGTGCTGTATTTGCGGCAATTACTTTTTGACCAATTTTAAAATTAGGATTTTTGCTTTCGATAATTTCTCCCGCAAATTCATAACCAAAAGCTGATGGTAATTCTTTGATGATTTTAGGATGACCTCGAAAATATGTTTTAATATCTGTCCCACCAGTTAGTGCCGTTTCAATTTTTACTCTAACTTCATTTCTTGCAAGTTCTTTTTGTGCAAGCTTTTCAAACCTAAGATCTTCAGGTCCATAAAAAAGCATTGCTTGGTAATCAGGCATTGTTTTATTTTAAAGCATTAAGCTGCAGTTGCAAGACAAACATCACGATGAAGTATATTCTTAAAACCTTATTTTTGAAGATTTTTGTATTTTTATGATTTTCTAGAGTCCATAGTTCTTCAGCTTGGATCTTGTGTTGATCAAGTTTTTGGTTTATTTTTAAAACCCCTATAGTATTCAAAACTGCAACCAAAGTGTTTGCTCCAACATTAAACACTTGCTAGGTTTTTTCATGTAAGAAATTGACAGCATTTTCAAGCGCCACTGTAAAAGACTTTAGTATAGTTTCCTCTTTTATTTTATTTAAATTTACTTTACCTGTTTCTGGAAGCTTAAACCATCTTGCAAAAACCCCTTGTGTCTCATTTGTAAGCCAAGCTGAGGATGCTACTCCCTGTAGTTTTGAGCCTTTAATTTTATTTCCTGGTTCAAGGCCAGATTCTTCTTCAGCTTCTGCATTTTTAGAGTTTGTTTCTCTACTTTTTTCATCCATATTGAGCCCGCCACTAGCTTCGATATGCGGTCCTTGTCTAAATTTATTTGTGAGTGTGGGTCTTTGATCTAATCCAAGAATAATATTAGGTTTGCCATTTTTTCGATAATTGGAGCCATAATAGTTGCATCATGGTTTATTAGATTTAACTCAGTAGGTGTTTTTTGCGTATCTCTACCATGGGTTCTTGAGGCAAATACCCATCCGGACTCATTTGCTTGGTATAATCCAAAAAATTCAGTTCTTGAAATTAATACATCAAGATAATAACATTATTCACATTTTACTGAAAAAATTTTTTATTTACTGGATAGTGTCAGTCTTCGTAAGAATCCGATTCAGAGTCCTCGTTGATAAATCTTCCTACGCCTTCCCGCACTCTACCGCTACCCTTAACGTTTTTTGAAAGCCTAAACCAAACCTCAAGTTTTGAGAGCCCTTGCAATACAAATACACAAAGCAATGAAAAAATCACTGCATCAACATAGTATCCAAGTGCAACAACAGCTCCAATAGCTGCTTCCACCCATATACAGGACGCGGTTGTAAGTCCTGCCACCAAACCTTGACGGTTCATAATTGTACCAGCACCCAAAAAACCAATCCCTGACACTACTTGTCCCATAACTCTAGCAGGATCAGCGTTCACAGCCATATTGTCTTGACCAGCTATAATACTGTATTTAACAAATAGCATTGAGCCAAGTGCAATAAGGATCGAGGTTCTAATTCCAGAAGGTTTTTTACTGATTTGCCTTTCTAGGCCAATTAAACCAGCGCAAAAAAGTAAAACAAGAATTTGTACAAAAAACTCACCGTTAATATTTAAAAATAGACTCTTATAGTCCAAGGTGTGCATACTTACTTTTTACCCAAAAAAGTCGTATTGATTGCTGGAATTAATATCTTATCTTACTAAATTCCATGTCGATTATATTTCTCTATCGACATAGTTGAAATTTTATAAGAACAAGAATTTATAGAATCAATAAACTCGATCAACCATAAAGTAATTTTTTCTGCTTCATGACTATCAGAATCAAGTTTGAGATTCTCAATAGTTTTCTTACGAAACTCTTCTGTTACTTTTTTAGATTTATCTAAATAATTAATAACTCTATAAGCATCATCTAGAGAATCGTTTAGTATCGAATTGCATGCCTTAGAGAAATATTTTACTGCTAACGTAAAATGTTTATCATAAGATTGATATTTTATTTCTTCTATATTTTTATTAAGAATATCTCGTGAAAGCTGTATTTTCATTGCTAGGTTGTGAATCTCATTTGTCAAAGTAACTTGGTGAATGATTCTTTCAACCTGCAAGTAGGGAAGTTTAAGCTTTCCAACTTTATTTAAAAAATCTAGAATCTGGAATCTATTTTTTTCTTGAAGTTCATTGAGATAAATAATTTTTCTAGAGATCTTATGATTTCTAGAAATAAATGAAGATCTTGCGAGCCACAAAATCTCCTTGATCTGATTTTTGTATTCTCTTATAGCTTTAGTTGAGCTAAGTAAAAGTAATTCTGGATTGAATGAAAATTCTTTTACATTTGGAAGTAGATAAATAGTCCTATCTTCTTCTTTTCCTTGCTTCACACACATCTTTGTCAACCACTCTAATTGCTTTAAGAATGGCAGAAAAATTATTGCCGAAAATATATTGAAATAGGTTTGTGCATTAGCTATTAATCGAGGTACATCACTTGAATCAGGAGTAAAAAACTTTGTTAATTTTATAAAATCTGGAACCCAAAATGCAAACATTAGAACTCCAATTAAATTATAAAGTATATGAGCCATTGCAACTCTCTTGGCAGAGGTCCCTGAGCCGATCGAAGCGATCCATGCCGTAACACAAGTTCCAATATTTGACCCGAGGATCAAAGGTACAGCAATCTCCAGCGTTATAAGATTTTGCATCGCAAGTCCTATGATTATTCCTGTGAACGCGCCACTTGAATGGATAATTGCAGTAAACACAGCACCAATTACAATTCCAAACCAAACATCTTCACATTGAATCATAAGATCAATAAAAAACTTCGATTCCCTAAAGCTCACCATTGAACTTGACATATACTCAAGGCCAAGGAAAAGAATTCCTAGACCCATTGTGATCATAGATAAATATTTCGTATTGGAATCTTTTGCACAAGCTCGTGCAGTAAAACTTAAAAATATAATCGCCATAGCCCATTTGGTAATATCAAACGCCATGATCTGACCTGTCACCGTACTGCCAATATTAGCGCCTAAAATAACTGCGATACTTTTTTCAAAAGTCATCAAATTTGATTGAACAAAAGAAACAAGAATCGAAGTTACTGCACTTGAACTATTTACTAAGCCTGTTACAAAAGCGCCTATTAATAAGCCTAAGATTGGTGTTTGAGTAGCCTTCTCTAATATTAATCTTAAAGAATTCCCGGCCATTTTTGATAGATTTTGTGACATTAAATCTAACCCGTAAAGCAATAGAGATGCACCACCCAAGAGTCCAAAAAATTTTAAAAAAATCTGTTGTTCAAACATATTTAATTTGCTGTGCTATCAATCTTTTTTGACATTTTGCTATTGCGATAACCGTAAACAAGATAAATCAAAATTCCTATCAATAACCAAACTCCAAATCTTAGCCAGTTATTAATTCCAAGTTCAGTCATTAGATAAAAACATGAAAGTAATCCTAGAACGGGAATTACAGAAAGTTTTTTTACAAAACTTAAAATAGACATCAAGATTACTAAAGCAAAGAAGCTTAAATATGGAATCTTGTTTATAAATACTTGCATTGGAGTTAGGCTCTCATGACTAAAACTAAAAAATTCTAGAAAATTTGTATGATTATAAACATAAAACAATAAAACACTAATCAAAGCAAGTCCAGGAATTAAATATCGCCCATTAATAAATGGCACCATAAATTTACCGTGAGTACCTTCTTTAGGCAGCATTAAAATACCAGCACATACAGCAGCAAAAGCAAACAAAGTACCAATACTATTCATATCTGTCGCAAGTTCAGCATCAAGAATAAGAGTTGGGAAAGCCACCATGACGCCCATAACTATCGTTGCAAAACTTGGTGTAAGGAATTTTGGGTGAACGTAAGAAAACTTCTTAGGTAAAAGACCATCACGACTCATAGCCATCCAAATACGCGGTTGAGCTAACTGAAACACAAGCATTACACTTGTAGTTGCGATAACTGCACTAAGCGCAAGTACTCCACCCAACCAATGTAAACCAACTGCATTGAAAGCTACAACAATAAAATCTCCAACATTTAATTTCGTATATTTAACCATTCCAGTTAAAACAACTGCAATCCCAATATATAGAACAGTACAAATCAAAAGCGAATTAATCATTCCCTGAGGAAGATCTTTTTGTGGATTTTTACATTCTTCTGCAGTTGTTGAAATTGCATCAAAGCCAACATAAGCAAAAAATACCGCTGACACTCCTTGCATTACGCCACTGACACCGTTTGGTGCAAACGGCACCCAGTTCTCAGGGTTGACATAAAAAGCACCAATAAGGATTACTAAAACTACTACAACCACTTTGAATACAACCATAAAGACTGTAATATTTCGAGATTCTTTTACACCAACATAAACAAGGATTGTAATCAAAACAACACTAATAAAAGCAGGTAAGTTGATTATCAAATGATAGCCAAATATTTGAGGTGCATTCATCCATACTTCATGTAGATATTTAATATGATCTGGGATCTCGACTATCTCTGGAGTTACAGTTTGAGATGTAATCTCCATGTACTTTATGTGGGCTTTATAAGCACCCATATAACTATTTGCAAGATAATCTGGTATGCGTAGTCCAAAACCAGCTAAAAAACTTACTAAATTACTTGACCAAGCAATAGCAACGGTGATGTTTCCAATTGCATATTCCATAATAAGGTTCCAGCCAATTATCCAAGCAATTATTTCACCGAAGGCTACATATGCATAAGTATAAGCACTACCTGCTACTGGTACTCTTGATGCAAACTCTGCATAACAAAGAGCGCAAAAAGCGCAAGTAATTGCAGTAAAAACAAAAAGTAGCGAAACCGCTGGTCCACCATTAAAACAAGCGCGCCCTACAGTACTAAACACACCAGCACCAATAATCGCTGCAACACCAAGGGCAGTTAAATCTTTTGTGGTAAGGATTCTGTTTAAATTAATATGACCAACGCTATCAACAGGTTCTTCATTTAATTCCACAATATTCTTTTTACGAAAAAGTCTTTCAATAATCATATGAAAAGAATTATAGATTATCAAAGTAAGATATGTAACATTAATAATTAAGTCAATACAATCTTCATTTAAAAACATCTAATCAAGTCAAAAAATAAAGGACTCCTTGCGAAGTCCCTTATTTCTTTGTTTGTTATTTTCAATGAATACGCACCGGTGATAGGCGAGTGTGCTTAGGCGTTAGCCTCTTCTTTTCTATCTCTAGAGCCACGGTCTCTGTTATCTCTTCCACCGCCTCTACGATCGCCGCCTCTTCCGCCGCGATCCCTATCTCCACGGTCTCTATCTCCACCGCTTTTAGCTTTTTCTTCGCGCGCTTTGACTTCTTCTTCAGTAGGTGGATGATCAACTTCTTTAATTGAAAGTGAAGTTCTTCCTTTAAAGTCAGTACCTTGTACTCTAACTTTTACTTTGTCTCCAACTTTAACATAAGCATTGACATCATCAACTCTCTCAACAGCAATCTGTGAGATATGTACAAGACCTGAAGCACCTGCGATCATCTCTACAATCGCACCAACGCCATCAAGAACTTTTACAACTTCTCCATCGTAAACTTGCCCGTTCTTAACACCATTTGCACCAATCTCAACATACTCTTTAGCCATCTGAGCAGCTTCATCACTTGTTGAGTAGATGTTTACAGTTCCATCATCATTGATATCTAAGTCAGCACCAGTTTTTTCAATAATCATCTTGATGTTTTTACCACCAGGTCCAATCACAGCACCGATCTTATCAGTAGGTATCATTACCTGAGTTACTCTTGGAGCATTACCTCTCAAACCATCTCGTGGCTTAGGCATCACAGCATTCATTGCTTCAAGCATATGCAATCTTCCTGCTTTTGCTTGCTCAATAGCTGCCCTGATTGTCTTCATTGGGATGCCTCTAACTTTAATATCCATTTGCAGTGCAGAAATTCCGTCCTTATCACCAGCAACTTTAAAATCCATGTCTCCAAGGAAATCTTCAAGCTCATGAATGTCAGTCAGCACAACAGTCTTGTCAGGCTCTTGGATAAGACCCATTGCAACACCAGCAACAGCACACTTCATAGGTACACCTGCATCAAATAAGGCAAGTGAAGATCCACAAGTTGCAGCCATCGAAGTGGATCCAGAAGATGAAAGTACTTCTGATACAACTCTGATTGCATAAGGGAAGTCTTTACGTGAAGGTAACGCTGGCTCAATTGCTCTTTCAGCAAGTGCACCATGGCCAATTTCACGACGACCTGGTCCACGATTAGGTCTTACTTCACCAACTGACCAAGAAGGAAAGTTGTAGTTGTGCATGTAAAATTTCTCAGTTTCACTATCAATTCCATCAAGTCCTCTTGCCATACGCTCTGTTGCAAGAGCAGCGATTGAAAGTACCTGTGTATCACCACGAGTAAATAATCCATCACCATGAACTTTTGGAAGTTGACTAACTTCAACATTAAGCTCTCTTACTTCAGTTGGTTTACGTCCATCAGCACGAACTTCTTTGTCCTTGATTTGTGCACGAAGAAGTTTTTTCTCAAATTTCTTCATAGCTTCACCAAAAGCATTTTTATCTTTCGCCAAATAAAGATTAAGTTCGTGATCTTCACCTAGTGTCTCAAGAGCAGCTTTTACTTTGTCTTTTGCAGCGCCAACAAGCTCTTTACGAGAAGCTTTTGTTGCGTTGATCATTGATTTCTCAAGGTCAACTTTTGCATTTTCTTCGATGATTTTTGTAAGTGCTTTGTTTTCTTCTGGTGGAGTAAATTCTATTTTTTTAACTCCAACCATTTGAGCGAATTTTTCCATGTGTGCAATTTGCTCAGCAATGTATTTGTGACCAAATTCAATTGCATCTACAACTTTAGTATCTGGAACAAAGTTTGCACCAGCTTCAACCATCATGATTGAATCTTTTGTACCTGCAACAACTAAATCTAAATCAGAAGCTAATTGCTCTGCCTCTGAAGGATTGATTGCAAATTCACCATTTTCGTCTAAACAAATTCTGACAGAACCAACAGGTCCATCATAAGGAAGACCAGCAAGTTCAACAGCAAAGCCAGCACCCATCATTGCAAGAACATCAGGTGGTACATTTTCATCGACACTTAAAGTCATTACTACGATGTGAACATCGTTTTTGTAACCCTCTTTAAATAAAGGTCTAAACGGTCTATCAATAAGTCTTGAATAAAGAACTGCTTTATCAGAAGCCTTGCCTTCGCGACGACCGTAACTACCTGGGATACGACCGACTGCGTATAATTTTTCTTCGAAGTCAACCATTAATGGAAAAAAATCAATTCCTTCTCTTGGCTCCTCGCTTGCTGTAACGTTTACCATCAGTACGGTTTCTGCGCATGTGATTATTACGCTGCTTGTCGCTTGACGCGCGTACTTACCAGTACTAACCTTGATGGTTTTTCCAGCAAATTCAAATTCTAATTCGTGTTCTTTAAACATTTTGTTTTCTACCTTTTCTTCTTATACAAATACAATATACCCAAGCTAAAAATAGCTTGATTCAAATAAAGAAAGATAGAAACTAAATTCAGTGAAGGCTTTAATTCCTATAAAGACATTCTACCTTGGATTTTACTTTCTTAAACCAAGTGCAGTAATAATTTCACGATATCTATTGATATCATTTTCTTTAAGATAATTAAGTAAGCCTTTACGCTTTGAAACTTTTAGGAAAAGACCTCTTTTTGAGTGATGATCTTTCTTATTAACTTTTAGATGCTCAGTAAGAAGTTCGATATCCTTAGACAAAATAGCAATTTGTACTTCTGCTTTACCAGTATCTTTTGGATGATCTCCAAATTTATCGATAGCACTTTGCTTTTGTTCTTTAGTGATTGGCATTTGTTTTCCTTTTTGAATCCTTTATTATGAGCTTCCTGCTCATGACGATCTCAATAGAGCCTTAAAATTTACAATTTCAAGACCGTTTTGAATTGTAGCACTTCTCAATATGTCATACAATTTTCCTTATATTTCCTTAGTATTCATACTATAAGTACTAAGCGATGGCATTGTTATCTGACCACAGAAGAGTCCTTTTTGCCGTTACGGTTAATAATCTAATTACAGAACGATATGAACTTGAAGCTCAGCATGATAATGCTAACCCAGATCAAGATTTTAAGAGGGAAAGGCGGGAATCTGACTTGAAAGACCCTCTTCTTTATCAGGATCTGCTCTGCGGCAAAACAATGAGACGTAAAGGTCCTATTAAAAACAATATTGTAGAAACTTTACACGAAGATCTAGTATTGCGTGATTTTTTAAAATATTTAGATCAACTTTTTACTGATAAAAAGCATGAAGATGATGTTGATACAAAAAACGAGCTACAGAAGAGAGTAAAGATTGCTTTGGATTTATTAAAAGAATTGATGAAACAAGTTTGTATGCTTGACACCCATGAAGCTTTCAATCAGAAAATCCAATTAATTAAAGGTACTTTAAAAGGTAAACGTGGTCAAAGAATATCTAATTATTTTGAAAAATAAAAAAGCAATCAGCTAATGAACTCGGAATTGAGTTTGATCCACCCCCAGCTTCAGCTAATGATAGAGCACAAAGTCATGAGCTTAAAATATATATAGGAGATGACTAGATCTTAATACCTAGATTCTGTGGTCCAAATCCGAGTGGAAGTAGCTCTTGGATTGAAGAAATAATGATTTTGTCTTTTTTAGAATTAGACATAATGACCTCGATATTCTTGTTTGAGATTTGAGAGATTTCCATAATCACTTGGCGACAAGAACCACATGGTGAAACAGGGTCAATAGTATCAAAATCTTTTCCACGTCCGATGATTGCGATTCTGGAAAAATTTCTTTTTCCTTGTGAATTTGCTCTGAGTATAGCAGCTCTCTCTGCACAAATCGTTGAACCATAAGCAGCATTCTCAAAATTAGTACCAGTGATGATTTCACCATCATCACAAAGCAATGCAGCTCCTACTTGAAAGTGAGAATATGGACTATGAGAGTTTTTGGAGACTTTGTCAGCAGCATCTAAAAGTTTTTTTTGAATTTTATTAAGGTCGTTATATTTAAGTGTTTTAAATTTTGATTTAGCAAAGTCAACTTTTTGATCTTGTTTCTTCTTGCTCTTTGGATCACAATGGGACGGATCTTTTATATCACAATACTCATCATCTTTATTCGACTTGGAATTTTCATCAAGAGTATTAATTTTCAATTCTTTACCATGATCTTTTAAAATTACAGTTTCTTTTTTTGCATAAATTTTAGTAGACCAGGCACCAAGAGCCATGATCAGGACTAAAACTAAAACAGAAAATGTCTTTGACATCAAACTTAAATTCTAGCGAATAAAATACAAAGCTGTCAGATTTTTCTGCTTAATCAGTTAACTTCAAATAAGATCGCGGTTATTCGATTCTTTCTAAAAGCTTTTTGATTGAAAAAGCTAACATAGGTAATTGAGGCAAATTTTGATAGATAAGGTATTTTGGCTCCCAGCTTGTTGCAAACTTGTCTTTGAAAACTTTCAGTCCTTCATAATTAAACAAGAAGTTTAATCTCCTAAAAATAGTGTGCACCGCAGATTCAGTGAAACTTACTTTTTCATTTTCTTGAAAACCCGACATTGGCGCAAGCCCAAGACTAAGAGATTTAAAATCTCTATCTTTTAATTCTAAAATAGCTTTCACGAAAATATAATCCATTACACCACTTGGAGCATCTTTGCATTTTCTCATAAGGTCGATAGTAACTTGATCTTCTTTACATGAATATATCAAATTAATAAAAGCAACAATATTACCCTGGTCATTTTCAACAGTCATAATCTTGCTTTCATTTAAATACTGACGTGAAAAATACCCCAAAGAAAAACCTCTTTCAATTCTATTTGGCTCGTCAAGCCACTCATCTGAGACGACTTTTAATTTATTAAAGATAGTCTCGTCAACATTATCACTATAGACTTTCATTGAATAACCAAGTTTTTCAATTTTTCTGAGTCTATTACGAAAATCTTTTTTCTTAGGTCCATCCAAATTAAAATTCTCTATATCGACAATTGCTTCCGAACCAATTTTTATTTTTTCAAAACCAAGCACTTTAAATTTGTCCAAATATTTTGTCGAACACTGAAAGAAACTTAATCGCCAACCATGTCCCAAGCAGAAGCTTTGAAATTTTTTTATTGCAGCCCTAATTTGTTTCCTGGGTCCGACAGGATCCCCCAGTACAATCAAGTTAGCATCACAAACTGCATATGAGATTAAAGTTTCCTTATAGATAAATATCGATTTATCTGGGGTTGTTTTGAAGTAATCTAAGGATTCGCTTCCATACTTAGAAACAATCTTAAACGCAACATCATGACTTTCTTTAAAAAGAACTTCGTTAATCAGTTTTTGTGTTTGAGTTTTTTGTTTACTCAAATCAAATATCGTAGATAAGGTTTTTACTCCAAGAAAAATATTTTTGAATTGTTGTTTTGTATTAGGCACTTCACAGAAACAAGTCGGCTTAAACCCCTAGTCTCTTTAGAAGTAATAGATTAAATTAATTAATTAATTAAGTACTTACGTATTATTTACGCTAATTAATATGAAGGGGAACTGAGTTTTTACCTTGTCTTAACTGGGATTTTTTTGAGGCAACTATTCTATCAGCGATATCGATAATTTCATTCGTGAGCCATAAAAAGGCTTGTGTACCCTCACGATAATCAGCTTCAAAACAATTATCAACTCTTTTATCCTCGACAAGTTGCTTTGCCTGTTTAAAGGATTTTGGAACATCTTTATTGTAGACCGCAAAAGTTTTGCCGTTATTTTTCTTAGCCACAGAAAAAGCTGGAATATCGCTTGGACCATCTGCAATATAAATCAGATTTTCAAAAGGTACTCTTCGGTCTTTTTCGTCCATAGATTGATTTACACTTATTTCTTCGGGGTGAATGTTTACACCTTTGTTTATTTCAAAAAGCGCACGCGTTTTAGTAGTGTTGTCAATTAAGTAGGCGATATTGTTTATCTCTGATTCAGAATTTAATTCTAATTTATCTTGCTCAGGTGCATAATAACTCTCTATAAATTCACAGCCCCAAATCCCGTCAATGAAAGGATTTATGCTTGAGCCTTTGATCACTTCAGTAAGCCCAGTACTCACGACATAATGCTCTAACTTAAGATCAAACTTTTGATAATCAGCATTTGTTTCGATAATCTCCCTGCACACCCTAAAAAAATCAGGCAAGCCTGGAAACATATCAAGCTTAGCTCCAAAAGAACGTAGTTTTTTATTGTTAAGACCTTTAAAGATACCTTTTTTGACATAAGTCAAAATATGATTTAAGTAAGCAGTGTCGGGACTAACCGTAATTCCTTGTTCTTTATATAGAGTCGGTAATTGGTTTACTTCTGACCAAAATTGAGCTTCATTGACCCCATACTCTTCAAAAAGAGGTTTTTGCATGTAATAAGGAATCAAGGTTTTATCAAAATCCCACACAATCGCAATGATATTCTGATTGAAATTTGGTCTCATTATTATCATTATGGCATAGCTAGGACCGTTATTGCGAGAAGGAGTGAAACGACGACGAAGCAATCCAAACTTCTAAAATACCAAATCAACACTAGCCTCTGGATTAGCACGGCTACTTCGTAGCCTCGCAATGACAAAATTGGGCTAATATATTTTTGTGAGAAAATTTTTAGTAATTCTATTGTCATTATGCAGCTTTGCTCAAGCAGCAATATTACCAATCGCATCAGGACCAATATCTAAGGTGGAATTTTTCAGCAAAACAAAAGGTCAGAAATTTTTTCCAAAAGTTAGTGGCTCAAATTTAGAAGGCAAGATCGTTAATATACCGGAAGATTTGACAGGAGCTAAAAGACTTTTAATTGTTGCTTTCAAAAGAGAACAACAAAAAGATGTAGATACTTGGCTTGATGCAACAAAAAAACTTTTGAGCAAGCATAATAATTTTGCTGTATATGAACTACCAACTATAAAAGAAATGAATTTGTTTCTTAGGTTTAATATTAATAATGGGATGAGGTATGGGATTCCTTCACAAGAACAAAGAGAAAGAACTATCACACTATATTTAGATAAAGAAAAATTCAAAGATTCACTTTCAATTAAATCCGAAGAGTTTATTTATGCTTATTTGATAAATCAAAAACATGAAATAATTTGGCAAGCAAAAGGTTTAGCGAGCAATAAAAATACTCATGAACTAGAAAAGTTATTAAATTAAATGAGTAAAAAAATTGCAATTATTGGTGCCGGTGTTTCAGGAGTAAATTTAGCTTCCAGATTAAGCTCAAACGGGTTTGAAGTGACTGTTTTTGAAAAAGCACGTGGACCGGGTGGAAGAGCTTCATCAAGACGTTTTTCAGATGGTGATAAAACTTATACTATTGATCATGGAGCTCAATATATTGATGTGGAAACAAAAGAGTTTCAAACTTTGATTAATGAACTAGAACAAGCTGGAATTGTTGATAAATTCACTAAACTTGGAACACAAAATACTTACGTTCCAGTCCCAGCCATGAATGCTTTCACAAAATATTTGATGAGCAATATTAATTCCAAATATGAAGTGCAAGTTCATCATGTTATTAAAAAAGATGATTTGAATTTCCTCTACGATGATAAGGGAAACAGGCTTGGTGGCTTTGATTTAGTTATAAGTACTGCTCCACCAAAACAAACCGCAGAATTATTTAGGGGCTATGAAAAGTTTGAGTTTCTTTCCAAAGTAGAAATGAAAGTACATTTTGCTGTAATGTTAATCAGTTCCAAAAATTTTGATTTTGGTTTTAGTGAAATGAATGTACAAGATTCTATGCTAAATTGGATTGGAATCAATTCTCAAAAACCTAAAAGAGATAAAACTCTGGGCATAATATTACATACCAATTTCAAATGGTCACTTGAAAACGCAGAAATGGATCGCGTTGAAATAACTAATCTTGCTCTAAAAGAGCTCGAAATACAAACTGGTTTTAAAGACGAAAATCCAATTTATCTTGCCTGTCACAGATGGCTTTACGGCAGAACTTTAGAACCTTTAAATACAGACTTTATATTTGATAAAGAAAATAGCCTCGCTTGCTGCGGAGATTATATGCTCGGAGACAATATCGAAGCGGCTTTTTTGAGCTCATCAAGATTGGCAGATCAATTAATAAAAAATAGTTACTAATTTAATTTCTAGATTCTCTGTGCCATAAGACAACCAGTACGACATGAGGTATCGTCAAGGCGGCGAGGCAAATAAAAACGCTTCTAAATAGACCTAAGTTAATGCTACTTGCATATTGAATCATGTCTTTATCAATAAAAAAGTTAAAAGTTAAAAGAAAGCCTATAGAGATTATAGAAGCTAGCAGCATTTTTTTTAGATAATCTGACTTTTCTTTCTTATAATGAAAAAAATCAATCAAGTGTTTTGGTGAGTGAAAAAAACAAAAATATAACAAAAACGCGATCAAAGGTTTAAGGCAAATCATTGTAATAAATATTAAGGATATTTCTAAGACTTTTTGCTTTTGACCTTTTTTAAGATAATGAAAAATTAGATAAGTGAATGCTGAGATAGTTATAGGTACTACCAGGCTTGAAACAGCAACTATTTTCTGGGAAAATTCTGAATCACTTAAATAAGCATACAATTCAACTAAATCCTGACTATAGAATATTGTATTTAGACTTAATAGGGCCGATCCATAAAAAGTGGTCTCACAAAGATATCTAATTATGTTTGATTCATCTGTTTTTTTTGGCAATGCATCTGACTCACCCCAATGAAAAACGGAGATTAGTAAAAACAAAGATAGAGAAATATCAGGGTAATTTAACCAAAACAATGAAATTAAAAATGAACTAGATAAATATGCAAAAGTAAATTTAACTTTGTTGTTAATATACTTTTTCAAAAGAGATTGTTCACTCATTAGCTCAAAATCTAATGCGCCATGAGGTATACCAAAAAGTATTACTGAAATTGCAACTAGATATATCTGAAAATTTAAGTCTTCAAAAAAATTAATAGCACCAAGCACTAAAAAGCTTGATGCTATTAAAATGAATATTAATTGGTGTGAAAAGTATTTATTGTACTTTGCCAGCATTTGTAGCAGCCTTAATTGAAAGTATAGCTACAAGACCAAATCCAACTTTATTGATTAAATCAGCAATGTTGTAAATGAACTCTCTTAGTACAATAGCCATTTCTGCTCCATCTCCTGATACTAGTAAAGTGACTAAATAACCAATTGGGTAAATGGCCCAACCTATAAGAACAAAAGATCTCATAGAGAGTAATCCTTGTTTTATCTCTTCTGGCTCTTTTTGCGCAGCTTCTGTTACTTTTCCAAATAAAATACTCACAATATAAAGCCAAGCAACCATACTTACAGCGAACATAATCCAGCCTGTACTAGTTGCTGCTCC
This sequence comes from uncultured bacterium, assembly GCA_903930015.1. GTDB lineage: Bacteria > Cyanobacteriota > Vampirovibrionia > LMEP-6097 > LMEP-6097 > CAIYXB01. The sequence goes on along the minus strand of CAIYXB010000222.1, from coordinate 8,716 downwards.
AGCACTGTTAATAGAAGTCTCTCCAACATATCCTGTAACAATCATTATGATATCTGCAAAAACTAGCTTTGTGAGTAAAGAACCAGACTCAGCCTTAGGAAGCCTTAAAATTGTTGGAAATTTTATTAGGAGCAATGGTGTTGTTACTAACCAATCGATATATCTAATTTCTGTTGGGAATGTTAACAGTGAGTCAATTGAACCATCTGTTCCAACATAATGTTTCATTGCATGGTAATGAATTGCTGCAACAAAAGTTACAAGAGCTGCAACTGTAGCAGTAGACTTGTATTTTTCTGGAAGACTGTCTCTTTCCACTAAAAAGTATAAAGTACCTGCAGCCATGCCAACAAAACCAACCCAAAACAAATACTGGGTAGCTAAAACTAATAAATCCATAATTTCTCCTTTGCTTATGTTATTAACTTCCTAAATATATCACCAATCATGCTAACCCAAATGCAATTTTTGAGAATAATTTAGGTACGAGGATAAGAAAATATCTAATCCGCATTTTGCTTGTTTAATTAACGTATAATTTCAAATCTTATTATGAGTTGATACAAAATCAAGGTGTTTATAAAAGATCTAATTGTCCAAGCAATAGTTCTTGTCCAGTTCGTAGCGAGTAGTTTCAAGTAAAGTTCTTGACTCCAAGAATCTTTGAGATTTTGATGAATAGGAACTGAATAAGAGACTGTCGCAAGCCATATCAAAACTACAAGAACAAAATTTATCAATAGTGGGTATAGGATATTTTGCTGCGCTAGTTCAAGTGGTAAAAAACTAATTAAACCAAGGCTAGTAAAGAGTTCAATGATCATTATAGGAGCAACTACTCGTGTAATTCGGCGTATATGTTCTCCTTGATATTGAGTAAAATTCTCAATACCCACATGTCTATAAAGGGGATAATTTACGACTTGTACGAGCCATATTACACCAGTCATAAAAGCGCAACTAAAAATATTTAAGATAAGGCTTATGATAAACAAGTTCATATTTAAAAACTAACATATGTCAAAAGAAAAAACATTAAGACTAATACTTGGTGATCAACTTAATTATAAGCACAGTTGGTTTGAAGAAAAACCTGATCCTTTAATTCAATATGTAATGATGGAGATACGCTCCGAAACAGACTACGCCTCCCACCATATACAAAAGGTTTTAGGTTTTTTTGCTGCAATGCGTGAATTTAAAAATCATCACGAGAAGAAAGGTCACAGCTTTATTTACTTGAAGCTAGATGATAAAAATAATCACCAAGATTTTGCAAAAAACTTAGATGAAATTTTACAAACACAAAAATTCATTAAATTTGAAATGATAGAGTCAGACGAATATAGGCTAGATCAGTATTTCAAGAAGTATTTAAAAACACTCGACATAGAGCTTGAAATCAATGGGGCTGAGCATTTTCTAGCTGATCGCAATGAATTAGAGGAAATGTTTGGCAAAAAAGAAAAATATTTAATGGAGAGTTTTTATCGAAGAATGCGCAAAAAGTATAACGTTCTTATGCACGAAGATAAACCACTTTTAGGTAAATGGAATTTTGATACAGAAAACAGGAATAAGTTTCCTGCAAAAATAAATATACCCACTCACAAAGCTTTTCATAATGATGTTTCCGATATTTACGAGATGATACAAAAATCAAAAATCAAAACTATCGGCAATATCAAAAATCCAAAGTGTTTTGAATATCCTATCAACAGAAAACAGTCTCTGGAAATTCTTGATTATTTTATTGAAAATCTACTTATAAAATTTGGTGATTATCAAGACGCTATGTCAGAGAGACATGAGTATGGCTTTCACAGTAGACTGTCATTTGCTTTAAATACCAAAATGCTCTCACCCCTTGAAGTTATAGAAAAAGCTGAAGCTAAATACAAAAATAATAGTATAGATCTAGAGATCTCACAGGTAGAGGGGTTCATAAGGCAAATTCTAGGCTGGCGAGAATATATGCGCTCATTTTATTGGATCAAAATGCCAGGTTTTGCAAAAACTAATTTTTTTGATAATGAAAAACAATTACCAAAATTTTACTGGGATGGAAAAACTAAAATGAACTGTTTAAAAAATTGCATCCAAAATTCTCTTGATAATGCGTATGCACATCATATCCAAAGACTTATGATAACTGGTAATTTTGCGCTTATGGCAGAAGTACATCCTGATGAGGTTGACGCCTGGTATTTAGGTATATATATAGATGCTCTGGATTGGGTTGAAATCACTAACACACGTGGTATGAGCCAATGGGCTGATGGAGGTGGAGTTGCCACAAAACCTTATATAAGTAGCGCAAACTATGTAAACAAAATGAGCGACTATTGTAAAAATTGTCACTACGACTATAAAAGCAAATACTCAAAAGTAGGAGATAAAAAAGAACCTTGCCCTTTTAATTCCTTTTATTGGGATTTTCTAGCTAAACATAAGGAAAAATTATCAAACAATATGAGAATGTCAATGGTTTATAGAGTTTGGGATAAAATGGATACTATTGAACAAGAGCTTATTTTAAGGCAAGCTCAAGATTACAAAAAAAACTTACAAAAACTATAAACCAATGATTCCAAAAATTGAAGCAGCCAGATTACAAAGAATATTTGGGCTTGCGATGCCTATTGTTGCAGGAATGTTATCGCAAAATCTACTTAATCTTGTTGACACTGCAATGGTTGGAAGACTAGGTCCTGACGCGCTTGCAGCAGTTGGTATCTCATCAATGGTAGCGTTTATGTTTTTAGCTCCCGTGCTTGGAGTTACTTCTGGTGTGCAAGCAATAAGTGCACGCAAAAAAGGAGAGGGTAAAACTTCTGAAACAGCTTATTCCCTAAATAATGCTTTAGTTTATTGTTTTGTTAGCTCTATTTTAATTCTTATAGTGGCATTTACTTTTGCTAAGCCTCTTTTTGACATGCTTACTACAACTGAGACTGTATCAAAACTAGCAAGGGAATATTTTTTAATTAGAATTTCAGTTTGTTTTTTTGCCATCGCAAATTTTGCTTTTCGAGGTTATTGGAATTCAGTAGATTTATCAAAAATATATATGAATAGTTTGATAGTCATGCATCTTACAAATATAGTTTTTAATTATCTATTGGTCTTTGGCAACTTTGGTTTTCCGCGCCTTGAATCCAATGGTGCTGCGATAGCAACTGCTGGATCTATAGTACTCGGATTTATAATTTATTTTGTACAGGCTGTCAAACTTGCTTCTAGTCATGGTTTTTTGAAGAAAATGCCAAATCTCAAGTACCTAACAATGCTTACTAAAATTTCTTTACCAGCAGGACTTGAACTCACTATCACAATGACAAACGTGGTTGCACTTTATTGGTTAGTAGGAAAAATTGGTGTTAATGAACTAGCTTCTTTAAATATTTTGATGAATATTTTTATGGTAGCCCTACTACCCGCTTTAGGACTTGGAATTACACTGGCTACTCTTTCAGGACAGGCTCTTGGTGAAGGTGATAAAGAACATTCATACTCATGGGGAAAAGAAATCGTCCAACTTGGGGTAATGCTTTTAAGCTTAGTTGCGCTACCGTTTTTCTTAATGTCACATGGAATTTTAGGAATTTTCACCGATAGTGCTGAAGTTATTAAAGCAGCAGAACCTGCTCTTAGAGTAATGGGACTCACTTTGGGTTTTGAGATGCTTGGCTTTATTTTAGTAGAGGGTTTAAAGGGACTGGGTTATTCAAAGAAAGTTTCGATAATATCTTTTGTTTGGCAATGGTTGGTGTTTTTGCCTGGTGCACTTTTGCTGGTTTTTGTCTTTAAACAAGGTCTTTTTAGCATTTGGATTTGGCAAACCAGTATGCATTTGCTACAAGGCGCTATATTTATCTATATATGGAAGAAAAGAAAATGGCAGGATCTAGAATTTACTCACTAATTGGAATAATAATTTTTGCTTTACTTGCTTACATGATGTTTATGAATAATTTTAATTACATCAAAATGGACGCTGCTAAGATTTGCAGCGAGCAAGGTGGCACCTGGCGTGCGCATTCTCAAGAATGTATTTTTGAAGACAAGAATGAGAAGGAGTAAACAACAATAATGCACAAAAATATTTTTGGAGATGAATTAGAATCTTGTTGCACAAGCCCTATGACTGGTTATTTTAGAGATGGCTTTTGTCGTACTGATGATAGTGACATGGGCTCACATACAGTCTGTACGCAAGTCTCTGAAAGCTTCCTGGAATATTCCAAATCTATGGGTAATGACTTAAGCACCCCAAGACCTGAGTATAATTTTCCAGGTCTAAATCCTGGTGATAAGTGGTGCTTATGCGCAAGCAGATGGCTACAAGCATATGAAGATGGAGTTGCTCCAAAATTGTTTTTAAATTCTTGCCATGAAAGATGTTTAGATATTATTGATAAAAATCTTCTGCTAGATTTTGCCGTCCAATGAAAAAGCCCCGCTTTTCAACGAGGCTTATAATTTATACTTAGAATGGTGCTTTACTTACAGTGACCATCTTTGATGTACTTAGCTTTTGCATCATCAAGTTGCTTTCTGTTTTTAAATCCAATCTGGTATCTATCTCCCTTACCAAAATCTACTTCTCCACATACTTTATTTACTTTAGTCGAGTGGTCTGAGCCTGCAACAATAATAGTTCTGATTTTGTAAGCTGCATGCTTTACTCTATCCCCACCATCCCCATCGTAAGTCACTAACTGAATGTATCCAGCAGACGCAGGTGCATCTTTAGCGATTTCTACAACGTGAATAGTTGAGCTACCCATAGTTTTGTGTTCATCGTATTTAATTTCTACTACCTCTTTAGACATGTTTTGAGTGTCTAAAGTTGTTTCATTAACATCTTTGCTGATCCCTTTAAATTTAAGTTTGTATTTAGTACCTGCTTCAAGAATAAGTATTGATTCTTCTGAATCAACCTTGTAATTCTGCTGGTAAATACCCATATCGTAAAATGCTTTTACTGAGCCTAGTGACACTATCACTAAACTTAAAATAATAGTTAGTCTATTGCTTTTCATTTTTAAAATCCTCTTGATCTATAGTTATAGCACGCTAAAGCATGCTGACTTTTTTTGTTTTTTTTAAGGCGTTGGTTTGGTAGATAAACTATAATAATGAAGCAATTTGAGGGGAGAGTGAATTGCAAGTAACAATAATACTTAGGGCTTTACCTCAGCTGGATAGAGGACTCGGCTACGAACCGTAATCTCATTTCAAAAAACCTTTATATCGCGTGGCTTTGCTAGAATGATTTGAGTTCAAGACCATGCGTTAGTTGCGTTAGTCAGGATTATTATAGCTGGCATACCTAAACAATGCTTTTTATTTCCAATATTAATAGATACATAACCATTATTTCACCGGTATGCCATCGCCCTTGTTTTTATAAAAAAAGCCTAAAAAACTAGAGTTTTAGCCATTTTCACCGGTATGCCATCGCACTGCCATCGCTTTTAGTAGTATGAATAGAGTGTCAAAAAAGGAAGCAAATTAATGTCTAAAATTTCAAAAGAAGACATTATCAATAAGTTAAGGGAAGAAGCAATTCAAGAGGTTTTGGCCCCTAGCCTAGATTTTAAATCTTCATGGAGACAAGGACATGGAGAAGATATTTCTGCAATAGCTAATCATCATAGTAGAGAAGGTGGCTGGTTAATCATAGGAGTTAATGATCATGGAAAGCTTCTAAACAAAGATTTAAATTGGTTGAAAGAAACTGAACAACAAGTTTCCAATCATGTCTCTGAGTACTTAGAACCAAACTTAATGAATATTTTTATTACCGGGGAAGAAATAAGTGGAAATCATATTTTATTGATAGAAATTATCCCACCGGATGATGTTGTTTATTGGAACGGTAAAGCTTATAAACTGATTGGCACACATAGTGAAGAAATGACACCTCCTGAAATTCTAGAATTAACTCTGAGTCTGCCAGGACATGATTTCTCTAAAGCAAACTATCACGGATCTGTGAACAGCTCATTAGTAATGAGTTTTGCTCAAAAATTAACTGCAGTTTCAAAAGACCTATTTGAGAATACTGAAAATTTAACCGCAACTGATGTTTTAAATAAGCTAGGAATTAAAAGTAAAAATGTTTCAGGTATTCTTTTTGGTGACTTTATAGTAAGAATCGTTCACTGTGATATTAATGGTGATATTTTAGACCAACATGAGCAGAAGGGTTTATATGGAATTTTAGATGATAAATTTATAGAAGAGATACAAAGCTGGACAAGAAGGCAAGGGACTGTACTCATATCATCATTTACCGCAAAAGAAGAAGAACCTTATCCTATTAGTGCTTTAAGAGAAAGTATCGCTAATGCAGTTGCTCATGCATTTTATTCCAAAGACCAGGGAGACATAGTAATTGAAATGTTTCCAAATAGAATTGTAATATCAAATAATTGTTCTCTAGATGCAGAATTGTTTGTAGATAAATGGTTTTCTAGGATTAATAGCACTAAAAATAAATTACTAATGCATACACTGAGAATAAGTAAGTTAACCGATGAGCTGGGCTCTGGTAAAAATCGTATTTTTAGACACATGATTGAGCAAGGAAAGCGAGAGCCAATTATTGAGTTCGAGCCATTTAAAACTCATGCTCGCTGGAAAACAACTCTCTACAATGAAGATACGAATATGGCTATCCTAAATCTCATTGAAAGGTTGAAACAATACTTCAAGAATCCAGACGAATGGAGAATCGCAATAGCTTTGGTTCTCTGGAGAGATAAAGCTTGGAGTGAAATAATTAATGCATTAGATGAACATTACAAAAGAATCGCAAATAAAGTCATTGAAAGTTCATCTAGTCCAGTTATTCGCTTTGAAGAAAAACTAATGTTAAAACGTTGGGCAAAAGCAGTTTTTGACGGACAGCAAACCATTAAATTTACTTCTGATGAAGAAAAATTTTATTTTGGTTTTTTAAGTCACATCTCCAAATATAGCGGAGGCTATATCAATAACACACAAGCAAGAGACTTAATAGGACTGACAAATACAAAATCTGAGACAACACAGCTTTCTAATCTTTTTCGAAAATGGAGAGAGGAAGGATCATTAAGGCAAACTGGCAAAAAAGGTGAGTGGCAATTTACGTCACCTCAGTTGAAAGTTAATGGCTAGAACTTTTAATAGGACCAAATTTTTAGAACAAGAAAGCAGAAAGCTTTTAAAGATATTGTCCAAAAGATTTGTTGATTATTATCGATCTTCTATTCTGAACATTTATATACAAATCAAAGACACCGAAGATAAAAAGTCAGTAGAAGATATCACTAAGCACTTAAATAAAAGCACTAAGATTAAATCAATTGATGAGTTTGAAGATTTCATTCTTAAACTAGTCAATCTAACTTTTGAATTACTGGCCTCTTATAAAAATACAAAAATAGAATTTATATATGAAATAGTGTCTAATTTTGCCCAATGCTTTCATCTACTCATAGTCCAAGTTAGCTTAATTAACTTTTCTCACGAAGGAATAGATAAAGAGGCTAGTAGGAATATGCTTAGACCGCTTCTTGATCTTAGTAAACTTTTTAGTTGTGAAATTGCTATCAAGACTAGTAAACTTTTTAAAGAAAGAACAGCTCGTAACATTTTACACGCTAGTAAAAGAAATGAAACTGTTCTAAAAGACTTAGATAAACTATACAAGTCTAAAAATCATTATCAACTTAACAATGGGGAAAAAATTCTCTATGAAATTGGGAAATACCAGCATCTAAACTTTATGATGCTAATTGAAATATCCGGTCCAATTCATGAATCACCAGTTATCACCGATAATGTTGGGAAAATGATTGAAGCTATTGAGAGCTGCTTCCTGATTCAAGACGGTGATTTTGTTGGGTTATTTTTTAAAGCTGATGGCTTTTACACTCCAGAGACTGGAACAGAAATTTCATTTTTCAGAATCGAAAAAATTCTTATGGAGATTATTAAGTGTCGTAAATCGGTCAGTATTAAAAGTTATGCAAAGTATTTATTAGCTAATCGACATCGATTGTATAGGCGAAAGATTAGTGAAGATGAGAAAAACAGTCCAAGATTTGCAAAGGCTATTCAAAAAAAAATTTAGTTATACAACTAAAGAGAAAAAAATACTCATGGATTGTAAGGATTTTTTGATTTTGGGATCTAATGCTTATAAGAAAAACGGTCCAGACTTAAAAATAGTTGAAAAACCAAAGCGAGCTGTATCAAGCTTAGCTAAAGAGATTCAGAAGTATTTATCAAGAGGTAAATAGGGTCACTTTAGTACAATAGAAAAAAATTCATGTACTTTCTGGCCAATGAATAGATTGGTATCTCTTGCAATAATCAGGGAATCGATTACAAAAATCCTAATTCAAATAACTTAGACAAGCCAAAGCTTCACATACATTCATATCTATTCAAAGATTATCCAAAACAATGGATCGAATGGTGCAAAAGCGGTAAATATACAGGTAAACCTAACACACTGTAATGTCCCGCGAAAAAGGGCCAAAATAAATTAAAAACTTTTCCTTCCTAAGATCGTCTATAAGATAATAAGGAGAAAAGAATGTCAAGAAAATATAAACAAACAAGTTCCGAGATCAAAGCTAAGGCTGTTTTGGAAGCGTTGAGAGAAAAAGAGGAGATTGCCGTCATTGCTGCTAGGTATAATATTGACCCTCGAAATCTC
>CAIYXB010000221.1 GCA_903930015.1 uncultured bacterium | reverse complement strand
CCTGCAACTCCAAGTCCCATTGCTTTTGCAGCTTTTATAGCAACTAGTTTCTCTCGTTTACTTAATTCAATTGCGATTGAGCTGCCACCTTGGTGAAGATTAGATCTAAATTCACCCTCTGCGCCTTGTCTTTTCATTGCAGCAACAACTTTACCGTTAACTACGATCGCTCTTATATCAGCACCACCAGCTTCGCTGATAAATTCTTGAATTAAAATATTAGCTTTTAGAGCTGAAAACCCTTCAATTACTGATTTTGCGGCGTTATCGGTATCTGCAAGCACGACACCAAGTCCCTGAGTTCCTTCAAGTAGTTTGATGATTAGTGGAGCTCCACCAACATGATCAATTAAACTTGGTACATCATCTTTCTTTGGAAATTTCGCGAATATAGTTTTTGGAATACCAATATTCATCGTTGAAAAAACTTGTTGGCTTTTGAGCTTATCTCTAGAAATTTCAATTGCTTGTGCACTTGCGGTGGTAAGTACTTTTTTCATTTCAAATTGTCTTACAACGGCTGTACCAAACATCGTTACAGATGATCCAATTCTTGGAATTATGGCATCAATCCCGTTGAGTGACTCACCCCTATAGTAAACCTTTGGTTTACCTTTCTCCATTACTAATGAGCATTTTGTATGATCTATAACAAGAGCTTCATGTCCTTTTCTTATACAAGCCTGGTAGAGACTGTTGGTTGAGTATAGGTCTCTTTTCCTAGATAGAATAGCAATTTTCATTTTATTGTTTTTTTATTGTCCCAAGTATGTATTTTTTACCTTTCGCAGAGATGTTTGTTTTGCTAACATCAACCAAGAAATCTTTTTTTAAAAACTTCCTACCTAATAGTACTGGATATTTCATATCACTTCTATCTGTCAGAGTAAAATCAGTTGCAATTATTTTGCCATATATCTTCACTTTAGTTTTAATGACAAATCTTTTTTCAGATTTGCCATTTGAACTTTTAACTTTTGTTGTTTTAAAATCTTTAAAAACAAAGATTTTCTTATTGTAATTTGTATGTTTGGGGTCAAGTACTTTAAATTTTAGTAGTTCTTGATTATTCCTAAGCACTTTCTTTATTTCATGACAATGTATTGAAGATGAATATGCACCTGTATCAATTTTAGCGCTAACAATTTTTAATTTGAGTTCTGGTAGATCTATATTTTCCTTACGCCCTATTAGTAAAATTTCTTTATTTTTTGGCATAACTCAACTCTAACTAGAGTATAACAATAGTTCTAAAATTTACCTAGGTGTTACAGCCATTTCATCTATTTCACCGGTTCTTATGCGGTAGATTTTTTCGATAGGGATGATGAAAATTTTGCCATCACCTACTTCCCCGGTATGCGCGGATTTAAGTATTGCGTTCACAGTAGTCTCTACAAAATTATCTGAAACGCCAATCTCAAGTTTGATTTTTTCACTTAAACCCATTTTGACGGTGGTCCCTCTGTAGGTTTGAACTTTCTCTGCCTCACCTCCATGTCCCGTTACTGTGCTAACCGTTAGACCCTGAACCTCAACTTCAAATAGGGCTTTTAAAACGTCATTGAGTTTTTCTTTTCTTATGATTGCTTGTACTAGTTTCATGCTCTTAAAATCTCTTTTTTTTCTTTTGGATTTGACATTCCAATTAGATCTTTGGCTATTTTACTTTCATTTGCTGTAATCAAAATAGCACCTTCACCTTCTGTGTAAGCTTCTTCTCCATGCATGCTGATATCAAGACCCATGACCTCGCTATTATGGCTAACTCTCAGAGGAATAAATAAATTAATTGTTTTTGCAATTATATAAGTTGTAAAAGCACTATAGCTAACGGCAATTATGACGGCAATAATTTGAGAAATAATCTGGTTGCTTGATCCATTTACTTCGCCGCCCCAGTTAGTACTAACAAAAATACCGGTGAGAATTGAACCAATAATTCCTCCAAGTCCATGTGCTCCAAACACATCTAGAGAATCATCAATAGATGTTTTGGCTCTCCACATAATCATAAAATAGCAAGGGAAAGTAGCGATAAAACCTATAATTAAAGCTGAGCTTGGTGATACTAAGCCAGCTGCTGGTGTGATACCTACAAGCCCAACTATGATTGAAGTTGCAAGACCTACAGCTGTAACTTTACCAACAAAAAAACAATCAAGTATTGCCCATGTAACTATAGCGGCTGCAGGTGACAGTAATGTATTTGTAACAGCAAGTGCTGCAATCTCATTTCCAGCATAGGCGCTACCACCATTAAAACCAAACCAACCAAACCACAATATTCCAGCTCCAAGTAAGGTAAATGGAACCTGATGAGGAAGCATGGCAATCTTACCGATATCCTTTCTTTTGCCAATAATCAATGCAAGAACTATTGCAGTTGTTGCAGCATTGATGTGCACTACAGTACCTCCTGCAAAATCAAGTGCCGCACCGGTTGCGAGTTTATCAAACAGACCACCTCCCCAAACCCATTTAGCCATTGGGGCGTAGACGACTATACTCCAAATAGTAATAAATATCATATAAGCTCTAAAATTTATTCTTTCTACTACTGCACCACTAATAAGTGCAGCAGTAATAATTGCAAAAGTGCCTTGGAACATAAAATCAAGTATTTTTGGTGGATCACCTTGAAGATTTATATTGTTAAGCAGTGCATAATCCAAGCCACCAATAAAATCATTACCATTTGAATAGGCAAGGCTATAGCCAATTAAAGCCCAGGTGATACTAACAATTCCAGCAGAAATAAAGCTCATCATTAATGTGTTTAAAACATTT
>CAIYXB010000220.1 GCA_903930015.1 uncultured bacterium | reverse complement strand
GGTCTTTCAGTGATACTAGGTGCTTTATTAGGATTTGTTTTTGCTTTATTATCGGCAAAAAAAACTGGTAAAGAATTTCAAAAAGATATTCGTAAAATGACTGAAAAAGCCATTAAAGATTCTAAAACGAGAATCACAAAAGAATTAGTTCGCGCAAAAAAAGAATTTGGTAATGAATTTGAATCTCATTTGATTAAATCTGTTGCAAATATCAAAGATAAAAGCAAAAATTTGTTTGGCAAAGTTAAAGCTTTAGTTAACTAGTTTTTCTTTGAATTTTTTCTTAAGGGTAGAAGGTTATTAACTTTCTACCCTTTTTGATTTTTCATATCCTTTTGTATTGATAGAATATAGCTATGGTCTTTCCTTCATCCGAAAATATTTCAGTTAATTTAAAAAAACAAGCTCTGAGTTTTAATAAAGCAGTTGATCTTTTGGTAGATAAGCTTACTGGCTGGTCTGAAAAAGCAATTTTAATATTACCAAATCTTTTAGTAGCAATTCTAATTTTAGTAATAAGTATATTTTTATCTGATTTATTTGGAAAAATTATTAGCAAAGTTTTAAAAAGATATCTAAAGAACAGAGCATTGGCTAGTTTTGTGGTAACCGTATCAAAGCTCTTAGTGATTTTCTTAGGGCTGTTACTTGCCACAAGTGTTTTACATTTAGATAAAGCAATTACGTCACTTCTGGCTGGTCTTGGTATTGTTGGTGTTGCCTTGGGTTTCGCTTTTCAGGATATTACAGCAAATTTTGTCTCTGGCGTTGCTATGGCTGTAAAAGATAAATATCCTTTTGCTGTTGGAGATCTTATTCAAACGCAAGACATTATCGGTAATGTTGAACATATGAATTTAAGAGCAACTACCATAAAAACCTTTCAAGGACAGGCAATTATTGTTCCAAATAAAGTAATTTATGAAAAACCAATTACTAATTATAGTTTTATAGGAATGAGAAGAGTAGATTTGGAAGTTGGTGTTTCTTATGACGAGGATCTTGAAAAAGTTGAAGCAGTTGTTTTAGAGTCTGTGAAGCACTTAGAGGATTTAATAGAAGGCAAAGAACCTGAATTCTATTATAAGGATTTTGGTGAAAGTTCAATTAATTTCGAACTAAGATTTTGGGTAAAATTTACTAAACAAACTGAATACTTAAATGCTAGGCATCAAGCTATTAAAGCAATCAAAAAAGCATTTAATGAGAATGGTATAAAAATTCCATTTCCAATTAGAACTCTGGATTTTGGAATTAAAAATGGAAAATCTTTTTCAGAGATGGTTATTTCTACAAAAGAGAGTTCTTTGTAAAGCTCTAAGGTAAAGCTAGTTTTATGTTTAAGTTGAATTTTAATGCTCAAAACAAATCTCAAGGAAAGGCTCCTGGGAATATTGATGATTTGGTTAACGAGACTAAGTCAGCAGAATTGTTACTTTATAATTACAATCAAAATTCAGCAGATTTAGTTAGAGACGTATCTTTTGAAGATATTTTAAGTGTTAATTTTGATAGTCAAGTTCAATGGATAAGTTTTACCGGTAAGCTTTCAAAAGTTCAAGTTGATTTTTTAAAGAATGATTTAAAATTAGATCCTTTAACTGTTGAAGATATATTATTGGAAAACCATAGACCCAAGTTAGAAGAATTGGATGAATATATATTTTGTGTACTAAGAATACCTATAATAATTGACAATGATTTATTGACCCAACAGTTTTCATTAGTACTCAAAAACAATGTTTTAGTTAGTTTCATTGATACAAATGATAATGTTTTTGATGATATTAAAAAAAGAATTATGAATTCTCAATCTAAAGTGCGTTCTAAGAAGGAAGATTACCTCTTTTATTTACTCCTTGATGCGGTTGTTGACAAGTATTTTTATGCGCTAAATTTTCTTAATAATAAATATGAAAAAGCTATGGAAGAAATTGAGACAAGCTTTGAAGTTGATGATTTTAAATATATTCAAAATTTGAAACATGAGATTCTTAATTTGAGAAGAAATACCAGTGCTCTAAAAGATTTAATTTATAAGCTCAGTAGAGATGAATCTAATATCATTCAAGCAGATTCATACTTGAATATAAGAGACTTAATGGATCAAGCACATCATGCAAATGAATCGGCAGAGATGCTTAGGGAGATGATTATGAGTTTGATTGATTTGAACCATAACAAAATATCCAATCGAATGAATGAAATCATGAAGGTATTAACAATCTTATCGACAATCTTTATGCCAATAACATTTGTCGCGGGTGTTTATGGTATGAATTTTGTAAATATGCCTGAACTCCATAGTCAGTATGGATACCCAATCACTGTACTTGTAATGGTTTTGATTGTTTTAGCAATGATTATCTATTTCAAGAAAATGAAATGGTTTTAGCTTAATAGTATAACCTAGTCACAAAGCCTGATTCGCAAATTCGTTAATATCTTATTAACCTTTGAATGTTTAAAGTGTAGTTAACAATGGGAATTGATAAAGATAAATCTAATATCCCTAGGTTCACAG
>CAIYXB010000219.1 GCA_903930015.1 uncultured bacterium | reverse complement strand
TAATACTATAAATATAATTTTCATATCTCAGAACAAACAACTAGACAGTTCTAATACTAACATCATAACAGATAATATTGATTGGCTAGAAAGGCGAATTGCGAGACCTGACCCCTTTATAAATCAATTTCTACTTCACCAAGTATATTATGGTCTTTAAAGAAGATGTTCGGTTTACCATCCGCATCAAAATCATATTGAAACAGAAATGGTGAAGCAGATGGGTTTTTATAGAATAGTTTTTCACGAAATTTTTTTGAAAAAGCTTTATCTCTAGACTTAAGTGTTAATTGATTAAATTTTCCAGAGTCTAAATACATGACATCACTGCTGCCATCATTATTTAAATCTTGGGTTATAAGATTTTGTTTACTAAAGAATGGATTTAGTATCGGAAAACCATTTACTTTATGAACAGGACTTAGTGAATTATCAAATACTTGAATTTTTGCATCTTGATTATTACAACCCACTTTCATGATAATGCTTGGATTTAGTTCATCTGTAGTGAATACATCAGAATAGGAGCAATTCTTTTTAGCCTGTTGAGTGTAAACTATGTTGAATTTTGCATCTAATAAGCTGAAAGAATCATAATTTGAAACTGCTATTCGTGCTTTTGGGTAAGCTGGACTTGAGAATTTAAAAATATTTGAATAGAGTACATTCTCCAAGATTGTGACGCTATCTTGATAAATTGCACTTCCGTCATATTCAAGTGAAATCATCCTACTGTCAGTCACGAACACTATATTTTGTTTACCATCACTATCTATGTCGGAGACAAAGTGCTTATCTCGGCTATTGAATACGCGGTAGATAACATCATTCTCTAATAAATTAGTTGCAAGTAAACTACCATTAGTGTCAATAATCCTTATATATATTCCAGCTGATGTTTCATCTATGATTAAGATTTCACTTTCTAGATCATTATCAAAGTTAGCTAAGTCCACAATAACGGAACTTGAATTTAAATCTAAGTGAAAGCTACTAAGATTAGTTGACTTGTTCAACCAAGTAAAATTTCCATTATTATCATAGCTAAGTATATCGTCAGTAGAATCAAGGTTATAATTGCCAAGTAATATTTTGTTATTGGGAAGCTCCAATACTTTCTCAACTGTTCTTGAAGCTGGATTATAAAAAGATAGGATTCTCTTGGATTGCGAATCTATGAATAATAGATCTTTTTGTCCCCCTTCATTTGAATAAAGCTGAATCATTTTTTCTCCTGATGAAATTAGATCAATAGGAAAATAGCCAGGTAAGTTTAAATGATCCAAAATTAGAAAGGAAATTTTTCCATCTTTGATTAGAGTAGAGCTATAATCTGAAAATTTTTGATCTAGATACTTAACTTCATAACCTATCCTATAAGGGCCTTCTTGTAGTTTTTCACCTAAATCTAAGAGAATACTGCCATTGCCATTTTGCAGAGCAACTGTCTCCCTTCTAAAAATTTTATTGTTTTGAGAAATAGTAATAGCAACATCCTCATAATTTGATTCAACTTGACAAGAAATTTTGTTTTCATTCAATATAAAAAAGACGCCAGAGCCATTATTGTGAAAAGCATTATCACAGAACACAGATATATTAGATAGCTCTAAATTGGTGTAATCGTTGAGTATAAAATTATTTTCTTGTTGTAAACTGAGTTTAAATCTATATGTCTGCAAGTCAGGAAGGGATCTAGTATCTAATTCGAAGATCTTCGTTGAGCTTAATAAAGCCTCGTTGGATTTTTTTAATGTTATCCATTGTTTGTCTAGTTCAGATTTGTAAGAAAGCTCCCACGTAAAAGTACCTTCTTTAAAAACTTGTGCAAATAAAGAGATGATGCCATTTTGTTCTTCAGCATTTAAGCTCAGAACGGTACCTTGGGTATTATTAATGTCCAAGGCTTTTTTAAGATTTAAAAATTTGCCTCCTGTGTTCTTCTTAGCAACTTTATTTCCAGTGCCTCGAATCATAGTTAAGAAATCATCAAACTCTTTGTTTGGGAAAGCCTCTTTTAATAATGCAACGCCACCTGCGACATGTGGACTTGCCATAGAGGTACCGGAAAGAATGTCATACTTTCTGGCTGCTCCTGGGGCAACAATATCAACTTCTCTTCCATAATTTGAGAAACTGGCTATTTTATCGTCTGGATCTCCGGCAGCGACCGTTATCACATTTTCAAAGCTACTTGGTATTGAACTTGAATCGACTTCACCGTAATTACCTGCCGACACAATATGTATCGCACCTAAATCAGTCAGGGCATCGAAAGCATCTTCGAGAATACTTTGAGAAGGATCTTCTACTGCTCCACTTATGGTGCCCCAAGAATGATTAATGATTAATTTTTCAATAGCACCATTAGAAATTAACTCTAATAATGAATTTAGTCCTTCTAAAATTCCAACAAGAGTATCATTGCCACCTTGACTATCAAAAACTTTTATTGGCA
The DNA here is from genome assembly GCA_903930015.1 of uncultured bacterium. Classification (GTDB taxonomy): domain Bacteria; phylum Cyanobacteriota; class Vampirovibrionia; order LMEP-6097; family LMEP-6097; genus CAIYXB01. Next base: position 668 of record CAIYXB010000219.1, on the reverse strand, counting down.
AGATCTTTGCTTTAGGTGCGACTCCTATGACTCCAATTTTATTTGCCGAAGCTGCAATAGTTCCTGATACATGGGTTCCATGTAAATGATCATCAAGTGGATCAAAACTGCCATTAACATAGTTGTGCCCAATGAGCATATCTGACGAGATTTCGTCCGGTTCTAGAGTATTACTATTGTTAGTGTCAATATCATGAACATCAATTTTCCCATCATTATTAGCGTCACTTGCAATTAAAGGATTAACCCAAAGGTTTTCAAAAATATCTGGGTGATTGTATTGAAGACCAGTATCAAAAACAGCAACTGTGACCCCGTTGCCAGAATATCCTTCTTGCCAAAGTTCTGGAGCTTTGATTTTTTTTATACCCCACAATTCGTCGTAATTTCGTTTCCAAATTTCACCATGAGATAAAAATAAACGGTCCTTGATTGGGAAGTTTATGGAAGCAATTTTTGCTTTTCTATCAAACTCCACATGTTCAAACGCAGGATGGGATTTTAATTTTTTGATTACTTTACCTCTGCTTATTTTAGAGTTTTGGTTCTTCTGCAAAATCAGTGGATTAAGTAAATACTATAGTGGTTTTAGCATGAATGTTAGCACCTTCAATCGTAGGTATTCTTCGTCTTTGATACCATATGCCCTTCTTTGAAAAACTCTAATT
>CAIYXB010000218.1 GCA_903930015.1 uncultured bacterium | reverse complement strand
CAAAATCTCGTATGTCTGCTCAGCATTAATATCACGCGCCTTAGAAAGTACAAACTCTGGGATCTGATTTGCAATTTTTATTAACTTCAAAGCATGCCCTAGGACTTGAGTAAATTCATAAAGTTGTTGATTATCAGACATCTTTTAAATTTTATCACCTTCATTTCTGTTTAGATGAACTTAGAGTTATTCTATATTATAGAGGATGTCTAATAAATTCAAAATTCAGATACCAGCTAGTAGTTCTAATTTAGGACCAGGCTTTGATTGTTTTGGTCTTGCTTTAAATATTTTCAATGAATATAAAGTTGAAATAACGAGTACTAATGACTACTTTGATATTGAATCAAATTTATCAGATGATAAATTCTGCATAAACAACAAGGATAATCTTTTTTATAAAAGCTACTTACATTTACTAACAAAGAACAGTGTAGAAAAAATCCCTGGAATCAAAGTGACGCTTAACTCTCAAATCCCTTGCTCAGGCGGATTTGGCTCAAGTGGAACAGCAGTGTTAGCTGGATTAATGGCAGCAAATAAAATACTTGATAATAAATTAACTGATTTAGAGATAGTAAAAGAAGCTTCTATATTAGAGAAGCACCCTGATAATGTCTGTGCAAGCATGCTTGGAGGATTTTGCTTATCTAAGTTTGAAAACAATGAACTCACTTATAAAAAAATTGATTGGAAACTAAATTTGGATATTCTAATGCTCTACCCAACTAACTTTAGAGTGAGTACAAGTGAGGCAAGATCAGTATTAAAAAAAGAACACAGTCTTGAGAACTGTATTTCAAACCTTTCAAATTCTGCTTTTTTTACTGCTGCAGTACTCACAAAAGACTTGCAACTTCTAACAAACTCAATGAATGACAAAATTCATGAAGAGCAAAGACTTAAATTAATACCTGGAGCACTTGAAATAATAACAATGGCAAAAGAGAATCAAGCAATTGGAGCTACTATCTCAGGATCTGGTGCAAGTCTTATAGTTTTTGTTAATTCAAAGTCAAACAAACTAAGCATTCTAAATAAAGCTGAAGAGATTTGGCAAAGTCATAAGATAGAAAGTAATAATATAGTATGCAAAGTGAGCAATTCCGGAGCTCTGATATACTAAATTTATATGCTTAAAAAGCTTTTTTCTTTATTTTTAGCTGTTATTTTCGCTAGCTCGTGTTTTTCTAGTCCGAGCATTGCTGCAATTAATTTATTTAATAGTGCTGAAGATCAAAAAAACTATCCAGAAATTCCACCAAAAAAACTTTATGACAAAGTATGGAAAATAATCGAAAGCGATTATGTAGATCAAACTTTCAATCATCAAGATTGGGAAATTTGGAGACATCGTTATGACGAATACCTGACAGATAGAGATGATGCTTATAAAGCAATTGAAACTATGATTGCTTCACTTGGAGATAGATATACACGTTTTTTAGATAGAAAGGAATTTGAAGAAGAAAAAGAATCAATAGAAGCTGAACTCACTGGGGTAGGTATTCAAATAGGTTTAGATAAAGAGAACAGAGTAATTATTATTGCTCCGATCAACGGCACGCCTGGTGCTGATGCTGATTTAAGACCAAATGACTTAATTATTGAAATCGATGGAACCAATACTTCAGGAATATCAATTGATCAAGCTGCAAGAAAAATTAGAGGTGCTGTTGGCACAGCTGTTACTTTAACGATAAAACGTGATGAAGAAAAATTGAAAAAAACCATCACGCGTGCTGTAATCCCGATCAAAGCTATCCCTGATGATCAAATACTCACTATATTTGAGGATGTAGGCTACATAAGGCTTAGCACTTTTATTTCGAAAGATACTGTTGAAGAACTTCTTAATGCATTAGCACAACTAAAAGACAGCAAAGGTTTAATTATCGACTTAAGAAACAATCCAGGTGGACTACTAAACAACGCAATGGTAATTTCCGACATGTTTTTAAATGATGGAGTAATAGTGAGCACCGTAAATAAGAATGGCTACGTTAGTTCATTTAATTCTCGTAAAATTATTTCTTCTGACAAACCACTAGTGCTTCTAGTTAACTCAAACAGCGCTTCTGCCAGCGAAATCTTTGCTGGAGCCATGAGAGACAATGGTAGAGCTCCTATCGTTGGTACAACAACCTTTGGTAAAGGCTTAGTTCAAGCAATAAACAAACTTGGAGACGGTAGTGGTGTAAATGTAACTATTGCAAAATATTTAACACCCAATAAAACTGATATCAATAAAAAAGGTATTAAACCCGATCACGAAGTAAAACTTGAAAAGATTGACTATGAAAACAGTCGTGGTCCTTGGTTTTTTGATCCGAATGTTAAATTTGGAACAAGAGTGCCTAGCGATGGTAAAGACAAACAATTAATGAAAGCTGTAGAAGTTTTAAAAGAGCAATATGCAGCAAAACCTATACCTAAAGATTTACTTGAGACTATCGCAAAGCTTGATAAAGAATTAGAAATTAAAAAAGCTGAAGCTGAAAAAAAAGAAAAAGCTGAGAAAGAGAAAACTAAGTAGTATCAAATTACTATTTTTATAATAAACCAGAAAAGCTTTCTTATACTACATCTGGTCTTCGAAAAAGCTCCGTAAAAAGGTAAATTAATTTGATTGCCCTTAGACCCAATTAACACCAATAGCTTTCTTTAACTCAATGATTTCACGGGAATGCTAAAATTTATTCATGGCAAGAAGGCTTACCAAGCAAGTTAAAATCACTGATAAAGTAGCGATAGGATCTGATCATCCGATCGCAGTACAGTCAATGACGAACACTGCAACGCAAGATATACAAAAAAGTATTGAACAAGTAAAAGCACTTTATCAAGCCGGATCTAAATTAGTACGACTAACGGTTAAAGATGAAGCTGGAGCTCGCGCAATCCCAGAGATAGACAAAGCCCTAAAGGCAGAAGGTTTGGATATACCACTAGTTGGAGATTTTCATTACAATGGTCATCTTTTACTTGCAGAGTTTAAAGAATGTGCTGAGACACTAGTTAAATACAGAATTAACCCAGGCAATGTTGGCTATGGTGAAAAGCACGACTATAACTTTGACACCATTATTAAGATCGCCAAAGCCAACAATAAAGCAGTTCGCCTAGGTGTTAATTGGGGTTCTCTTGATCAAGATTTGCTAACTGAGTTTATGGACTTAAACTCACAAGGCAAATTAGCAAAACGTTATCAGGAAATTGAAAACAATTCTTTTGTACTTAGCTCAAAAACAAAAGAATTAGATTTCAAAAAAGTAGTTTACCTTGCCATGCGCGAAAGTGCACTGAGATCAGCAGAACTTGCTATGCGAGCTGGTTTAGCTGAAGACAAAATCATACTTAGTGTAAAAATGTCAGAGGTACCTGATTTAATAAATGTATATAGAATACTTGCAAAATCTTGCGATTTCCCTCTTCATTTGGGACTCACTGAAGCTGGGACACCAATTAAAGGCATGATAGCAAGTTCAGCTGCACTTGGGATATTACTTAGTGAAGGAATAGGTGACACTATTCGCATGTCACTAACTCCTGGAGTAGGAGATGATTCAAATCCTCTCAACGATAGGTGCTTAGAAGTGAGGGCTTGCCAAGAATTAATTCAAGCACTCGAATTAGATTTCTTTAAACCTTCTGTTACAAGTTGCCCAGGTTGCGGACGCACATCAAGTAATTATTTTCAAAAACTTGCTCAAGAAATAAATGAATATATCCAACTAGAAATAAATTCGTGGAAAAAAGATTATCCAGGAGTTGAAAAACTCAAAGTTGCAGTTATGGGCTGCATTGTAAATGGTCCCGGTGAATCAAAGTATGCTGACATTGGTATTTCATTACCAGGTGATAACGAAAGCCCTTCTGCACCGGTTTATATCGATGGTAAGTTAAGTCAAACTCTTCGTGGTGAAAATATCTCTTCTGATTTCAGAAAAATATTACAAAACTATATAAAAGATAGATTTAGCAAAACAACTACCATTACAAAAGATTTAAAATAGTCTCAAAGGTAGATCAAGTAGTAAATCAGAAAAGTTTTCTTCAAATTGCAACAACCCTTTCGCATTCGGCGCAGCTGCTGTGGCAAGATTTTTGTTGTTTTGCTTTGCAAAACAAATATGCAACGCCAATCCGATATGCTTCAGGGTGTTGCGAATTTTCCGAAAACTTTTCTGGCTTACTACACAAATAGTTTTACAACGATAACGACTTACTATAAGTCATCTCAATAACTGCTTTCACACACTTAGAAATACCTTCTTCAAGCTCGACAATACTAGAGTCACCATGCATATAGGCTGGTGAAGATACGATTCGATTCACCTCGTCAACTACGTGTGACGACGTAGGACAAGATTTAAACTTAACACCAATTTCAGTTAGGTTTTTATTTGCTTCTTCTTGAGTGCCAAGTGTCATCGTGATTGAATGATTTTTTTCAGCAAGAGCAAGTGCTACAAGTGCAGGTGCGATACAAATAGCTCCAATAGGTTTTTTCATATCGTAAGCTTCTTGAATAATACGTTTTACTTCAGGTTCAACAGAAGCTTTAGTTCCTTCAAAAGCAAAAGTACAGAAATTTTTAGCAACGCCATATCCACCAGGCAAAACAAGTGCATCAAAATCTTTCATAGAAAGGCTTGCAATATCTTCCATCTGTCCGCGCGAGATCCGAGCAGCTTCAACCATCATGTTACGCTCTTGATCAAGCTCTGTATTATCAATAAAATTTAAAACATGTTTTTGATTCTTATTTAAAGAAGCGCAAGTATAATCACAACCCTCTTTTTTGATTGCAAGCAAAGTGAGAACAGCTTCTTGAATTTCAGCTCCATCTTTTGCTCCAGAACCGGCAAGTAAGACTAAAATATTTTTTGGCATAACTTTATTTTACTTCAGACTCGCCTATCACCGACATAATTTCAAAATAAACAATTATCAAGTGTTATAATCTAAGCCGCTTATAAATTGGAATTATATAAATTTAAGACTTAGTAGTATTAGGTGAGCGCAGCTGATCGATTGTAGAAGTTGCCACTTGTTCACCTTTCTCAAAACCAAAAGCTAGACCCTTCTTTAAAGCTAAAATCAAATTAAATCCTTCTAGAGGCGTTTTAGCAAATTTGGCAACATCCTCACAGAGTCTCACAATCACAGACTTTACTCTATCTGCCATTGCCGTAATACGCTTAGTATCTAATTCTTCATTAGGGGAAAAGAGATGTATAGAATTCAAATCTTCTCTTTGATTTTCTGTTAAGCCATAAGGTTTATCCGATTCGAAAGGTATAAACCCAGTCCTCATGTTTTTACTACCAAATTGATGAGCACCT
>CAIYXB010000217.1 GCA_903930015.1 uncultured bacterium | reverse complement strand
TTCGAGAAACTAATATTGAAATTTCCTTTGCAAAGAAAGGAAGAAATATCACAACCGGAATCATTAATTTGATTCCAGAAAAAAAATGTTCAGCAGAATGCTCAAATGCCACCAAAATCTGAATAAAAGAAGAAGCAAAAGCAATTACTGTAAGGTTTTGAAAGATATTATTTTCTTTAAAGAATTTAGATTCCAGTAAATTCCAAAAAAACACTATCTCTGAACAAATAACCATAACACCATGCTTTAAACATAATTTTTGCCATAATCCTGACAAGCTGTTTTTAAAAGCACTTTCAGAAACAGAATTGAAAACTGTTCTTCTCATAAATCTCAAATAAGTGTGGTCAATTTTTTCAAGGATAAATAACTGATAAATATATAAACCTAAAGCAAGAAAAAATGGTCCCAAATGTGATAATAAAACCCAAGAACAAACTCCTCGACTCTCTTTTCTAAATAATTCAGAAACTAAAGAGACAAAAGTTATACTTACAAAATACCACTCAAAAGAAAGTCCTACAAAAATCAAAATCCCTTTTAAGCATAGGCGGATTTTGCTTGAGTTCGAAAATTCCGTTAATAAGAACAAAAGATAAATTAAATAAATTGAGGTATCTGTATAATATCCAAAATCTAACTGCATAAAGTTTAGATAACCAAAAATATAGAAAAAGCCTGAGATTAACGAATAGCTGAAAGCCTCTTTGTGACTAAGCTTTAAGCTCTTACAAAGTAAAAAACTGATCAATCCAACACAAAGAGAGCCAAGAAAATGAAAAAGGCAAGCCCAAATTTCAAAATAAAGTAAATTAGCTTCAAGACTAAAAATTTTTGCAACTAGATAAGGCAAAATCAAACATCCTGGTAAGAAGCTTGAATAAACTTCTCTATCAGAAAAATTTCTCATCTCTATAGAATCAAAAGTTCTAAACATGCCAAAATTTAAATTTAAAATTCCATCTTGCAACCAATTTTGTACAAAAATACTTGAAACACCGCTAAGCCAAGACTCTTGTGCCGTATTTGAGTACAAACCAAACATTTTCCATTTGATCAAAATATTTATAAGAAAAAAAACTAACAAAAAAGCGATAATCACGCCTAAAACTTTTTGATCTTCTTTTTCTAAGATGAGCTTCACTTAGATTATTTTGCCCAAAATCAGACTAGAGCTCTTTGGAAACTCTCGGTTTCGTAAAAAGAGGTCGCAAAAACTACACTAGATAATCATTCAAGATATTTGCGTCACCACGCCATCTTTTAAAAATGTCATGATCAATATCAAATTGATCTAACACCTTTCCAACTATAAAATTAATCTGGTCTTGAATAGTTTTTGGTTGGTGATAAAAAGCTGGCGCCGCAGGCAAAATCACACCACCACAATCACTAATCGTTTTCATATTTGATAAATGTATCGAATTAAATGGCATTTCACGAACAAGTAAAACAAGCTTTTTTCTCTCTTTTAAGACAACGTCTGCTGCTCTTGTAATTAAATTATTAGAAGTACCACTTGCAATATTTCCTATCGATCCAACACTACAAGGAGCAATAATCATTCCTTGAGACTTATATGAACCGCTTGCAATAGAAGCAGCAATATTCTTTTGATCCCATAATTTAAAATTTGATTCTTTGTGCTCTAAAGCAAGTAACTCTAAAATCTTATTTTTTTTATCTGCGATTGATAAGTCTCTAAGATCTAAACCCATTTCTTTAAATGTTACATACTCACCATTACAAGAAATTACAAAATCAACCTTGTAGTCATTTGCAAGAAAAAATTTCAGTAGAGTAAATCCATAAATACTTCCACTTGCGCCTGAAATTGCGATTGTAAGTGTTTTAGCGCTAGTCATTTATTTACTCCTTAATTTAGTTTACCTTAGCCGCGCTTTGAAAACGTCAAGTCAAGTAATTTAAAGAGGATAAAAGTCTCAATGAAACATTTATCGAAGAAACTAGCGGTTTTTGCTCAGGTCGATTATTATAAAGTAGTTGCAAAGAATAGATAAAAGAGAACTAAATAAAATTGGAACTGTAACTTTAGTTGGGGTTGCTGCACTTGTACTGATTATTTTTTGGCTGAAAGGTCATAAAATCCATCAATATCAAAAATTTACTTTCCATTTTCGCAACGTGAACGGGCTTGAAGAAGGTAATGCTCTTCGATGGAACGGTCTTAAGATCGGCTTAGTAGATTCGATCAACCCTGTAACTCACTCATTTAAGAAGCCACCACTTCCTGCAAAAGCGCTAATAGAGCTTGGGGAAAGGCATCTAGCAAAAGCTCGCGACTTACTACGAACGCATAATCTTGGGGATTTGATTATTGCTCAAGAAGAAATCACAAAAGCTGAGCTTGAAATTGCTTTGGGTAGAGCGAGTTATAAACAAACAGAAGTAACAGAAGAGTCTTTTGTTGAAGTAAATGTTGTTGTGACAACACCGGATGTGCCTATTGGACCTTTAAATCAAGTAACAATAGTACCTTCTGGGATTATTGGTGAACAATATGTTGATTTATCTACTATAGAAATAGATAAGGATTTTAAGAAACAATATGATATTACGACAACAGAATTTATTGTTTTAGAGCCTATAAGGCTTGATTCGCTAATTAGAGCAAACACTGAGTCCGCTATAGCGATTAAAAACTTGACTAACAGACTTAATGCCCTTTTTTCAAATAACGACGCTGAAAATGTCAGCCAGCTTGTGGCTAATTCTGAACAAGCCACTCAAAAACTCAATAAAACCCTTACTCCTGAGACTATTAATGACTTTCAGACTGCCATGAATAATATTCGTGACTTATCGGATAACTTTACTCTTTGGAAGTTCCTAGGATTATCCAATAACCACAAAAAAGTCAAAGCTCAAGTAAAATAGTATTGATATTATATGAAAATATTCACAAAAAATAAATTTATAATAATTGTTTTGATCATATTTACTGGTCTTTTTTCAAGTTACCTTATCTCCAAAAACTTAAATTTTAATTTCAAACGTTCAAACTTTCACCAGATAAACAATAAAAATAAGAGTCCAATTATTTTTAGATCAGCAAGACTGGGAAAAGTTATTTTTGAAGAAAAAATTATAAAACATAAAATTGATACTGTTATTAGTTTTTTAGGTTATAGCAAGGATGACTGGTATCGTGAAGAGCTTGAAAGCTGTAAGAAACTTGGCATCAAACATTATGATTTTGGTTTTAGTGTTAAAACCTTACTTTCAAAAAAACGCTTTTTAGAATTTTTTGATTTACTTGACAAAATAAAAGCCAATAATAATAGGGTGCTAATACACTGCAAATCTGGCTCCGATAGAACTGGGTTGATGTCAGCTATTATTCAAATGTATCTTTATGATTTTAATTATCAAGAAGCACTTTCTGATTCATTCTTTTGGTA
>CAIYXB010000216.1 GCA_903930015.1 uncultured bacterium | reverse complement strand
TGCCCCTCCACGACCGGGTCTTTTTGCGACATTTTCAGTTTTTATTTTGAATTAACTTAGTAAGTGTGATTTAGCGGACAAAATTGTCGCAAAAAGACCCGGTCGTGGAGGGGCAAAATTAAACGCCAGCAATTGTTTTAGACTTAAGTACTTCTCTAATCTCAAACATAGTTTTAAGTGCGTCTTCAAGCAAATCAATCTTAATCATATTTGGACCATCTGATAGTGCTTCATCTGGTCTTGGGTGAGTCTCAGCAAAAAGCCCAGTAGCGCCTGCTGCAACAGCTGCACGAGCGAGAATTGGCGCGAAATGAGAATTACCCAAGGACTTATCTCCACCAGCACCAGGAAGCTGACACGAATGGGTAGCATCAAAAATAGTTCGAATATTCATAGTACGTGCTTGATCAAACATTCTCATATCAACAACTAAATTGTTGTAGCCAAAAGAATTTCCACGTTCACAAATAAATACATTTTGATTTCCAGCATCATAAGATTTTTGCACTATGTTTTTAATCTCGGGTGGTGAAAGGAATTGACCTTTTTTGATATTGAGCACTTTATTTGCCTGGGCTGCAGCAACAATCAAATCTGTTTGTCTACAAAGAAAAGCTGGTATTTGCAAGATATCTAAAACTTCAGCAGCTTCAGTTACTTGACTGATCTCATGAATATCAGAAACAAGAGCAAAACCAAAATCTTTTTTTACTTTGTTTAAAATCTCAAGACCATTTTTCAAACCAGGACCACGAAAACCATTAATAGAAGTTCTATTGGCTTTATCAAAACTTGCTTTAAAAACCCAAACTATATCTTGTGAGTATTTTTCCCTAGCAAGACTATTTTTGATAGATTCAATCTTCTTTGCTATTTCAAAAACTATTGCCTCAGACTCAATAACGCAAGGTCCTAAAAGTAAAGGGAAACTGTTTTTTTGCATTATTTGTTCTTGGAAATTCATAGTATTTATCTCAATTTATAAGCTAATAATAGCACCAAAGTGAAATTCCTTAAGATAATATGCTATAATTCCACACTTATGTATAGTGTTTTCCATATGGTCAAAATCATCTTGATCAAGCAAAGGCCGCTATCAATAAACACAGCCTACAAGATTTAGCAGTTGCTTTGGAAGCAGATATAGATGTCCTAAAAGGTATTTTTGATAGTACTTTTTCTTACAATAGTTATATTAAAAAATCTATTTCTGAATTCATTGATGACTTAATTAAAAGCGAGAATATTATTGGTAATAATCAAACTGGTGACTTCATTAAATCTGAATTAGATAAAATTCATAACCCTGAACTTAATTTAACTAAAAGTGAGCAAGAAGCGTTTGAAGCACTTTATAGTGAAAAAAAAAGTGATGATGATGCAACTTCTCTTGAAAAAGCTGTAGTGAATAAGGATATTGATACAGAAGATTTTACTAGTCCAGAAGAGGCACTGATAGATCAATATGGACAAGACGTTTTTCAAAAGTACCTTGATACCCTAGATCTCAGAGCAACAAAAGACCAAAGCGCCGAAACTAAAACTTTGGAAAAAGCTATTTTATTAAATTACTTTAGTGATGCTTTAAGAAAACACCACGTTATAAGCACAAAAAATCCAGAGATAAAAAGCTGTAAAACACCATCAGGATCTTGGAACTACGCTGCTGATAGCTTTGTAGGTTGTCACACACTAGGAGTTAATTCGGATTCGTTTTCAACCTCAAAAAATGCCAAAGCCTTGCTTGGTGTTCTTGGAGATGGTGTAACTTTTGCTTTTTCACCCGAAGAACTTAAGGGGAGAAACCCAAGCACTGTAGTAGATTTCGACAAAGACACTAAGGATGCAAATCTAAGAAGATTTGGAGGTCACAATATAGCTCGCACAGTAACAAACGCAATATCTAATTTTAATTTTAATAGCTTTCATGGCAGCACAAAAGTTCAAGAGGAAAAATCAACTAATCTAAAATCTTATACTTCTGTGATAACAGCACTTAAAAAAATTGCTGAAGACACTAATTTTAAAGCTGATCCAACAAGCGGCTTAGGTATTCTAGAACAATACTCTAACTATCTAGAAACTAGTGGCAAAGCAGAAGAGAAGCCTGAATTAACTGAAATCCTAAATGATAATAAAGCAAGGTTAATTTTCACTGCACTTGCACCAATAATATTCATAAAAGATGCAGTTGGGAAAGAGCTCAGAGAAACTTATAAGGACTTCCGAAAGACTCTTTTGGCAAACATGACTCTTAATTATTCCCTTGACCTAGAAGATAAAATTGTACAAGTACAAATTGGAGACGCCGATACAGCTTGTTATGATGCTACAGGAAATAAAATCAATCCTGAATTTAATTTTACAGTTAATGCACCTCTAGATCTTGTCATGGACGGATCACAACTAGCTGCTCTTTTATATCCTCCTCCAAACTCTGATTTTTCTCTTTCCCCAGCTTTTAAGACTGTGGTTAAAATCTACGATAAAAAAGATGTTGATAAAATTGCCCTGGAGCTACTGAAAATTCAAACACCAAAACACTTCCAGAAACACTACCAACTAATATCAAAGAGGCTTTTTGTCAGCTTGCAGCTGTTGTACCACTTCATAATGGTAAAAAAGATTCTGATGACAAGACAGTAATTGTTCTTAGAAAAACCTCATAATCCAGCATCAATAGTAAGCACTTGCCCAGTAATTGCTTTCGCTTTTGTATCTAACAAATAATCTACAAGATCAGCTATCTCTTTTGGTTCTATCCATCTATTTTGGATTGTAGCTCCCAGATTATCTCTTTGAGCTGCTTCTGTTTTTAAAATCGACAATGCCATATCCGTTTTAACCCAGCCTGGTGCGATCGCATTTACATTCACACCATCACTACCAAGCTCATAAGCAAGTGCTTTTGTAAGTCCATTGATAGCAGCTTTAGAAGCACTATAAGCTGATGCATAACTCTCACCCTGAGCACTAACCGAAGATATATAAATTATGTTTGAATTAGAATTTTTTTTAAGTAAAGGCAAACAGGCTTTAGTCACGCGAAAAGCACCATTTAAATTAACATCAATCACATCAAGCCAATCATTTTCTGACATCTCTTCTAGAGAAGAATTTGCATAGATAGCTCCATTAGAAATAAGTGCATATAAACTTTCACCTTTTAAATTAGCTTCAATATATTTTTTTATAGACTCAGTAGAACGCAAATCTAGCTCACGAGAACTTGGTGCAAAAACTTTATAAGCTTGTGTTTTTAATTTATCAGCAATCGCTTTACCAATACCTCTTGAGCCACCTGTTACTAGTACGTTTTTATTCACAAAAAAAGCCTAGCAGATTAATGCCAGGCTTATTAATGTTTTATGTAAAAGTCTTACTAGATTTCTTTCAAACCCAGTTATGGGTCTGAAAGAAATCTACCAAAATCAAAGATTTTGGAACCTTTATTGCGACCTCTTTTTACGAAACCTACGGTTTCGAAAGAGGTCTACTAAATCTTTTGTAATTCAGGTTGAGCGTCGTCTAGAATTGCACCTTCAACAGGGCAAGCAGCTAAACAAGCACCACAATCAATACATGTATCCATGTCGATGTAAGGATATTTAAAACCCTTATCATTTTTCAGTTCAGTATCTGGCCAATGAATACAATCAACTGGACATACTGGAATACAATCCGCAGCACCTTCACAAATATCTGAAACTATAGTGTATGGCATAATTTTCTCCTTTGCTCGAAACTTGGTTTTATATACATACCGAATTTCAACTAAGTTCATGTTAACAAAACAAAGGATTTATGCGGCTTACTGAGAATCATTCTTAGCAAAGAGATTGCGAGTAATTCTCAATAGAATGAAAGCTAATCAATAAGTGTGTTTGAAATTAGTATAGCAAGTTTATTTGTATAGCAAAAAGCTTAATATCTGTCCTAAACAGTGTAAATTTTTTCTTAAATCTAGTTAAGAAAGACGTATAGAAGAAGGTTTTTCAATTTAGTACCCAGAGCAGATAAGTCAATTACCTGATCTGACTCTTTTCTTCTCTAATTTCTCGTCCCTTAACTTATATAAAACTGGATCAAGGCAATTTTGAATTAAGGAATTGATGGTGTGTATTTCAGTTAGATTGTAATACCTGGATGTATTGAAAGACTTTTTAATCTTTTCTTTAAATAAGTCTAGAAAATCTTCTCGGCTTAATTCTGGATCAATAAAAAGTTTTTGCTGCGCTCTGTAAATAGAATTATTAACACGCTTTCGTGTTGTACATAACTCTTCAGCAATTTGGTTTGTATTTTTTCCACATACAAGTGCGATCAGCACAGAAAATTCAAAAATCGTAACCATATTAAATTCTTCAATTTCTATGGTTTCTAGAATTGCAGGACTTAACCAGGATTCACCATTCAAAACCGTTCTGATACCTTCTTTAACAATTTCCTTATCACTAATGTACTTACCACTCAAAGCAATTCCCTCAATACCAATATTCTTACATTGCTTTAAAATCACTGTCTCATTTGATGCAGTAAAAAGAAAAATTTTAATTTGAGGATAATGATTTTTCACCCAATGAGCGATTTGTAAACCACTGTTTTTAATCCCTTGACCATTATCTGAAAATTCACCTAAATAACAATCTAGCCATATAAGATCTGGCATATGCGCTTTAATCGCAAATTCAGCTTCTTGAGTACTTGTACAAAAAGCTTTTATATCACATGTATCTTCTAAACAAGATCTTATATAATCCCAAACAATTGGCTGATCTTCAATGACAACAGCCTTTACTTTAGACATCATTTAAAACAAACCTCAATTTTTGATTTTTTACTCTAGTATTAAAATCTTGGAATAGTGCTTTATAGCGAAACTCTAATTCAATAACTTTAAAATCATGGTTATCACTAGCTAGAATGTTGACTAAGTCATAGACACTATTATTAGCTAGGGATGTTTTTATTTTTATATCAATGTCTTCCAGATTATTTCTATTTAAATTAATAATTTTATTGACATCCTTTTTAATAACAGCAAGGCATGCGTTTGCCATATGCAAACTTAAAGAAGGAAGAATTAACCATCCGCTTAGACCTGCTGACACTAATACAAAAAAGCATAGGTTAACCCAAAAAACCATTAATCAAGCTCTCCTATCTTTAGCTCACTGAGATTAGCATTCAGAAATGCACTACTTTGATTCATAAAATCATTGGCACTTTTATCTAAGGTCTGGATTTCAGAATTAAGCGTAGAAAACGACCAATTAAGATTATTCGACATAAAAACAAATAGAAATAAAACAAGTACAGCTAGTGAAATCAAATTAGTCATTAGAGCTCCTCATTTAAATCAAGCGCATCAACACCACTAAATTCAGGATTTAATTTACTTTTATTAATTTTTGCCAAATCTAGATCGCCATCAAGCTTTGCTCTCTCTTGTTTCTGCGCATGGTGCGCATAAATATTTCTTTGCTTATCAATATCAACATGCGGTAAAGAAAAACTATCATCAGTTACTTGTAATGAACTTGGTTCAATTTCTTCTGCTTCTATAGCAATAAATAAAAGGTTTTTTCTTTTTCGCTTTTGTTTTGAACTACCCAAAAATGGAATCAAACGACCCAAAGGAGATGTAGATTTTACGTTCGCTTCAGACTCGGTTAGAAAAGCATTTAAAACAACTTCCTGATGATCCGCAAGCATAGCGCCACTGTTGACATATTCTTCAGTAAATATTGGTACATTAAATCCTGCAATACTGGTCGAGCTTGCTTCAGCAGAGGATAATCTACTAGCAAGCTGAACATCTATAAGTCCGCTATCAAGACCTGTTACTTTAAGCTCACCCTTAAAGCCAATCGGAATATATTCTACCGTAATAGAACTATTCGCCACTGAATTATTTATTTGTGGAATAGGGAAGCGAGTTCCCTTTCCTAAAGCAACTGCTTCACCTGAGTGTGTTATCAAAGAAAATTCATTTACAATTCTAAGTGCACCTTCATTGAGTAAATCATTAACATCAATATTCAAAAATACATTATCCAAAAGCCTTACGGTACCACTTACCAAATTCCCTGAATTAAGTTGATTTGCAAGTATGCTTGTGCCAGCATTAGTAATCGCGTTTGTTATTGAGCCAGTGCCAAGGCCGCTAGCCTGGTTTATAGATGGTACAGGAATAGGCGCGGATCCTGCACCACCAGAAACCTCATTTAAAGTGGATGTAGCCGAAATACTAGACATAAAACTATCTATCATTCTTGTATCCATCTCTAAAAATCTTACTTTGACAGCAAATCTCTTTGGTTCAGCAACTTCAAGAAATGAAATCACCCTTTCATCATCTGAAGCTAGAACTAGATCTCTATAAAGATTATTAGTGTCAATTAATTTATTTGCTGATTCATACGATTCTACAAAACTTTGATTTCTATTAGAAGCTGCTTGATTATTATTTTTTTGAGCTAAAACTATACTGTCTAAATCTTTTAGTCTCAATTGACCTCCTGGATTAGAAAATATTTTTACTCCCTTGTCACCAAGAGCATTTGCTGCAAATGCTACGGCAAGCATTGCCGATTTAGCATCAGAAACTTTGCCTTTCAAAAAAACTTTTGGTCCATTTTCAATATCCATATCACTAACCAAATTTGCAGATATAACCTGAATTTTTTCATGGGACGCAGCATTCTTAAGCCCAAACAATTCATTAAGTTCATTTTCTAAGTAAGAATAATTTTCTTTAACAACAACTTTAAGCTTAATGATTTCTGCACCTGATTCGAAAGTAAGAACCCCGCTACCTGGAGATTTTGCTTTAATCATAAATTTTTTAAAACCTAAATTATCTTTTTCTAGTTTTTCAAGCTCAATATAATCTAAAGACTGCTTAGATGTACCATAATGAGCGAGTGAGACTGGATTAGCGAATTCTAAAAGTTCTATTTCGCCAACATTGAGAACTTTTTGAAAATTAACAGCTTCTTTGTTACTAAAGCTCAGCAACGGAGGTCCAGCCGAAACTTGTCCAAAACTTGAAAACAATATCAAAAAACTTAAAATTACTAAGCTTAATTTTTTTACTAATACATTATTTATCATCATACGCATAAATTCTTTAATCCGCTAGGGCCCCCTGTAATTGAAACAAAATCATGTCAATGAGTGGGTACATTGCTATTAGTAGCATCACTGTACCTGGCAGCATTAGATAGAGCTGCATGTTTTCAACAAATAGTTTTCTTCTTTCTTCTTTGATGGATTTTTGTCTTAACAAAAAATCATAAAGATTTTTCTTAAGCGCATTTTTATTTGTACCATTTTGGATTGCAGTTAATATTGAAATAAACTCTTGCTCTTCAACAGATTCCTTATTTAGCTCTCTGAGAGTCTTTTCTAAACCAAACTTATCTGCCTTTTGCAAAATCATATTAATCTCATTACAAGCAACATAAAAATCACTTGGCAATGTATTTGAAATGATGCTTAAGGCATTTGATAAAGGGGTTTCAGATTTCACCGTAAGAATTTCTAAGCACAAAACTAAGTGATCTAAAGAATCGATAAAATTTTTTTTACCTGATTTAACTTTAAAATTGAAATCAATAAGAACAACAAATGGACTAGCTAAAGTTAGTAACAAAAAATAACTTTTTAAAGTCACAAAAAATGCAGCTAAAGTAACTACTGAAACAAGTAATGCATGAAACAGGTCATTATATACACTTTGTTTACAGGATTTTGTATAAATTAAATTTGCTTCAATAAAATTCTCAATAAAGCTTGGTATAAGTGAAACAAACCAATCAATATTAGCTCTAGGAAGATTCCTTTTTACAGTAAAGAGGTTATTTGAATTACCCAAAATATATCTAGAATTTAATAAGAGTAGAAATAAAAAACTACAAAGAGTAATGGCAATAATTATAATCATGCAACCCTCCTAATTAAAAATAAGACCGAACTAAAATACAATGACCAAAGTATCAATGCACTAATAAAAACAGTGAATTCTCTTCTGAAGGAAAGCCACCAATTGGATTCTGAAACAGTCAAACCGGGTATTACAAAAAACATCACACCAAAAAACATTAGTGTCAAAAAATCTATAGTTGTAAGTGTGATCAGAACAGTATTCTTTTGTCTTGTGTTTTGCTCTACTTTTTGAGAGATAGCCTCAATTGCTCTCTCAAACGGCTCTTCTTGATTATTATTATATTTAAGTTCTAGTTTAAGAAGCTGAGAGACTCTATCTATCCCTGATAATTTATATGTATCCTGAATTTTAATTAACCAAATCGGAAAATTTTCAATCAGATTAGTTTGTGCAATTTTTACAAAAGAACTAAATTCTCTCTTTAAAGGCTCTTTATAATTAAGAGCTAAATTCTGTGATAAAGCTTGATCTAAACTAATCCCGGTACTCAATTGATTTCTAACATTCAAGAATAATTGTTTTAATTGAGATAACAAATTAGATCTAAATGAATTCAGATTATGGTAATAAATTCTAGAAGAATACGTTAAAGACATTAAAATAGCTAATACAAAAGCAAAATTAGTGCTTGTCATTTTTGGATTAATCAAGAATGCCGAAATCAAAAAAACAATTAGACCCGGTAAAATCAACTTGATAAAAATCTTACCCTTGAAAATTTCAAAAACAACAGGGGATTTCTGCTTAAAAAGTATGTTTAGTTTTCCATCAAGCTCACT
>CAIYXB010000215.1 GCA_903930015.1 uncultured bacterium | reverse complement strand
GCATATGGAAGAACTAAGGAAAAAATAGAGGGCGCCACAAAGAATTAAATATTGACAAATACAAATTTTGTTGATATACTTAGTGAATGGACCACTATCAAACACTAGGTGTAGGTAAAAACGCTACACCCGAAGAAATTAAAAAAGCATATCGTAAGCTAGCAAGTAGTAATCATCCGGATAAGGGAGGTGATACTGCTACCTTTCAACGAATACAAACCGCATATGACGTATTGAGCGACACACAAAAGCGCCAGCAATACGACATGCCAGAACCACAAGGATTTCCAGGCTTCGGGGGACCGAGCGGATTTCACTTTAATGTTAATGGCATGGATATGGGTGATATATTCAGTCAATTCTTTGGTGGAAATCAGCACCGCCCACAAAAACCTATTTTTAGGACAACAGTTGCAATATCGCTACAACAGTCATATACTGGATCGCAACAAGTTTTAAATCTACACACTCAAAAAGGCCCTGTCAATGCTACCATTAATATACCAAAGGGTGTAGATAATGGTAATCAAATTAGATATGATAATCTAATAGATGGGGCGTCACTTATAGTTGAATTCAGAGTTCATCCCGATTTAAAATTCGAAAGACAGGGTCAAGACTTGTATTCACCACAACAAATAAGTGTATTGGATCTTATTGTGGGTACAAAAATTGAATTTACTACTATTTCAGGAAAAACTTTTGAAGTTAATGTTCCTGCTAACACACAACCATTTATGCAATTAAAAATTGCAGGTCAAGGCATGCCCATACCAAATACCAGTATGTATGGAGACCAAATACTCTTGCTAAAACCCTTTATTCCTGATAACATTGACAGTAGAATAGTTGATAGTATTTTACAACATAAAACCAATTAAATATTTTAAAGGAAACTGGTATGAACAATTCACCTGAAATTGAGAACATCATTGAAAAAGCTATTGGTTTTGCTAAGGAAAGAAAACATCAATATTGTACAGTAGAACATTTATTGTTAGCATTGATCACGCACCCGCCATTTAAAAAATGTCTTGATAATTTTGGTGTAGAAACTGAAGTAATGACTCATGAAGTGGCTAGCTATTTAGATAGCTTACATGCCATTGCAGTAGAGGATGAAAATCTTCAACCAAAAAGAACTACATCAATTGAACGTGTTATTAATCGCAGTGTAACTCAAGTTTTATTTACCGGACGTAGGCAAGTTACTACTATTGATTTGTATCTAAGTATTGCTGCTGAAGGTAATAGTCATGCACACTACTACTTGTTAAAGTATGGCATCAACAAAAATGAATTTGTTGCACATTGGCAAAAGACCTACAAAAATGATGATTTTGCAAATAAATTGTCAAAAGAGCAAGCCGATGAAATTCTTGAAGAATATACAACCAATCTTACTCAACTTGCTAAACAAGGAAAACTTGAGCCATTGATCGGTCGTTCACAGGAACTAGACGACATTATCAATGTACTTGCTAAGAAATTCAAGTCTAATGTATTGATGGTGGGTGATCCTGGTGTAGGTAAAACGGCAATTGCTGAGGGGCTAGCACAAAAGATTAATGACGGTGAGGTCCCTGAGTTCCTCAAAGATCATGAACTTTATAGTTTAGAAATAGGCGGGTTGCTTGCAGGTAGCAAATACAGAGGTGATTTCGAAGAAAAGATCAAAGCAGTATTAGAAGCATTAGTAACTAAAAAGAATACTATTTTATTCATCGATGAAGCACACACTATGCAAGGTAGTGGTAGCTCAAACAATAGTAGTTTAGATTTTGCCAACATGATTAAACCTGCTATTACTAAAGGTAATCTAAAAATTATAGCAAGTACAACATGGGAAGAATTCTACGAAAGCTTTGAAAAAGACCGTGCATTAATGCGCAGATTTTATAGAGTTTCAATTGATGAACCTAGTAATGAAAGCACAATCAGAATCTTAAATGGATTAAGTAGTAGGTTGAATGAGTTTCACAAGGTTGAAATTACTGAGGATGCAGTAAAAGCAGCAGTAGAAAGTTCCGCACGTTATATTCATGATCGTAAAAATCCAGATAAATCAATTGATTTGTTGGACGCAGCTTGCGCTAAACAACGTG
>CAIYXB010000214.1 GCA_903930015.1 uncultured bacterium | reverse complement strand
TACGTTTCATCCATCGGTAGAAGAGCAATTGGTAAATGGCTTACATATGGGTAGAATTGCGCTTGATCCTTCAAAAACAAAAGCTTTAATCGAGAATTTACAAAGTACCTACGAAGAAATGACAGAGAACGGATATCCTCCGGTATTGTTGTGTAGTAGTAAAATAAGAATGCCGGTTAGAAAGATTTTAGAAAGATCTATACCGCAAATGTCTGTGATTTCTTATAATGAAGTTCCAACTTCTATTGAAGCCCAGTCGATAGCCATGATCCAAATTTAAGGACTTTTGAAGTAAATAAAGTCTACTTGACTACTGTTTTGGTTTTGTTTAGAAACGCTTACGGTGATTCTTTTTAAGAGTGTCTCATCTTCTGTGCTGGCAGGATAAATTTCTGGAATCTCTCCAGTCTCTGCGTCAATAAAGACAATGTTAGTTTTTACAAGAAAATCATCTCTTTCATAGAAATTTGTTCTACCTCCAGTGTTGCCAAAGCACTCTAAAGAGCTATTCCTGTAATCTAGTGCTATGAATCTCTCCATTTCTTCTTGTGCCAAGAATTTCAAACGAGTTTCTTGGTGAGTACGATTTGTTTCTCTTAGGTAAAAATTATAAAAATTAACAATAGGAATTAATGCAAAAGAAATTATAACAAGTGAAATAAGAAGTTCTACTAAAGTGACACCTTGATTGGATCTTAGATTATTAAATGGTTTTTGGGACATTATTTTTTCTTCTCCAATATCTCTGATTGATCACTTACGGGCTCTATTATTCTTGTTCTAAGGTCGTCTGTGAAAGGGATGTGAATAATTGCTTTTTTTATAGATTCAAGATTATAGCTAACATTACCTGAGCCGCTCACTCGGATTGTTGTGTTATCTCTTGGTGAGTTAACAATTATAGAACCAGTTAGTTCTAGTGGTCCACTAATGTCTAGTTCACCAATAATATATATTACACCCTCAAACATGCTTGGTAACTTGGAACTACCACCTAAAGTCACTGTAGATCCACTAGGGTTTATGCCACCTTTGGTCGTATCAATAATAAGTAAGCCTTGTCCATATAATGAATTTGATCCAGTGTAGCTTGGGGTACCTGAAATGATGGTCATGCCAAAATAGCCTTCATAGACCTCATCGAAGTCATCAGGTACTTTGGTGCTTGTAGTAAAGCCTCCTCCCCAGCTTGCAAGTTTCTCAAGCTTGGTTCTAAAAATATATTCAAAATTTTCTTTACCAGGTATAAAGGCAACTGCCCCTGGTGGATCGATGTTCCTTTCTGCATCCTTCTCTCGGATTCTTTCTGGAGTAATAATTGCTGGAGTGAATTGTATTACTTCATCTCCACTGAAATGGCTCTCTAAGAAACCAGGATCCTTTATTGTTATTGATTCAGGACCAGTTGATTCAATAAATCCATAATCAGAGAAAGAGCCTTTGTTGTTTGATCCCACCACTGTAACAATTCCGCTCTTCTTAAAGCCTTTGGCAGAAGGTGATTTACCTCTGTTAGTTAAAAAGAAATCCTCTACAACGGCACTACCAGTAGGTATGAGTTCAGGATTTTCATCTCTGGCACCATAAATACTTTCATTAGGATCTTCACCTTCTACAAAAATTTCTTTATCTCCAGCACTACTTGGGTCTTTAAGAAGAGTTAGTGCTTCTAAAAATCCTTCAAAAATTATACTGCTTTGACTAAAACTTATTTCCGAATTTGTTATGAGCCCAGCTTCTGCTCTAGGTACCGATCTGCGAACGATTCGTGTTTCTTTAAAACTTTTTTTATTGACAGTCGCGATGGTCTCGATTTGCCAAACAAGCTCAAGGTCAGACTTTAAAAGGTCAAAAGTCCTTTTTCCTTTTTTAGCGTTACCCTTATCTTCACCAGGTCTAGATTTACTTGTTGTGCCAGTTCCTGTCGCCTCATCTCTACCATTACCAGGTCTACCACTAGAGGATGCTTCTATAAAAGAGCGAATTGGAAGGTTTGCCAGTGATACTACTTCAAGTAGAGTAGCAACTGTGCTGTAAGAACCAATATCTGGATTATGATCATCAGCTGTTTCTATGTTTTGTTCTACATTAAATGCCCAACTGCTGCTTTGTCCACCTTCAGTGAAAATTGAAAAATAATGTATACCAACGCTAGCTTTTTTTGTTTCAATGCTAATCACTAATTCGTTTTGTTTGTATGAAACTATATCTATTATGATATTGCCATCATCAGGGACTATTACTGGCGGTTGACCTTTTATGCTTAAATTCTCTCCAGTGATTTTCACTCCGGAGACTAAGTCTTTGCTTCCGATTTTTATGAATTGTCTTTCTCCATCAATAGGTTTTGCAAGTAAAATCTCTTTGATTATTGCCGTTGGGTCTTGTGTCTCAACAGGCACAATATAGAAATTAGTTTTATTTGCTCCAAGTTTCATCTCTACTCTTCCAGGCTTAGCTTTTTCGCTTATGCCGATGGAAACCGTTCCAGAACTATACTCTAGTATGGCGATATCTGCACTAGAGAAAATTGGTTGAGAGCCATCGTCAAAATTATCTCCTTTGAAATAAATATCCAAATAGTCACCAGGTCTTGCATAGTTTGGACTAATAGAACTCAAAACAGCTTTTTCTGGTTTGAATTCAAATTCAGGTACAAAGTTGTAGTATTCGTTTACGATACTATCTTGTTTTATTTGTATCGGTACTTTTTCTGCAAGTGTGATTTTAAACCCAGGTTTTAAGTGAACACCTTTTTTAATTGGAATAGTACCTATCTTGGAGACATTGACTTCTGGTAGTGGGAAATATAATTCTTCAATAAGTATCTCGTCAGGTTTATAGTCTGTTATGCCTTCTTCTTGAGCTTGTTGCTTGTTAGTCTCAATCCTAGCTTGTTGTTGAGCTACTAGTGCAAGGTAAGCTTGTTCTGTAATTACTGAACCTGTATCGATGTTTACATAAAAAGGTTCTTTTAGATAGAAATTTATGTAACGTGGTATTTTAGTTAAGAAAGTTTTGTCGTCTTCATCGAAGAGTTCATCAAGTTCTTCTTCATCAAAATCATCCTCTTCTTCGTCAAAATCATCTTCACCAAAAAACTCCTCGTCAAAAAGCTCGTCATCGTCTTCTTCCTCATCACCTCCACCATCATCAAGATTTAAGCCTTCTATATCAGGAAGAGTTTTGACATTTAGTCTTGCCATGGCTCTGTTGTTTCCAGATTCTGCCAAATAAATAGCCTTTTCTCGAAAAATTGCGGCATCTGATTCTCGGATATTGATTTTTAAAAAGTAGAATATTGTATATAAAAGTCCAACAAAAACTATACATAAAATAACCGCAAAGCTTAAAGTAAAGCCTTGCTCGTCTCTTTTAGGAATTTTATTTTCTGCTAAACTCATTTTTTAGCGCTATTGAGCCACCTTGCTATTTTAGGACACTTTTACTAATCTGCAAAACGAATGTATATACATATCAAAACTTTAAATTTTGTTGATATTGCTAATTTTCTAGGGTTTTTTTGCATTACTGTTTTATAATTCTCTTTGTTCTCGCCCCATTGTTTAGAGGCCCAAGGACACCCGGTTTTGATCGGGACTTGAGTTAAATTCCCGAGGGGTAGCAAAAATGATTATCAATCATTTTTGCGCTTTCGAAAGAAAGCAAGGAATTTGGCATAAAGCTTCTAGAAACTTATGATGAGCTGCATCATAAGATTGACAACTCACCCCCATCGTCTAGAGGCTTAAGGAGACCAGGTTTTGATCTGGACTTGAGTCGAATTCCCGAGGGGTAGCAAAAATGATTATCAATCATTTTTGCTCTTTCGAAAGAAAGCAAGGAATTTGGCATTAGCTTCTAGAAACTTGTGATGAGCCGCATCATAAGATTGACAACTCGCCCCCATCGTCTAGAGGCTTAAGGAGACCAGGTTTTGATCTGGACTTGAGTCGAGTTCCCGAGGGGTAGCAAAAATGATTGATAATCATTTTGCGCTTTCGAAAGAAAGCAAGGAATTTGGCATAAAGCTTCTAGAAACTTATGATGAGCCGAATCATAAGATTGACAACCCGCCCCCATCGTCTAGAGGCCTAGGACACCCGGTTTTCATCCGGACAACAGGGATTCGACTTCCCTTGGGGGTACCATTAAAAAAGAAAGAGACCTCTCCTTACGGAGGGGTCTCTTTCTTTTTGTATTAATAGAAACCCTAAAGCCGAACTTTAGAGTTTCTAACTACATTAAAGTTTGTTTTATTATATTGAAAAAAATGAAGGTGAAAGGTGCGGCCCTATTGATAAGTGGATGGGTAGTTTTACAAGCTTATAAAATCTTAAATTCTTCTTTTAAGATTTTTAGAGTTAAAGGAACTCTTGACTTAATTGCTTTACCTTCTAAAAAATTATCAGGTCTTGGTGATGAAACATTCATTGCAAAAACATACGTATTCTCAGATTGTTCTATATAGCCGACATACCAACAAAGCTGTTCACCATTAAAAACCGTAGTTCCGGTTTTTGCTCGAAAAATATAGTCTTGAGTTTTCTCCTCGATAAAAACTCTTTTTGCCTTCACATAAGTCTCTTTACTGAAAGCAAAAGTCTCTAGATGTACCCCTTTTAAAAACTCTATATATTCAAGTGCCGAAATTCTTAGTGGACCCTCTAGCCAGAACTGATCTATTTGATCACCAATTTCCCTATTGCCGAATTTCGCTTTATCTACGATCTCTTGCATATGTTCAAGTCCAACTCTTCTTGCAATTTCTTGGTAGAACCAAAGTGTTGAGTTTTTGAAAGCAAGCTTTAGTGTGTGATCTTGTTTATGAGAGGCTATTACACCAGATACTCCGTCCCATTTTAAAAAGAAATTCTCATCTTTGGCTACTTTAGTTTCAAGAGCTGCAATTGTATTTAAGATTTTAAATGTTGAAGCTGGATAAAATCTTTTGTGTGCTCTAGATGAGTTGTAAATATGATATTTATCTTTTTTTAGATCATAAAGGACAAAGCAGCCTTTGACTTTATATTCATCAAAATATTTCTGAGCATTTAAATCTAAATTTTTTGAGCAAGAAACCAAACATGAAACTACAAAAAATATACTAATGAATTTTTTGATCATCCTAGTATTAATTCTTCAAACTTATCTTCTGTAATTCTAAAAACAGTCCATTCATCCATGGCTTTAGCTCCAAGTGATTTGTAAAAATCAATAGAAGGTTTGTTCCAGTCAAGTGCCCACAACTCTACTCGACCAAGATTTTCATATTTGGCAAGTTTTTTGATGAAGTCAAAAATCAACGCCGAATCTTGAATTTGAGCTTTTATTGTAGAGATCATTTGGTCCATACTCACCTACTAACCCTAAAGCGTTACTTTAGGGTTCTATCAAGGATTTATATTATTTCTCAATATTAAGTTTATCGAGTTTTTTAGTTGTAACAATCACTAATTGGTAGTATGAATAAGCTACAGTGACTATTATTAAAGTTATTGCAATGATATCTTCATTGGTGATAGTTGTTGTCAGGTTAATCATCTTTTAGTCCTTTTGCCATAATATCATAAGATTGTCCAACGCACCTTAGTCCCAAAATCGTTACCATAAACGCTATTGGCGTTTTGATTAAGTGGAGACTGTTTGGCTGTGAAAGAAAATACCCTAAAATTTGTAAGCAAAAGGGAGTGCATAAAACATAACCTAAATTTCTAATTATTTCTGCGTCAAATTTTCTTAATTCGGCTTTAGCAGTCATAAAGATATTTATAATAAACCAAAGAGATGCTGTAGGGGGTCAAAAGTCCATTAGAATGGTTGTAGTTCTACTCTCATTCCCCTCATTTATCCAGTTCTTAACTAAAATTCGCTATAATTAGGCTTATGAAAAAAGCTCTATTCTTGATTACAATTTTGACATTTACCTTTATCAAAGTAAGTGCCTATGAGTATCGTATTAGTGCGGATAATAAATATCACTCAGAGCCCTTGAATGTCCTAAATAATGACATTGAAAAATCAAGTGAAGTTGTCAGAATAAGTAGTTCTATTCTTCGTCCTGTGGGACAAGTGTTTGGTGGTCTAATAATAGGTCTTGCTAATGGTCTTAGTGAAAGCGTTGACTCTGAATCTTAAATAAGTGACCCTTATCCCAATTAAATTTGAAGTAGTTGCAGCTGTCATTATTAAAGACGCTAAAGTTTTGATGTGCCGGTCTCGTGGTAATAAACATTATTATTGTCCAGGTGGAAAGTTAGAAAAAGACGAGACTGAAATTGAGGCTATTATCAGAGAATGTAAAGAAGAGATATCTATTGCTGTAATACCAAAGTCTATAGTTAAGCTTTATAGTTTTGAAGCTGAGGCTTATGGTTTCAATGAGCCAAGAATTGTTGTCATGAATTGTTATAAGTTTGATTATGAAGGTGAAATTATCCCCAGTGCTGAGATTGATGATGTAATCTGGGCGAATTTAGAGGATCTTGAAAAACTTGCACCAGCAGCGAGAGTTTTGCTTTTGAAGCTTAATTTATAAGTACTTTTCTTAAATTTCACTATATAAATAAGCTAAACTTTTTAAAATGAGTAAAGAAAAGCTTGCCATACTAAATAAAGCTATTGATCAAAAATTTCTTGTGAAATTTAATTATGATGCATGTCAAAGATTAGTGGAACCACACCTTTTAGGTGAAACCAATAAATCTAATTTGATTTTAAAAGCATATCAAATTGCAGGTACTACAAAAAGATCAAAAGTCCCTTGTTGGAATTCTTTTACTGTAGGGAAAATCAAAAATCTTGAACTAGTTGAAACTGCTTTTGAAAAAAGACCTTCACTTAACATAGAAGCGGAAACAGAAAAAATATTTTCAAAACTTATCAATAGCGTTTAGTTTAATCCTCATCATCTAATTTTGAATCTATAAATTCTAATTCCTCATTTGCTTTGATTTCAAAGCTATAGCCTAATTCATCTTGGAACTCTTGAACTAAAGTTTCCATAGAAAATACCCTATGATCTAGTTGACTAACTATCATTATTTCTCCCATACTTGAATGACTTAATAAGCTAAAATATTGTTTAAAGCTCATAATATCAATTTAATTTCAACGACTTACTCACTCATCATAGACCCGAGCTAAGGGTTTATTTAAATGGTCTAAAAGTTGTATCTTGATCTAAATATCTAGGTATCCATCTTTACCCAAGATGAACCAAAATAGCCATATCTCCACATGATGTGTTTGCAAGCGTACTTCTCGTTAAAATCTTCAGAGTCTATATCACTTTGTGGGATATCTATCATAAACATTCCGTCACCAAGATTTTGCACAAAATCTTTACCTTTGTAAGTCTCACAAAGCTTAGGGTAAAAAATTATATGTACTTTTGCTTTATTGTGTAATTTACGATTATCAAGCATCTTTAAAATATCTTTTGGCTCATCAATAATATACACTTGTTTTTTTGCAGAATAATATAGGTACGGTTCTCCTTCTACTCGGTCGGAAGGATTCACATCCTTTTCAGTTGTTTTAATATCAACTTTAGGATACTTATCAAGCAAGATTTCTAGATTGTAGGAAAAGAAAATATCTTCGTATCCGTATTTTGAAAAAACAGTTTGAAGTTTCTTGTATATCTTATGCTCAGGTAAGAATGTGGCTATAGTAATTGCATCAACGATAAGGTTTATAGCAAGAACAGTCGATAGAGTCCCAATTAAGAATTTTGTTCTCATTCCTTTTGAGAAAAACTCAGATAATTCGTTCAAGAAAAATGGCAGAAATATTCCAAGAGGAATGAGTAATTTTATGCCAACAAAAAGGTGTTCAGATGAATGTTGTAATGCAATGAGCATTTGCAGGATAGAAGAGCCAAATGAAATAATAAACAGATTTTTGTAGATTTCATAGTCTTTGAAAAACTTTGACTCTAAGTAGTTCCATACCGAGATCACGCCAGTTAAAATTATGGTGTATTGATTGTGCTTAAACAAAGTTTTCCATAAATCAGAATAGCTATAATCAAACGTAGTGCCTGACACTGGATTGAAGGCACTTCTCCTGAGCATTCTGTGGATAGAGTGTTCCAGTTTATCCACTAAGTGAAGGTGGTATCCATATATTCCAAGTGCCATAAGAGTGGGTGCTAGGTGAGAAAACAGAATCAATCCAACTCTTTTTTTTCCGTCTTGGCGAGTTATCTCTGAGAATATTGATACAAGTGTAATGCTGACAAAAAACCATTCATGGAAAAAACCAATGAAAATTAACAAACCCTTGAACAAAAGTCTTTTACTGACACTCTTTTCAAATTCAGTCAGGATAAAGAACAAATAAGGAATGTAGATAGCCGTATCAGTGTAGTAACCAAAACTTAAAATCCTAAAATTTGTATAACTGTAAATATATGCAATGCCTGTGAATAAAGAAAACCAAAATGTTTTTTCTTTTGATAGTTCAAGGCGTTTGCAAAGTAAAAAACTGATTAAAGCTGATATTAATGCTCCAAAATAATGAGAACAACTAGCTATAAACTCAATATACTCTAGTGTTGGTTTTATTGAGAATATCTTGGAGATAAAATATGGTACAAAGAGGCAACCAGGCAAAAAACTTGCGTAAACTTCACGATCTGAAAAATCTCTCATTTCGATTGAATCAAAAGTGCGAATCATTGTAAATTTTAAATTTGCAAAACCCTCGTTAATCCAATTTTGTATATAAATTGAACTAACAGTACTGAGCCAGCTTTCACCAGCGAAAGTTGTTTTTTGACCGTACATATGTAGCTTAAAAAGTACGTTAATTAAAAATGCAATGGAGATTACTCCAAGTAAAGACAAGAGTGTTTTCTGATTATTTTTATCTCCCCAAAAATTCAATATTTTTCCTTTCATCAGACTCAATACCTAATAGGATACACTGAAAAATAGAAAATTTTAGTAACTCGGCAACTCATGCTACGCATGGTTGCTACCATTTATCTGGACGCCCGATTGAAAAACTTCGTTTTTCAGGGCATCCTTAATAGG